>JBOGIW010000414.1:0-10306 GCA_050748045.1 Vicinamibacterales bacterium | reverse complement strand
GCCCACCGCTGAGCTCGCCGGCGTCAAGCGCGTCGTCGCGCGTCGGGGCGAGGACGGTGAGCACGTACGGGGCGCCGCGCGGAATCCGCGCCGCAAACGAGGCCAGCGACGGCGCGGGCGGCGCGATCGGATCGGGAACGATCGGCAGGAGCGATCCGAACGCCGTGGCGACCGGCCGCACGGCGCCCGCCGTGAGCACGACGTCGCGTGCCCCGGCGTGGTTGTCGCGGACGAGCAGCGGGAAGTG
This sequence comes from Vicinamibacterales bacterium, assembly GCA_050748045.1. Lineage (GTDB taxonomy): Bacteria > Acidobacteriota > Vicinamibacteria > Vicinamibacterales > UBA2999 > CAVYVZ01. The sequence goes on along the minus strand of JBOGIW010000414.1, from coordinate 10,059 downwards.
CAGCAGCACGTCGGCCAGCCGCGTCCAGACGACGTGCCGCAGCCGGTACCGCGTTTCGTACAGGAGCGCGTTCTCGACCTGCCAGTTGAGGTCCGCGGCCAGCAGGTCGCGCCGCTCGTCGAGGCCGGCGGTCATCCTGGCGACGAGCTGTTCGGCGCGCCGGTCCAAGTGCCGATCGGCGGCAGGCCACGTGTCGTAGCCGCGCCACGCGGCATACACGATCGCGACGGCGGCGACGATGGCCGCGACGGCGCGCCGTCCCTCGAGCGCACGCGTCACGCCCCCGACCGCCGCACCGGCGGCGAGGGCGACGAAGAGGTGCCCGGGCAGGAAGAAGACGTGCGGGTCGCCGACGTTGTAGGTGAACGCAAACGCGGTGTTGACGGCGTAGGCGAGCAGCACCAGCGTGGCCCACACGCGCGTGCGCCGCCACAGGCTCACGATGCCGGCCACGGCGAGCGCCATCCCCGCGGCGCCGAACTGCTGCCTCGCGTCGAACGCGACCATCGCGAGGCGATCGCGGAACTGGCTCGCGCCCAGGCCCAACACCATGGACTCGCGCCAGTCGGACTTCGTCACGTCGAACCAGAACGCGGCAAGCCGCTCGCTCCAGCGCTCGGGCCTGTCGATCGCCGTCCAGATCGCGAGCAACTGCGGGACGTACTGGGTCGCGCCCGCGAGCGCCGTCGCGATCGCCAGCAGCACGATGCGCGGCCGGAGCACATCGGACGGCTGCGCCGCCGTCATCAGCACGAACACGCCGAAGGCCGGGAGCAGCAGGATCATCGACAGGTGATTGCCGAACCCGAGCGCGTACACCGCGAAGAAGAGCGCAAGCCTCGGCGTCGACGGGTGCCGCCACCAGGCGGCCAGCGCCGCCAGGCACGCGCCGACGAGCGCCAGGTGCAGGGGATACACCTCGGCAATGACGGCCTGCGTCCAGAACGTGTACGAAAACGAGAGCAGGAGCCCCGCGACGACGCCGCCGGCCGCCGAGCCGGTGACGAGCGTCACGACCCCGGTCAGCACGGCCGAGGCGACGGCGGCGCACACGGCGGAGAAGAGGTTGAGACCGCGCGCCGGCTGGTCCGGCGCCAGCGCCGCGACGAATGGTTTGGCGAGCGCGTAGTAGAGCGGGTACGCCTGTCGCGCGCTCGTCTCGGGCCACAGCACGGCCGCCTGGAAGCCGCCGGTGTCCCCGAGGTCGACGCCCGGCAGCAGCGTCCGCGCGTACGCGGCGAACGCGAGCGTGAAGACCAGGCAGCCGGCGACGACGGCGCGGCTAGCCACGGGCGCGCTTCCGCGCGACGAAGGCGAGCACCTCCTCCACGCTCCGGGTGTTCAGCACGTGACGCGGCTCGACCCACCCGCGCCGGGCCGTGCCGACGCCGAACCGCATCTGCCGCCTGAGGAATTCCGCGCGATGGCAGTCGCTGTTCACGAGGATCGTCACGCCCGCGGCGACGGCCCGCCGTGCGACCGCGCCGTCCATGTCGAGGTGCCCGGGCGCTCCATCGACCTCCATGGCGGTGCCCGTCTCGGCCGCCGCGGCGAAGAGACGATCGAGATCGAGCGTATATCCCTCCCATACGCCCGGCGTCCGGTTCAGCGGGTGCGTGATCGCATCGACGTAGGGGCTGTGCATGGCCGCCAGATAGCGCCCGGTCAGCTCGGGGCCCGGCTGCCCGCCGTGGTCGTGGAGCGATGCGAGGACGATGTCGAAGCCCGCCAGCACCTCGTTGGCGAAGTCGAGGCTGCCGTCCTTCATGATGTCCACTTCGACGCCGTGCAGGATCCGGATGTTCGCATGGCGCTGCTGCAGGCGCGCGATCTCCGCGCGCTGAGGCGCGAGGTCTTCGACGGCCAGGCTGCGCGACGACCACGCCCGCTGCGAATGATCGGTGATCGCGATGTACTCGTACCCGAGCTCCGCGCTTCTCCACACCATCGTCTCGATCGGGTCGCGGCCATCGCTCCACGTGCTGTGCATGTGGAGGTCGCCGCGGATGTGCACGTCGGCAACCAGATCCGGGAGGCGCCCCTCGCGGGCGGCGGCGACCTCGTCGTCGCCGTGCCGGAGCTCCGGAGGGATGAAGGGGAGATCGAGGAGCGCGTAGAAGTCCTGTTCCGTCTCGCAGCGCACCTGGCGATCCGAGGCGTCGGTCAGCCTCCCGGCGGCGAACCTCAGCCGGCGCTCGGCGGCGAGACCGGCCAGCGCGTGTACGTGTCCCACCGATCCGGTCAGCCAGACGAGCGCCGCGCCGGCCGCGATCGGCTGTGCGACGTGCAGGGTCACCGGACCGTAACCGGTCTCGATGGTCGCGCCGGCGTCGCCGAGCGCAGGGACGTGCTGGGCCGACGGCAGCGTGGCGAACGCGTGCAGCAGGCGCTCGCGTGACGCGGCGCCGGCCGCGGCAAAGAGCGCAGTGCCACCGACCTCGGGGGCAAAGCGGCGAAGGCTTCCGACGGGCGTCAGCAGGTCGGTCTCGACGCCGCTATGGCGCAGCTCGTGGATGATGGACGACGCCAGGACGTGCGCGCGCCCGAGCGGGATTCTCGACATCGACGCTTCTACGAATCGACGAATTCGCGAGCTTTCAGGCACTCGACCGCGTCATGCGTCGATTCGTCGATGCGTAATCCGTCGGTCTCAGCCTTTCAGCGAGCCCGGTTCCGGCGCGGCCGCCTTGGGTGCGGTCTTGGTTTCCGTGGGAAAATTCGCCGCGAGCCAGTCCGCGATGCCGCCCTTCAGCGCGCTGGCGCGGAAGCCGGCTTTGATGAGGTGCGCCGCGACGCGGGCGCTGACGAGCTCGTCCGGGTCGGAATCGTACGCGACGATCTCCCGGTCGCGTGGCAGCTTCGCCGGATCCACGGCATCTGGTGCCATGCGGGTCGAGCCCGGCAGCTTCGTCGTGCTGTGCTCGTACGGATACTTCAGTCGCACGTCCAGCACCACCGGTCGCGTGGCCGGTTCGGCGCTTTCAAGCCGGCTCTTCAGATCCTCGCGGGAAATGCGCGGAACAGGCACGCCGTTATTCTGGCGTCGGGTGCAGAGCGTGTCAATCCGGCGGGGTTCCGGCGGGAGTGGAGGACAGGGAGACACGGGATCACACAGAGGCGCGGAGAAAACGGAGCCCGAGGCGGGCGCGACTCCGCTGCTCTGTGTGCCGCTGTGTGATCCCGTGCCGCCGTGAGCTCCGTCAGCTCAAGGTCGCGTCACCGTGCGCCGCCCGACCATCATGCGGTAGATCGCGAGCAGGACGATGGCGCCGACGGTCGCCATGATGAACCCGGCGGGCTCGTCCTGGCGGTACAGGCCGAGCGCACGGCCCACGAACCCGCCCAGCAGGGCGCCGGTGATGCCGAGGAGCATGGTGACGATGATGCCACCAGGGTCACGGCCAGGCATCAGGAGCTTCGCAATCGCCCCCACGATCAGCCCGAAGAGAATCCAGCTGAGAATGCCCATGGTTTCTGCCTCCGTGGGCGAGGCGCCTGCAAGGTGAGGGCCCGGTTGGGCGGCGTCTTCAACTGCTGTCGTACAACGCACGAGGCAACCGAAGTCGCCTCGCTCGGGCTGTGAGTGGTGGACGGCAGGAGGCTCGAACTCCCGACCTCCGCGTTGCAAATGCGAGGGACAGACGCGACGGACCTCATCAGTTCCAAGGGGTGCCGGCGGACGCCCGTGGGTAGGCTCGCTGCGTGAGCACGTGGAAACCGGCAGACTTCTGCCTGCGAATTCGCCAGTGAACGGTAGGACTGTGCCAAAGATTTGAACGGCCGGCGGCTCAGTTTGTGACACGATCCGCGCTCGGAAGAAACCCTGGGCCCGCCAGGCCATACGGACCCGACGTGAAGATGGATAGACTCGTTCGCACATCGAGGTGATTGATGGACGGGGTCCTTCGGGACGTTCGCTATGCGGTCCGGATGGTGGTCAATACCCCGGGTTTTGCGCTCGCCGCCATCCTGACCCTCGCACTCGGAATCGGCGCAAACGTCGCCATGTTCAGCATCGTGTACGGAGTGCTCCTGAGACCACTCCCCTATCACGAGGCTGATCGACTCGTCGTTGCCCGCGCGGAAGTCGATTACGTCGGCGCTCACCGCCCTGTCCCGCTGTCCGTTCAGTCGAACCAGCTGAAGACATGGCAACGACCATTCGACTCGATCGCGGCGGCCGCCTTCTATACTGCGGCCGACGTCGTCGCCCTATCCGGCGACAACGGTTCAGAGGTGCTGGACTCTGCCGTCGTGTCCAGCGCGTTCTTCCCGGCGATGGCCGGTCCGTTCGCCGCTGGACGCCCACTCGAAGCGGGCGACGATGCATTGCCGGCGGCCGTGATCAGCGAACGTCTCGCGCAACGGCTGTTCGGCGGCCCGGATCGCGCAGTCGGTGGGCAACTGCCTCTGACGCGAGGCATGTTCACGGTCATCGGCGTTGTGGACCGGGCGTTCCAGTTCCCGAGCGCAAACGTTGACGTGTGGTTGCCCGCCGGATTCGTGCGCTCGGTGAATCCTCGATGTTGCGACTTCCAGCTCATCGCACGACTCGAACCGAACGGTACCGTGGAGGGCGCACGCGCGGCCGTGCAGCCGATGTTCCAGGACTCGGCGTCCGGCTGGGGGAGGGTGAGCGATGGGATTCGGACGACCGTCGTTCGCCTGGCGGACGACATGGTCTCCGCCGTGCGTCCGGCACTGCTCGTCCTGTTTGCATCGGTGCTGATGGTGCTGGTCATCGCGTGCGGCAATCTGATCAACCTTCTCCTCGCGCGGAACGCGGCACGGGAACAGGAGCTCGCAATTCGGCGGGCGCTCGGCGCGTCGGCGCGCCAGCTGATGCGGCAACTTCTGGTGGAAAGCGCCATTCTCGGCGTTGCCGGAGCGGCCTGCGGGGTCATCCTGGCGCGACTGAGCCTCATTGGGTTGTCGAGCGTCGCCGGCGACGCCGTGCCCAGGATCGACGCGATCCACATCGATCGGCCGGCTCTGCTGTTTGCCGTGTGCCTCGCCGTTCTGGCGACGCTTCTCACAGGCATCACGCCGGCGCTGCGGGCCGTCGGCGGGGCGGCCACTCAGAGTCGAGCCTCGGGCGGTACGGCCACGCCGTGGTCTGCGCGGCGCCTGCAGCGAGCGATGTGCATCGTGCAGGTAGCGCTGGCCGTGATGCTGCTCATCGGTGCGACGTTGATGGGCCGTAGTCTCGTGCGGCTCCTCCAGGTGGACCTCGGGGTCGCCACCGATCATGTTCTTACGGCCTCGCTGAATCTGGCGTTTGGCGAGAGGCCCGCCGATGCACAGACGGTTGCGAGAATCGATCGGGTGAGTGACCACATTCGGGCTCTGCCTGGCGTACGGGCCGTGGGCGTCGGCACGAGCTTGCCGCCGAGCCACAGCAGAATGCGCGTCACGCTCCGACGCAGCGGCGACGTCGTCGACTATCAAGCGGCGGCCGTCCCCGCAACGCCCGGGTATTTCCCGGCCTTGCAGATGCGCCTCATCAAGGGCCGCTTCTTCACTGACGCGGACGACGACCACCACCCGCCGGTGATGATCATGAGCGAGGATACGGCGAAGCGCTTCTTCGGCACGGACGATCCGATCGGTCGGACCATGTTGCTGCCGGTGTTACGGAACGGCGCGCGCACCAGCGCCGAGATGACCGTGGTCGGCGTCACCGCGAACGTCAAGTACGCCGGCCTTGCGGCCCCGCCTGATGACGTCGTGTATCGGCCGTTCGCGCAGCAACCGTGGGTGGCCCCGTTTCTCATCGTTCGGACCAGCGGCGATCCCGCCGGTTTCGCGCTCACACTTCGACGTGGAATCGCCGCCGTGGACAAAGGGATCGTCGTGTCGTCGGTGACCACGCTCGAAGAGCTCGTGGATGCGACCGCACAGCCGCAATTCCGCACCGTCCTGCTCGCCGCGCTTGCGGCGCTGGCGCTCGGGATTGCCGCGATTGGCGTGTACGGCGTGGTCGCCTACGGAGTGTCGCGGCGCACCAAGGAGATTGGCATTCGCATCGCGCTCGGCGCCACCTCGCGCGAAGTGCTGGCGATGGTGCTCAGCGATGGATTGGTCGTTGCCATCGCCGGGATTGTCGCGGGCACCGCAAGCGCCTTGATGCTGGCGAGGGTACTGGCGGGACTGCTATACGGGATCACACCGACCGATCCCGCCTCGTTCATCCTCGCCTCAGTCGGTCTGCTCGGCCTGACCCTCGTCGCGAGCTACATCCCGGCGAGTGGGGCCGCACGCATCGAACCTGTTCGCGCCCTGCGTATGGAATAGAATTTTCGGGGGCAAGCTTGGTGGACGGCAGGAGGCTCGAACTCCCGACCTCCGCGTTGCGAACGCGGCGCTCTTCCAGCTGAGCTAGCCGCCCAAAGCCTGATCTGGCGAGGACATGCAGCGCGCCGGCTGCATGCACGACCACTCAGTCTAGCATCGCCGGCCAGTGGGCGGCAATGTGACGGCGCCTGCCCGCGGGGCCCGGACCCGGGCACATCTCGGCGGCGGTATACTCGAACGACCTCGCGATCCCGCACGTCTCGGCCCGCGACGCGTCCGCATGGTCAACGTCAGGAAAATCGGCATCCTCACGGGAGGTGGGGACGCGCCCGGCCTCAATGCCGTCATCAGGGCCGTCGTCAAGGCCGCCCATAACGCCGGCGTCGACGTGCTCGGCCTCGAGGACAGCTTCGACGGCCTCATCTACCCGGACAAGTCATATCCCATCGGCCCGCGCGACGTCACGGGCATCCTGCGGCGGGGAGGCACGATCCTCGGCACCGTGAACCGCGGCAACCCCTTCGCCGAGCCCATCGTCACGCCCGAAGGCACCTTCGACTACGGGGACCGCGTGATGGAGATGTTCCACCGGAAGGGTCTCGACGCGCTCGTCTGTATCGGTGGCGACGGGACGCTCTCCATCTCGTACGAGTTCTTCAAAAAGGGCATTCCGCTCGTCTGCGTGCCCAAGACCATCGACAACGACATTCCGGGGACCACGAGCTGCTTCGGATTCGACACGGCGGTGAGCTTTGCCACCGACGCCATCGACCGGCTGCACACGACGGCCGAGGCGCATCGGCGCATCATGGTCGTCGAGGTGATGGGCCGGTATGCGGGCTGGATCGCGGTTCATGCCGGGGTGGCGGGCGGCGCGGACGTGATCCTCATCCCCGAGATCCCGTACGACATCAACGCGGTCGTCGAGTGCATCCGGAACCGCGACCGGTGGGGGGCGCGGTTCAGCATCATTGTCATCGCAGAGGGCGCCAGACCGGTGGATGGGCAGGTCTCGCTCGTCGAGACCGCGCACTCGGGAACGGTCGAGCGATTGGGCGGTGCGGGCATCAAGTGCGCCACCACGCTCGAGGAGCTGACGGGCAAGGAGACGCGCTACGTGGTGCTCGGCCACCTGCAGCGGGGCGGCACGCCCACGGCCTTCGACCGGGTGCTCGCCACGCGCTTCGGCGGCAAGGCGGTGGAGGTGCTGCGGGCCGGCCTCTTCGGCAACATGGTGGCGAACCACCCGCCCGACATCGTGCCGATCCCGCTCGGCGAGGTCGTGGGCCGGATCAAGGCGGTGCCGCTCGACTACGACCTGGTGCTCACCGCGCGCGCGATCGGCGTGTCATTCGGCAACTGACGTGTTCAGCACGTCCAGGTACTTCAGCGCTCCGCCCGTATTGAACAGCACGACGGTCTCGTGCGGCGCGATCGCGCGGCTCGCCAAGAGCCGTCGGATCGCCGAGAGCGCCGCGCGGCCCTCTGGCGCGGCGCTGACGCCCTCGTGACGGCCGATCGCCACCATGTCGCGGACCATGTCGGCGTCGCGCACCGCGAGCGCCGTGCCGCCGCTTTCACGGACGGCTCTGAGGATCAGGAAGTCGGCAATCGCGCGCGGGACGCGCAGGCCGTCCGCGATCGTCGTCGCGTCTTCCCAGGGCTCGGCTCTCTCCCGGCCCTGCTGGAACGCCCGGACGATCGGCGCGCAGGTCTCGGCCTGCACCGACACCATCTTCGGCCGCCTCCCGCGCGGCACCCAGCCGATGGTCTCGATCTCTTCGAACGCCTTCCACATGCCGATGAGGCCCGTGCCGCCGCCCGTCGGGTACACGATCCAGTCGGGCCATCGCCAGCCAAGCTGCTCGGCCAGCTCGTAGGCCATCGTTTTCTTCCCTTCGACGCGGTAGGGCTCCTTGAGCGTCGAGACGTCGTACCAGCCGAGCGGCGTGCCCGTCTCGACGGCCACACGGCCGGCGTCGGTGATGAGCCCGTCGACGAGCGTCACGTGCGCGCCGTAGAGGCGGCATTCGAGCACGAACGGCTCCTTCGCGTCGCGCGGCAGGAAGACCTGGGCTTCGAGCCCGGCGCGCGCCGCATAGGCCGCCATCGCGTTGCCGGCGTTTCCCGCCGACGGCACCGAGATCGTGCGGGCGGCGAGCGCTTTCGCCCGCGTAATGGCGGCCGACTGGCCGCGAGCCTTGAAGGAATTGGTCGGGTTGAGCGATTCGTCCTTGATGTAGAGCGCGTCGAGACCCAGCTCGCGGCCGAGCGCCCTGGCGTGGAAGAGCGGCGTGAACCCTTCTCCGAGCGTGACAGGCTCGTCGCCCGCGAGGAGCGGCAGCATCTCCCGATACCGCCACATCGTCGGCTCGCGGCCGGAGAGCGATTCCTTCTTCCAGGCCCTCGCGGCGTCGAGATCGTACCGGGCAAGCAGTGGAGCGCCGCACGAACAGAGGTGATGCCGCTCCCTGGGATCCAGCGGACCCGACCCGCAGGGGACTGAGCACTCCAGGTGCGTGAAGTAGCTCAACGGCTCAGTAGCTCCTGGTCTTTCTTCTTCTGCAGCTCGTCGATGAGCTTCACGTGCTCGTCGGTGATCTTCTGGATGTGATCCAGGCCCTTCCGCTCGTCGTCTTCCGAGATCTTGTGGTCCTTCAGAAGCTTCTTCAGGCGGTCGTTGGCGTCGCGCCGCACCTGGCGCACGGCGTTGCGTCCTTCCTCGGCCTGCTTGTGCACGTGGCGCGACAGCTCCTTCCGCCGTTCGTCGGTCAGCGCCGGGATCGGGACGCGTACGAGCTTGCCGTCGTTGGCCGGGTTCAGGCCGAGATCGGACGCACGGATCGCCTTTTCGATGGCGCCCATCAGTGACGGGTCGAACGGCTGCGCCACGATCATCGCCGGCTCCGGCACCGAGAGCGTGGCGACCTGGTTGATCGGCATCTTGCTGCCGTAGGCGTCGACCTGGACGCCGTCGAGGAGGCTCACCGTGGCCCGCCCGGTCCGTACCGACGCCATGTCGCGCCGGACGCGCTCGATGGCGCCGTCCATCCGCGTCTTCACTTCGGTGAACATGTCTTTCAGATCGTTGAAATCCATACTCCTCACCGCAGCCGCGACGGGCTCCCGCCGCGATTAAAGTGAAACGGTCGTCCCGATCGGCTCGCCCATGACCACGCGCCGCACGTTCCCGGGCTCGCGGAGGTTGAACACGACAATCGGCAGCCTGTTGTCCATGCAAAGCGAGATGGCGGTGGCATCCATGACCTTGAGCCCCTTCTCCAGCACCTGGAGGTACGAGATGGCCGTGAACTTGGTGGCGTCGGGGTGCAGCTCCGGGTCCGCGGTGTAAATGCCGTCGACCTTCGTGCCCTTGAGGATCACCTCGGCCTTGATCTCCATCGCGCGCAGGGCGGCGGCGGTGTCGGTGGTGAAGTACGGGTTGCCCGTGCCCGCGGCGAAGATGACGACGCGCCCCTTCTCGAGATGGCGGATCGCGCGCCGGCGGATGAACGGCTCCGCGACGGCGCGCATCTCGATGGCCGTGACGACGCGCGTGAGAATGCCCTGCTGCTCGAGGGCGTCCTGCAGGGCGAGCGCGTTGATGACCGTCGCCAGCATGCCCATGTAATCGGCGGTGGCGCGGTCCATCCCGCCGGCGCTCGCGGCCACCCCGCGGAAGATGTTGCCGCCGCCGATCACGATCGCTATCTGCACGCCCAGCGCCGTGACGTCGCGCACCTCCGCGCCGATCCGCTCGAGCAC
>JBOGIW010000413.1:0-5010 GCA_050748045.1 Vicinamibacterales bacterium | reverse complement strand
GCGATGACCACGGCGCCCGTCGCCGGGAGCTGGTCGAGATTGCAGAGGCTGGCCAGCCCGAACTTTCCGGCGCCGTGCATGATGCTGTGATTGGGGAACGGCGGGTCGAAGCGCCCCGCCTGGCCGGCGTCGGTGCCAATGGTCTCGACGCCGACGCCGAGCACGTCGCGACCGTGGGCGAGCAGCCGCGACGCCGCCTGATCGAACCCAGGGGTGTGCGGGCCGTCGGCCGCCACGTTGAGAAACGCCTCCACGCTGCGCCGGCGGCTCCACCCCGTCCGCAGCAGCACCCACGCGCGCGCGGGGATGCGCCCGTGTTCCTGCTCCCAGGCGCCGATGCGATCCAGGGTCAGCAGGAAGTCGGGATCGCGGTCCACGCTGGCGGTCACGTCGATGACGCATGCCGGCCCGACGAACAGGTCTGGAGGAATCGTGTCGGTGGCATTGGCCGGACGATCACGGCCCGTGATCCAGTGCACGGGCGCATCGAAGTGCGTGCCCGTGTGCTCCCCCATCCTGATCGTGTTCCAGTACCAGGCCGGTCCCCGTTCGTCGTACTTCGAGATGACGTCGATCGAGACGCCCGGCGACGCCGCGAATATCGGCGGCAGGCCAATCACCGGCGTGTCGGGTCCGAGCGGCTGCGTCAGATCGACAACCTTGACTCTTCCCGCCACGAGCTCTGCGACGAGCGTCTCGAGGACGGTCACGGCCATGCTGCTCATACACCCTCCGCCTGAAGGCGCTTCAGATGCCGGGCAAATGCGAAGCGGTTCTCGAGAAGACCGAGGTCGGTGACGAATGTCGGTGGCCCGACCGGCTCCACCTTGGCGACGAGCGTCGTGAGGTCGTGGGCGGCACGCGCCGCATCGAACTCGGTCACGAAGTCGTCGATCGCGCGTACTGTCGCCGTGCGCGGCACGCCGGCTGCGGCGGCCACGCCGGCCAGGTCGGTTCCGCTGCCCGTGGCCGTGGGAAAGCCGCCGACCGAGAGCAGCGACTCGTTGTCGAAGATGACGTGCAGCAGGTTCCGCGGCCGGTACCGCGCGAGCGTCGTCAGGCCGCCGAGGTTCATCAGAACCGAGCCGTCGCCGTCGAAGACGACGACCGGTAGCTCCGGCCTGCTGAGCGCGATGCCAAGGCCGACCGAGGAGGCGAGCCCCATGCTGTGCTGCAGGTAGAAGAAGTTCGGCCGATGGCCGACGGCCTGCAGCTCCGCCGCCACGGCGCCCATGATCGTGACCACGGCCCCCTGGTCCAGCCGGGAATGAATCGCTCTCAACGCATCGACACGAAGCATGGCGGCGACTCAGTTCTCCTCCCACATCAGCTCGCGGCACAGGAGGAGCGCCGCCGGCTTGTTCGACGCGCAGGCGAGCGTGTGCGCGCCGGCGACGCGGCGCGGCACGTGCTCGGGCCGCTCGAGGCTGGCGAAGGGAATCCGCAGCGTGCGAAGCAGGTCTTCGGTGACCGCGCCCCCCTCGGTCTGCCACGGGTCGCGCTCGCCGAAGGCGCCGCGATGGCTGATGACCATGAGCAACGGAATGCGATAGAGCTGCGCGCACGACACGATGCCGTTGATCGAGGCAAGGAAGCCGTGGTTCTGCATCAGCATTGCCGATCCCACGCCCGCCAGGTGCGCGCCGGTCGAGATGCCCACGCCCTCCTCTTCCTTCGCCACGCGGACGAGCGTGACCTCCGGGTCGTCATCGGCCATCCGGATGAGGTGGACCAGCCAGGTCTCCGGGAGCGCGGAGATGAGGCGCACGCCGCACCCCTTGAGGGCGTCGAACACGACCTGAGAGTTGGCCATCGACACGGGCATCAGCGCACCCTGCCGGGCCTCGAGCCTCGAGCCGTGGGTCTCGAGCCCGGGCCTCTTGGAGGGTCGCTATCATAATGCCGCCATGGCGAAGAAGAAACCGGCGAAGCGGCGAAAGAAAGCGGCGCCCGGATCCGTCGGCCTTTCCGCAAAACAGGTGGGCGCCGTCGACGACCTGCGCGCCCACGAGCTGACGGCTCAGGTCGAGGCCGATGGGGGCGTCGTGCTCGGCGCGTACAGCGATCCGTTCGGCGGCACCGCCGTCCTGATGGTGGCGCTGCCGATCGACACAGTCGAGCCGACCCCGTACCAGCGCGACCCGTCCGAGGCGCACGTCAAGCGGCTCATGACGGTCATCGAGAAGGTGGGGCGCTTTCTCGACCCGCTCGTAATCGTCCGGCACGAGAGCGCCTACTGGACGCCGAACGGCAACCACCGGCTGCAAGCGATGCGAAAGCTCGGCGCGAAGACGATCGTGGGGCTGCTCGTGCCCGAGGCCGAGGTGGCCTTCAAGATTCTTGCGCTCAACACGGAGAAGGCGCACAACGTGAAGGAGAAGTCGCTCGAGACGATTCGGATGGCGCGCGCGCTCGCCCGGCAGAAAGCGGGACGGGAGAGCGACTTCGCCTTCGAGTTCGAGCAGGCGCCGTACCTCACGCTCGGCGCGGCGTACGAAGAGCGGCGCAGCCTGAGCGGGGGCGCCTACCTCCCGGTCCTCAGACGCCTCGACGAGTTCCTCGAGGAGCCGATGCCCAAGGCGCTCGAGGAGCGCGAGCGCCGGGGAGCGAAGGTCCTCGAGCTCGACGACAGGGTTGCGAACGTGGTCGCGGCACTGAAGGCGAAGGGGCTGACCAGCCCGTACCTGAAGCCGTTCGTCGTCGCGCGCATCAACCCGATCCGTTTCTCAAAGAGCACGGACTTCGACTTCGACGACGTGATCGGCCGGATGATCGCCGCGGCGCGGAAGTTCAACGTCGAGCGGGTGAAGCAGGAAGATGTCGCGAAGATCGGCGGCGGCCCGCCGGAGGACTGAATCCTCAACTCCCAACTCCCAACTCCCAACTCCCAAGTTGGGAGTTGAAGTTATCGCATCAGGAGCGCGAGCTGCTGACCGGCGCTCTGCCTGATCCCGCCTTCGACGATCAACTGGCCGCACGCGGCCCGGATGTCGCGACCCCGGCTCTTCCGGACCGACACCGTGATGTGCCGGTCCGCGAGCATCTGGGCGAATCGATCGACCCGATCGTCGGACGGCCGGTTGTAGGGAATACCCGGCGCGGCGTTGAGCGGAATCAGGTTCACCTTGGCCTTGATGCCCGAAAGCAGCCGTACCAGCCGCCGGGCGTCCTCCGGCGTGTCGTTGACCCGGTCGAGTAACACGTACTCGAACGTGATGCGGCTCCGCCTCTTCAGCGGGAAACGGCGGCAGGTCTCGAGGATGTCCGCCAGCGGGTACTTCCGGCTGGGCGGCACCAGGGCTGCACGCTGGTCCTCGGTCGTCGCGTGCAGCGAGATCGCCAGGTTCGGCATCAACGGCTCATGGGCCAGACGCTCGAGGCCGGGGACGATGCCGACGGTCGACAGGGTGATGCGGCGGGGCGACACGGCGAGGCCATGTTCGACGTGCAGCAGGCGGAGGGCCTTCATCGTGCCGTCGTAGTTGTGCAACGGTTCGCCCATGCCCATCAGCACGATGTTGAAGGGGTGCTCGAGGAGCGCGGTCGCCGCGGCAAGCACGCGGACCTGGCCGGCGATCTCGCCGGGTGTCAGGTGCCGAACGAGCCCCATCTTCCCCGTCAGGCAGAAGCCGCACGCCATCGCGCACCCGACCTGCGTCGAGATGCAGAAGGTCATCGACGGTGTGTCCGGGATGAACACCGCCTCGATTCGGCGCCGGTCGGCGAGCTCGAGCAGGAACTTGCGGGTGCCGTCCACCGACCGGTCGTCGGTCACGGCCTTCGGGGTGTGGACGGTGAACTCCGCCGCGAGCTGGTCGCGCAATCCCCGCGACAGGTCGGTCATCAGCTCGAACTCGGTCACTCCGCGCCGGTAGATCCAGCGGTAGAGCTGACGGGCGTGAAAGCGCGCGTGGCCGCGGCGTTCGAGAGCGGCTTCGAGCTCGGCCAGATCCAGCTCGGCGATATCGATGTGCGGCGTCGCGGCGGGGGCAGGTACCATACCTATCTCCCGCATTTTCAGAGAAATGCGAGCATTCGATTCTAGCACGCGGCCATGCGGGGCACTGTTTGCGGCCCTGGTTTCCGATAGCGGGCGCCGCCGGGCGCATGCTATAATGCCCACGTTCTTCTAATTGCTTGTCTGTCAACGGTTTGCAGTCATCCATCGGTGCCCGCAGACCGGTATCCCGAACACTTCCGTGACGCAGCCGGTCATCGTCCGCGACGTGCTTCCCAATGGTCTCCGTCTCCTGACGGAGCGCATGCCGCACGTGCGTTCGGTCAGCATCGGCGTGTGGCTGGCGCGAGGGTCGCGGCACGAGCCGCGGGAGCAGAGCGGGATCGCGCACTTCGTCGAGCACATGCTCTTCAAGGGGACGGCGCAGCGGAGCGCCGAGGACATCGCCCAGACCATCGACTCGATCGGCGGGCAGATGGATGCCTTCACGGCGAAGGAGTACGCCAGCTACTACATCAAGGTGCTCGACGAGCACCTCCCCCTGGCCTTCGATATCCTCGCCGACATCGTGCGGCGGCCGGCCTTCAGCGCCGACGACATCGATCGCGAGAAGAAGGTGGTCCTCGAGGAAATCAAGATGGTCGAGGACACGCCGGACGATCTCGTCCATGAGCTCTTCACCGAGAACTTCTGGTACGATCATCCGCTCGGCCGGCCGATTCTCGGCACGCGCGAGACCGTCGAGGATTTGACGGCCGCCAAGCTCCGTGCGTACTTCATCGACGCCTACACCGCGGAGAACATGATTCTGGCCGCGGTGGGGAACATCGAGCACGCGCACGTGCGGGATCTGGTCGACCGGCATTTCTCCGACGTGCCGCGCCGCGGCATGCCGATCGTCGAGCGCGCGCCGCAGGTGAATCCGCGCATCGTGATCCGCAACAAGGAGCTCGAGCAGAGCCACGTGTGCCTCGGAACGAGCGGCTATCGCCAGGATCACGAGGATCGGTATGCGAGCTACGTCCTCAACACGGTGCTCGGCGGCTCGATGA
>JBOGIW010000412.1:0-10581 GCA_050748045.1 Vicinamibacterales bacterium | reverse complement strand
GCGCGGCGCCCGGATCGCAAGGCGCGACGACCGAGAATATTGGCCATATTTGGGAGTCGCAACGCAGCGAGCCGGGATGCCCCGCCCGGGAATTATGCGACCCATCACGGTTCCAGGGGACTAGCAGCCCATGGTGCAAGGTCTCATGTCTGAATTCCGTAGAACCTGGCACGCTAGGGACCAGACCCCATGCATCGATTAGTGCTGCTGCGCCACGGCGAGAGTACCTGGAACCGGGAGAACCGCTTCACAGGCTGGACCGACGTCGACCTCACGGACAGCGGGCGCCAGGAAGCGCGCGAGGCCGGGCGCCTGATGAAGGCGGAAGGCTACGAGCTCGACATCGCGTACACGTCGGTCCTGAAGCGCGCGATCCGCACGCTGTGGATCGCGACCGACGAAATGGATTGCCTCTGGCTGCCCTGGGAGCGGAGCTGGCGGCTCAACGAGCGGCACTACGGCGCGCTGCAGGGGCTGAACAAGGCCGAGACCGCGGCCAGGCACGGCGAGGCGCAGGTGAAGATCTGGCGGCGCAGCTACGACGTTCCGCCTCCGCCGCTCGACCCCGGCGACGAGCGCCACCCGGCGCGCGACCGGCGCTACGCGACGGTGCCGAAAGACGCCCTGCCCCTCACCGAGTCGCTGAAGGATACGGTCGAGCGGTTCCTGCCGTACTGGCACGACACGATCGCGCCAGCGATCAGGACCGGCAGCCGCGTGCTCATCGCCGCCCACGGCAACAGCCTGCGCGCGCTCGTGAAGTACCTCGACGACGTGCCGGAACAGGACATCGTCGAGCTCAACATCCCGACCGGCGTTCCCCTCGTCTACGAGCTCGACGCCGCGCTGCGGCCGCTGAAGAAATACTATCTGGGGGATCAGGAGGCCGCCGCGAGGAAAGCGGCGGCGGTGGCCCGCCAGGGCTCGGCACCATAGTGTCGCGCTGATCCCGATATCACCGATTCATCGACCGCGATCGTGGGGAACGGCAACCTGCACGGTACAGGTGGCCGTATTCCCGGCGCGATCGGCGCCTTCATAGATGAGCGAGTAACGACGGCCACCTCCGTCTCCAGATCGTTCGGCGCGAAGCTCTCCGGCGACGTCCGCCGTTCCCGTCGTCCAGCCCGCAATATCGTTCGGATCGTTGCCGTCGCCGGATCCGAGATCGGCTCGTTGCTGGTTGCAGACAGCAGCGTGAACCCGGCGGATCCGGCGAGCGCGTCCGCCACGTCAACGGCCGTGGTCACGGGAACCATCCGGTGGTTCGGCGGCCAGAGGACGCTCGGCGTGGCACCGCACGTGAGGATCGGCGGCGTCCGGTCGATGCGAACGACGATTGACTGCTCGCCTTCGACATTTGCCGGCGTTGTCGATGGCCCAGACGGTCACCGTCGTCTCGCCCTCCGCCGTGACGGGAACCTGAGCCGCGGCACCGGCCGCAGCCGTGACCGGAAGCGTCGTGGCGCCGCTCGCGCGATACAGGATCTCGCGCACTCCGGAGAGGTCATCGACCGCACTCAGGCTGACGACCACCTGCTTGACGGACAGCCATCCCGATGCGTTCGGCTCCGGAGCCATCGATGCCGTTGTCACCGGCGGTTGCATGTCAGCGACGAGCGTCACGGTTGCCTCAGCCTGCGACTTCCCTCGACGTGGCCCACCAAATCCCGCGCGAGGCTGAAGAACGCGTAGGTATTGCCGAAGGCGCCGTCGAAGCGGGCCGACGCCGCCGTGGTATTCGTGAGCCATGCAGTAAACGGCCCGCCATTTGCCGACACAAAGACGGTGTAATCGGCCACGCCCGCCCCTGCGTCCGAACCGGACCACTGGACCTCGAAGGACGGCGACCACTGGGGGCTTGTCAACGGCATCACCCTGCTCGTCGGCGCCATCTTGTCGATGGCCACTACCAGCTCGTGGTCCTCGCCGTCGACCCGCGGCTCGACCCGCTGCGAAGCGACCCGCGCTTCCGCGAACGTCTGCAGCGAGCCGGCCTGTCCCAGTCAACCCCGCCCACGCGACACCCCTGACGCAAGGCTCAGCACAGGGCCGCACCGGATCGGGGCGGAGGGTGGAAGAGGGATCGAACCCGCGCGGGAGACCGACGGAGCAGGGCCGACTCCGAGGTCGGCCCCTCGGATCGCTTACTCGACCGTTTCCTTCGCTTCATCACCCGCGATCCGCAACGACCGCAGGAAGCGCCGATCGTTGGCGCTGAGGTCGAACTGCCGCTTGGCCGGCAAGAGGCGCGACGGCGTCGTAATTTTCGTGACCGCGCCCCCGCTGGTGCGGTTCACGAATCCCACTACGGCTTCGAGGGTCACTCGCATGTCGAAGCCCGCTTCACGCGCCCGCGCGCGGCAAGCTTCCACCTGGGGGCTGTCGGCAACAGCGGCGGCGATCGCGTCGGCCAGTTCTTTGGCGAACCGATTCACGACGTCATCCATTCCTGCTCCTCCTGTCGCGCCGCCGGGCCGGGATCCGGGGCGTCTCCCGATCCGAAGCTGCACGCACCGGGGAGGCTCGGCAGGGATCGGGCGCCAAACTGGTTCATACATATGGGGTTAGCCTGGGGTTGTGGCTGTTGGCATTTTAGAGGCCCGATCCCCGGGTGTCAACAGACGACCCGCCTGTTCGTCCGCTAACCGCTGGCCGCAGAATGGTTTCGAGTAGAATCTGCGACAGCCGTGGACCAGCCCTGTTATTTTTTTGACGCCTCGGACCTCCCCCCGGACACCCATCAGCTTATCGGCTACCCCGGCGTGTTTCCCTACACCCGTGGCATCCAGCCCACGATGTACCGCGGGCGGCCCTGGACGATGCGGCAGTATGCCGGCTTTGCCACCGCGGCCGAGTCCAACGCGCGATACCGCTATCTGCTGTCGCAGGGGGTCACCGGCCTGAGCGTGGCGTTCGACCTGCCCACCCAAATCGGGTACGACTCCGACCATCCGCTGGCCGCGGGCGAGGTCGGCCGGGTCGGCGTCGCGATCGATTCGATCGAGGACATGGCCGTCCTCTTCGCGGGCATCCCGCTCGAACGCGTGTCGACGTCGATGACCATCAACGCGACGGCCATCATCCTGCTGTCGCTCTACGTCGCGGTCGCGAAGCGGCATGGCGTGGCGCCGCGCGCGATCTCCGGCACCACGCAAAACGACATCCTCAAGGAATACGTCGCCCGCGGAACCTACATCTATCCACCCCGCGCGTCGCTCCGCATCGTCACCGACATCTTCGCGTTCTGCGAGCACGAGCTGCCGCTGTGGAACACGATCTCGATCAGCGGGTATCACATCCGCGAGGCGGGCTCGACGGCCGCGCAGGAGGTGGCGTTCACGATCGCCAACGCGATGGCGTACGTGCAGGCGGCAATCGCCGCGGGTCTCGATGTGAACGCATTCGGACAGCGTCTCTCCTTCTTCTTCAACGCGCACAACGACTTCCTGGAGGAGATCGCGAAGTTCCGCGCCGCCAGGCGGCTCTGGGCGCGGACCATGCGCGACCGCTTCGGCGCGACGAGCCCACGGGCGCAGCAGCTCCGCTTTCACACGCAGACGGCAGGCAGCACCCTGACCGCTCAGCAGCCCGACAACAACATCGTGCGCGTGGCGCTGCAGGCGATGGCGGCCGTGCTCGGCGGCACGCAGTCGCTCCACTGCAACGGCCGCGACGAGGCGCTGGCGCTGCCCACCGAGGAGTCGGCGACGATTGCGCTGCGGACGCAGCAGATCATCCTGCACGAGAGCGGCGTGGCGAACACGGTCGATCCCGTCGCCGGCTCGTACGCGATCGAACACCGGACCGACGCGATCGAGCGCGAGGCCGTCGCCCTGCTCGATCGCATCGAAGCCCTCGGCGGCACGCTCAACGCGATCGAGACCGGCTACGTTCAACGGCAGATCCAGGACGCCGCGTACGCCGCGCAACAGGCGATCGACGCGGGAGAGGCCATCGTCGTCGGCGTCAACCGCTTCGAGACGGCCCCGCCGCCGGGCGCTGGAGAGGCTGCCGCGGGGCAGGCCGGGGCGCCGTCGGTCGAGCTCTTCCGGATCGATCCCGAGATCGAGCGGCAGCAGATCGACCGCGTCCGCGCCGTCCGCGCGAGCCGCAGCGAGCGCGAGTGGCGCGCCGCGCTGGCCGAGGTCGAGGCTGCCGCGCGCGGCATCGGAAACCTCGTCCCCCCGATCATTGCCGCCGTCGAGAAGCACGCGACGCTCGGCGAGATTGCCGATACACTGCGGCGTGTATTCGGGGAGCACGTGGACGTGTCACAGGACTGAGGGCCCGTGACGGCCACGACGACACGCCGTTGAGCACAGAAGACGCACCGCTGCTGGAGGTCGAGCACCTCTCCGTCCTCTTCGACACGGCCGCCGGTCCGCTGGTCGCCGTGGACGATGTGAGCTTTTCGATTGCCGCGGGCGAGACGCTCGGCCTGGTCGGCGAGTCGGGCAGCGGCAAGTCGGTGACGGCGTACGCGATTCTCCGCCTGCTGCGGCCGCCGGGGCGCATCGCCGGCGGCCGCGTGCTCTTCCAGGGCCGGAACCTCCTGGCGCTGCCGGAGCGCGAGATGCGCGAGGTCCGGGGCGCCGGGATCTCGCTCATCTTCCAGGAGCCGATGACGGCGCTGAACCCGGTGATGCGGGTCGGGGACCAGATCGCCGAGGCGCTCACGGTTCACGGGAAAGCGACCCGCTCGGGCGCGCGGGCGTCCGCGGTCGAGCTGCTCGAGGCCGTTCGGATCTCCGACGCGGAGCGCCGGGTGCGCGACTATCCGCACCAGCTCTCCGGCGGCATGCGGCAGCGCGTGATGATCGCGATCGCGCTGGCCTGCAGGCCGCCGCTCGTCATCGCCGACGAGCCCACCACCGCGCTCGACGTCACGATCCAGGCGCAGGTGCTCGACCTGCTGCGCGACCTGAAGGCGCGGCTCAATCTGGCGCTCCTCATCATCACGCACGACTTCGGCGTCATCGCCGAGATGGCCGACCGCGTGGCGGTCATGTACAAGGGCCGGCTGGTGGAGGAAGGGCCGGTGCGGCAGATCCTGCGCGGTCCGCGGCACGACTACACGCGGACGCTCCTCGCCGCTGTCCCCGGCAGCCCGTCCACCGGGCCGGGGCCGGCGACCCGCTGATGCCGATCCTCGACGTCCGCCATCTCGTCAAGCACTTCGTCCGCGGGCAGGGGCTGCTCCGCGCGCCGTCGGTCGTGAAGGCGGTTGACGACGTGAGCTTCGCGATCGAGGAAGGGGAGATGTTCGGCCTCGTCGGCGAATCCGGCAGCGGCAAGAGCACGACGGGACGCTGCATCCTCAGGCTCATCGAGCCGACGGCCGGCGAGGTGCGGTTCCGGGGCGAGAACGTCCTCCAGTTCCCCCGGGCGCGCATGCGCCTCGCGCGGCGCGACATGCAGATCGTCTTTCAGGACCCGTACTCGTCCCTCAACCCCCGCATGCGTGTCGGCGACATCGTCGAGGAGCCGCTCATCATCCACCGGCTCGGGACGCGCACGGAGCGGCGCGAGCGCGTCGGGGAGCTCTTCCGGCTGGTCGGCCTGGATCCCGATCACCTGCGCCGGTACCCGCACGAGTTCAGCGGCGGACAACGGCAGCGCATCGGGATCGCCCGGGCGCTCGCCTTGAACCCCGCGCTCATCATCGCGGACGAAGCCGTGTCCGCCCTCGACGTGTCCATCCAGGCGCAGGTCGTGGCATTGCTCCTCGACCTCAAGGCCCGCTTCAAGCTGACGTACCTCTTCATTGCGCACGACCTGCGGCTCGTCGAGCACATCTGCAGCCGCGTCGCGGTGATGTACTTGGGAAAAATCGTGGAGATGGGCGACACGCGGGCGCTCTTCGCCGCGCCGCGCCACCCTTACACCCAGGCGCTCCTCAGCGCGGTGCCGGTGCTCGATCCTGACGCGCCGCGGCACCGCATCGAGCTCGATCCGACATCATTCGATCAAGAGGCGGCGCTGCGTGAGGTCGGCGCCGGCCACTGGGCGGCGGTGTAGCGAAGAGCGGAGTTGCGGAGAGCGGAGTTGCGGATGGCGGAGGGCGGATCGCGGATTACTTCACGCCGCCTGCCTCACGTCCTTCTCGACCTGCCCATCGCGGATGTGGATCGTGCGGTGCGCGAAGGCGGCGACGTCGGCTTCGTGCGTGACGATCACGATCGTGTTGCCCGCCTGGTGCAGGCGCGCGAAGAGCGCCATGATCTCGGCGCCGGTCTTCGAGTCGAGGTTGCCGGTGGGCTCGTCGGCCAGCAGGATCGACGGGTTGTTGACGAGCGCCCGCGCAATCGCGACGCGCTGGCGCTGGCCGCCCGAGAGCTCGTTCGGCCGGTGGGTCATGCGCGTCGTCAGCTCGACTTTGTCGAGCGCCGACTTCGCGCGCTCCTGCCGCTCCCTGGACGGCACGCCCGCGTAGACGAGCGGCAGCTCCACGTTGTGGAGCGCCGTGGCGCGCGGCAGCAGGTTGAACGTCTGGAACACGAACCCGATTTCCTCGTTGCGGATCCGCGCCAGCTCGTTGTCGTTCATCTGGCTGACCTCCTTGCCGTTGAGCAGGTACGTGCCCCGGCTCGGCGTGTCGAGACAGCCAATCAGGTTCATGAGCGTGGACTTGCCCGATCCGGACGGCCCCATGATGGCGACGTACTCGCCGCGCTCGATCTCGATGGTGACGCCCCGGAGCGCGTGGATCTCCTCCGAGCCCATCACGTAGGTCTTCCACAGGTCGCGGGTTTCAATCAGGGCCATCCTGAATCTCTACGGCGGCCAGGGGCGGCCGGTTCCCTCCGGCGCCGTGGTGCTGACTTGGCCTGGAGCCGTGTCAGGAGTGATTTCACCACATCGGGCGCGTCGGTGGGAACATGGAATTCCAGTCGGGTCGTATTGACCGGCACGAGCACGAGGCGGCCGCCGCCGGGCATCGGCCTCTTCCGCTGCTCGGCGATGGCCGTTCCAGCTCGCCGGCGGGCGCCAGCGACGGCCCCATCAGGAACACGCACACGTCGCGGCGGGGCTCGTCCCGCGCGGAAACTGTTCCGGCCACGGCTTGAGCCCTGTTCGTTTCGCCGCTTCCCAAAGCTGCTGATCGAATGTCGCCAGGACGATCTCCTCGCCGACTGATTCCTGCCACATCAGAGCCGATGCGAGTTGAACGGCAGCGTAGCCGCGCAACCCGTGCTCCCATGCCAGAGTGTCGGCTCGCTCCACCAGTGCTTCCGTGACCGCCACACGCACAAGATACCGACACAGGCACCCATCGCAGTCCACCGGGGTATGGGGAGCGGCACGCACGGAAGGTTTGACACCCGGACCGCGCTGCAGCATCGTAAGGACCCGACTGACCCAACCCGCGTTCGACGGAGGGCGGCATGGCGATCTTTGGCGAGGCCAAGACCACGCTGCGGCGCACCCGCGATGCACTGCAGCTGACCAGCGACAACTGCGGCCGCCTCGACACGCTCCTCAACCGGGTGTCGGTCGTTGTCGGACTCCCTGAGCGACTGAAGACCACTATTGCGGGACTCCGCGAGGTCGCCGGCACGCTCTCGAAGCTCCTCCTCATCCCGATACCGGCCGGGCCGCTGGGCCCGGTGATCTCGGCGGTCAAGACGGCCGTGAGGCGCGTTCTAGCGGGACTCCGCGCCGGGCTCGCGGCCGCGGAGGAAGCCCTCGCGCTCGTCGAAGGGCCGGTCAACGATCTCAAGGTCCCCCTGCTCAACGCCAGGGCTCGGCTGGGCGTCTTGTCGGGTCGAATCCAGCAGCAGCTGGACCGCCTCGACCGGCTCCTCACCATTCTCGAGGAGCTCGAGCGACAGCAGCACGCCTTGGAAGGGTTCCTGTCGGACGCCACCAAGGCGCGCATCCGCCTGCTCCTGGGGATCGCGGATGCGGCGACGGGAGAGCTCGAAACGCTCAACCGTCAGCTCGCCGAGATCATCGATCGACTCGAGCAGCTTGCCACCGATCTCGAAGCCCTCGTCGCACAGCTCAATGACCTGGCGGACCAGCTCGAAACGCTGCGCGAGCGACTCCAAGCCGTACAGGATCAGATCGACCAGATTGGCAAGCTCCCCGAGCTTCAGGCGCTGCTCGACGCGCTGAAGGATCTGCTCGCTCAAATCCCGGCGGAGTTGCTGGAGCTCGTCACCAACATCGGGGACACGATTCAACAGATCCTGGCGCAGAGCGGCGTGCAGGCGCTCCTCGATGAGATCGAGCAGCGAAGCCGGGCGCTCACCTCCGCCTTGGACGACCGGATCGAGCAGTTGCGGCAGCTGGTCGTGCAGCTCCAGGCCATCGAGCGGCGACTCCGTGAGACAGCAATGCGGGTTGTCGAGGTTTTCCGCCGGCTCGTCGACAAGGCGCTTCAGCCCCTGGAGGCAGGGATCAACATCGTGGCGATCGTCAAGGTTATCTTGGAGGCCATAACGCCGCGCCTCGTAGACTCGATCGGTGGTGTCGGCGCAATGGGCGGTGCCACGATGATCGATCCCATCGCAGCTGACCGGCTGCTGCGCGACCTCGACCTCCAGATGGGCCGCCTCGGCGACGCGGTGGCGCGAGCGCGGGTTGCGCTCGAGGCGTTCGGGCCGCTCCGCGACGTGTCCGTGCTCGTGGCACAGGGAGAGCAACGCGCTCGGGATGACCGCCTGCTCGAACTGCTCGACGCCGAGAGCGCCGCGCAGATTCGTAAGGCGTTCGACGCGCTTCGCCGGGCGCTGCGCCGGTCGGCGCAAGCGGCGGAGATCGACAGCCTCCTCGCCTCGATCGAGGACACGATGTCGGCGATGAGGCCGATGCGAAGCGACCTCGGCCGTGTCATCGACACCATCGTCCGGCCCGAGCCCGGCGTCGATCCGGCGGCTGTACGCGTCGAGCTGACCTCCCTCCTCGGACGACTCGGGGACACCGGCGGACGGCTGCGCGTGCTAAGCGCGGCGCTGACGCCTTCCCCCGGCGTAATGGACCGGCTGTCGCTCCTAGAGGATCTGCTGCCGCCCGTCCCCGGCGCGAGAAGCGGAGGATCGCCCATTGCGTGAGTGAACGATCAACGGTGGCCGATCAGCTTCGGCAAACACGTACCCGGTTCAGCACCGCCATTCGATAAGGGCGATGTCGGTGAGCAGCACGAGCACGAAATACAACCGACGCGCGCCGGCAGGATCGCGAGGCATGGCCGGACATTCACTCATCCGTCAACACTTTCGGCCATCCAGATGGTCCCTCGCCGTTGCCGTCTCCCCGTTCCAAGTGGTCGTGATGAATGCCCCCGAGCGCGGCGGCGGGACTGGGCTTGCCCGGCCACAGCCATCTGAGGACCGCCCTGTCTGATCCACGAGGTATACGACCACCTAACAGTCGCTCCAGTGAAAGCCAGTTAACACGATCACGAACCTCCCAAACGCGATGTGCCTGCCCTGAAGCTTCACGATCTCACTTGGGATTCCCTTCAGCGGTTTAAGGGTTTAACCGCGGACGACCAGTTTCCGCCCGCGCAGCTCTTCGAGAAGTCAGCCGACGAGCCAAGCTGAACTGGAACGCGCAAGTCTTTGGATTATCGCGACTTATGAGGCGCGCAGGGAATTGGTCTTGCGTGGCTGGGTGTTCGGGACGGAATTCGCAACTGGTGGGTCACCGCGGCGTAGTCGCCGACTGCCGTAAGCCATTTGCTGCTACGCACCTCCCCGCCGAGGTGACCAAGGCGCTGTCCGAGATTTGTATACATCTTTCGGACATCGAATCCGGCGAGCGTCGTGGCATTCCTTCAGTCGACGATGGCTCCACCGCTCAGGTTGACGACCGTGCCCGTAATCGCGCTGGCCTGGTCGGACGCCATGAACACGGCCACGTTGGCGAGCTCCGCAAGCGTGGTCAGGCGTCTGAGGTGCGTCATGCTCTCGAGACGCATGTGATACTCGGCGGGGCTGATGCCCGCGGACTTTGCGTAACGCTCACAATTCTCGCGAATCGTACCCGTCTCTGGCATGGCGTTCGGCATCAGGCACACCACTCGGATCCCCTGCGGTGCGAGCTCCGCGGAGAGGGTGCGGGTCAGCGCGACGACCGCCGCAAACGCCGGCGCATTGCCACCGACGTTCGGGAACGCCATGCGAGACGGCGTGCCGGTGATCGTCAAGATCACGCCGGATCGCTTTGCGACCATCCGGCGCGCCGCGATCCGCGCCGTCAGGAAATTCGCCTGCGTATAAGTCGTGATGGGAAGCGCAAAATGCTCTGCCGAGAGCTCCAGAAGCGGAGCCCTATTCGGCAACGCGTGGGCGATCGAGATTGCGCTGAAGGAGATGTCAATGATCCCGGCCTTTTCCGCGACGGCGCCCACGTACTTTTCCACCGCCTGCTCGTCAAGAGCATCGACCTGCGCCGCCTCGGCGACTCCGCCGCGGCGAATGACGTCGGCCGCGACCGCTTCCACCTTGCGAAGGTGTCGTCCACTCAGAAAGAGCTTCGCACCCTCGCGAGCGAACGCGCGCGCGACAGCGCCGCCAACGTCCCCTCCGGCTCCGTAGATCACCGCAACCTTGTCCTTCAGCATCATCTCTG
>JBOGIW010000411.1:0-4018 GCA_050748045.1 Vicinamibacterales bacterium | reverse complement strand
CGAAGAAGCTGCGCGCGTGTGTCGTGCCGGTCTCGAGCGGCACCCGAGCTATCTCTCGGCGCGCGTGACCCTGGGCCGCACGCTCATCGAGCTTGAGCAGGACGAGGAAGCCCGCACGGAGCTCGAGTACGTGCTGCGCTCGGCTCCCGAGAACCTCGCCGCCATCCGCGGTCTTGCCGAAATCCATCAGCGTCGAGGGCACCTGGGCGAGGCCCTGCGGCAGTATCAAACCGCGCTCGGCATCGCGAAACACGACCCGGAGCTGGAAGAGTCGATTCACGACCTGTCGCGTCAGCTCGGCTCTGCGTCGCCTGCCGGCGCCACCGTGATCCAACCGCCACCCATCCCGTTCGAGGCCACGAACCTCGCCCCGCCGCCGGAGATCGAGACGTTTGCTCCCCGCACCGCCGATGCCCACCCCGATCCCGCCGGGGATTCCGCAGCCTCTCTCTCTGCCGAGCTCGAAGCGGCCGCCGACGAGTTCAGCAAGGCGCTGGAGGCGCTCGATGCCCTGTCGATCGATTTGCCCGCGCCGTCGCTTCCGACGCGCGATCCCGAGACGGCGCACGCCCGATTCCTCGACGACAGCGCCCCAGCCGACGCCGGACAGAGCCCGGTCGAGGTCTCCGGCGGAGCGCCGAACACACCCGACGAAGGCCCCCTGGCAGATCCGATCGCACCACCGGCTGCGGAGCCGCTGCCGGACATCGTGATGCGGGCCGATCCGCCGGCCGGCGATCGCGCGGTCGTGAACGATCTGGAGTCCTGGCTCGATGCCATCGAGCTCGATCGAGAGGCGCGGTCCGCGCACAGAAGGTCCTGACGTGCCGGCGCTGTCGCCTTTCCTGGAGGACAGGCACGTCCGTGTGCGCGCAGCGCTCGGCGAGCCGAGGCTCGATGCCCTCGTCGTGACGCACGCGCCCAACGTGCGCTACCTGTCCAACCACGCGGGCAGCGCCGGGCTCCTCGTGCTCACGCGCGAGGCGGTGGACCTGGTCATCGACTTCCGCTACACCGAGGCGGCCGGCCGTCTCCAGGCATCGCCGCACGCGTGTCCGGGCCTGCGGCTCCGGGAAGTGCCCGACAGTTACGACGAGGCGCTCGTCGACCTCCTGGCGGAGCTTGACGTCGTCCGCGTCGGGATCGAAGCCGTGCACCTGCCGGTGGCGAGGTTCGAATGGCTGCGCCGCGCATTCGAGAAGCGCACGCTGCCGATCGTGCTCGTGCAGACCGAGCGGATCGTCGAGCGCGCCCGCCTCGTCAAGGACGCCTGGGAGCTGCACGCGCTGCGGGAGGCGGCCTCACGCCTGGGCGCCGTGGCGGAGGCGGGCTTCCGGGCCGTGCGGGTTGGCGCGGCGGAGCGTCAGGTGGCCGACACGATCGAGCAGAGCCTGCGCGAGGCCGGTTTCGACCGCATCGCGTTCGACACGATCGTGGCGTCGGGACCCCATGCCGCGCGGCCGCACCATCGGGCAGGTGACCGCCGTTTGCAGGCAGGGGACCTGGTGGTGCTGGACTTTGGCGGCGTCTTGGACGGATACTGCTGCGATTTGACCCGGACGGTCGTGGTTGGGGCACCCGGCCCCGACGTAAGCCGCGTGTACGAAGCCGTCCGGGACGCACAGGCGGCCGCCATCGCGGCGGCGCGCCCGGGCATTCCGGCGTCGGAGGTCGATGGCGCCGCCCGGGCGGTGCTCGAGGCGCGCGGGCTGGGGCAGGCCTTCGGTCATGGCACGGGCCATGGCCTCGGACTGGAAGTGCACGAAGAACCGCGGGTGGGCAAGCCGCGGCCGGACGTGCCGGCCGTGGTGCTCGAGCGGGGGATGGTCTTCACCATCGAGCCTGGCGCGTACCTCCCCGGATGGGGTGGCGTGCGGATCGAGGATGACGTAGTGATCACGACGGACGGCTGCGAGGTGCTGACCTCGGTGCCACGCGATCTGCTGATACGGTGATGAACTTCGACGAGATCAAGCAGATCCTCGACATGGTGCGGGAGCACGAGCTGAGCGAGTTCGAGCTCGAGCGCGACAATTTCAAGCTTCGCATCCGCAAGCACAGCACCGGGCAGTGGTCGGCCACGCTGCCGCCCGTGTCCCACGCCAATTACGCGCCGGTCATGGCCCCGCCAATGGCGGTCCCGGTGGCCCCGCCGCCGGCGGCGCCGGTGCTGACGCCGGCCGACGAGGAGGTCGACTTTGCCGTCGTGAAGTCGCCGATCGTCGGCACCTTCTACCGGGCTCCCGAGCCAGGATCGAAACCGTTCACCGAAGTCGGCGACACGGTGAGGAAGGGCCAGGTGCTCGGCATCATCGAGGCCATGAAGCTGATGAACGAGATCAACTCGGATCTCGACGGGGAAGTCGTGAAAGTGTACGTGGAGAACGGCCAGCCCGTTCAATACGGTGAGCGCCTCTTCGCCATCAAGCCGCTGTAGCGAACAGGTTCCATGTTCAAGAAGATTCTGATTGCGAACCGGGGCGAGATCGCATTGCGCGTCATCGTGGCGTGCCGCGAGCTCGGCATCAAGACGGTGGCGGTGTACTCGGAAGCCGACGAGAGCTCGCTCCACGTGCGGTTCGCCGATCAGGACGTGTGCATCGGTCCGCCCCGCAGCATCGACAGCTACCTGAATGTGCCGGCGATCATCAGCGCCGCCGAGATCACGGGCGCCGACGCGATCCATCCCGGCTACGGCTTCCTGTCCGAGAGCGCCTATCTCGCCGAGGTCTGCGAGGCCTGCCACATCCGGTTCATCGGTCCGGACCCGAACGTCATCAAGCTGATGGGCGACAAGGCGCGGGCGCGCCGCGCGATGAAGAAGGCGGGGCTGCCGATATTGCCGGGAAGCGACGGCCCCGTCGACACCGACGAGAAGGCGCTCAAGGTTGCGAAAGACATCGGGTATCCCGTGATCATCAAGGCCGCCGCCGGGGGCGGTGGCCGCGGCATGCGCGTCGTGCGGCAGGCGGCCGAGCTCGGACACGCCCTGCGGATCGCGACGCGGGAGGCGGAGGCGGCGTTTGGCGTCGGCGACGTCTACCTCGAGAAGTACCTCGAGAATCCGCGGCACATCGAGTTCCAGATCCTCGGCGACCATCACGGCAACGTCGTCCACCTGGGCGAGCGGGAATGTTCCATCCAGCGGCGGCACCAGAAGCTCCTCGAAGAGTCGCCGTCGCCGGCACTGGCCGACAAGGTGCGGCGCAAGATGGGAAGCCTCGTCGTCGATGCGGCGCGCGCGGTGCAGTACACGAATGCGGGCACCTTCGAGTTCCTCATGGACGGCGAAGGCAAGATCTATTTCATGGAGGCGAATACGCGCCTCCAGGTGGAGCACCCGGTCACCGAGATGGTCACCGGCATCGACATCGTGAAGGAACAGATCCGCATCGCGGCGGGCGATCGGCTCTCGTTCAAGCAGAGCGAGGTCACATTCACGGGCCATTCCATCGAATGCCGCGTGAACGCCGAGGATCCCGACACCTTCACGCCGTCGCCTGGTGTCATTCACGCCTTCAGCGTGCCGGGGGGACCCGGCGTGCGCACGGACACGTTCGCGCACTCGGAGTGCACGATCTCGCCGTACTACGACTCGTTGATCGCCAAGATCATCGTGCATGGCCGCGACCGCCAGGAAGCGATCGCCCGCATGCGGCGGACGCTGGAGATGAGCGTCGTGGAAGGCATCAAGACGACGATTCCGCTGCACCTCCGGATCATCGCCGAGCCGGATTTCGTGGCGGGCCGGCTGGGCACGGCGTTCCTGGAGCGCCTGGTCGCGAAGACCGACGCTCCCTCCGGAAACCTCGCAGAAACGGCCTGAAGTCCCGGCTCCACGCCATCGTCGATGTCGAGGTCGCGGGGCGCGCGGGCTGGCGGCCCGCCGACCTGGCCCGGGCGTGCCTCGACGGCGGGGCCCGGGTCCTGCAGGTGCGCGCCAAGCGGTGGCCCTCGGCCGCCTTCCTGGCGCTCTGCGACGAGGTGGTGCGCGTCGCGGCGCCCTTCGACGCCGACG
>JBOGIW010000410.1:0-4726 GCA_050748045.1 Vicinamibacterales bacterium | reverse complement strand
ACCTCTGGCTCGCCGCGCGCGTGTACATGCCGGAGGCGTACGCCGCGGCCGCCCGCCGCGCCATCGTGTCGGAAGGCGCCGAGGTCGTGCTCGTGAAGGGCACCTATGAGGATGCCATCCATACGATGGCGGCCGATGCGGAGGCGCACGGATGGATCGTCGTGTCCGATACGTCCTCGGCGGGAGGCGACGAGGTCCCCCGCCTCATCATGCTCGGGTACACGCGGTTGGTCTCGGAGGTACGGGCGGAGCTGGGCGCACCGGATGTCGTGTTCGCGCAGGGCGGCGTCGGAGGGCTGGTGTGCGGCGTCGCCGCGGGCCTGGCCCACGAGTGGCCGGGGCATCGTCCGCGGCTCGTCGCGTGCGAGCCGTCACGCGCCGCGTGTCTGCTCGCATCCGCCCGGGCCGGCGGTCTCACGACGATCGACGGGCCGCTGGACACGATCATGGCCGGGCTCCGGTGCGCGACGCCGTCCCCGGCCGCCTGGCCGGTCATCGCCGACCTCGTGGACGCGTTCGTGGCCGTCGACGACAAACGGACGATGGCCGCGATGCGGATGCTGGCGCACCCGATGAGCAGGGACCCGGCGATTGAATCGGGGCCGTCGGGCGCCTGCAGCCTCGCCACGCTCGTCGCCGTGATGCGCGAAGACGCGCTGCGCCCCGTGCGCGACGCCCTGCGCCTCGGCCCGTCCTCGCGTGTGGTCGTCATCAACACTGAGGGCGCGACCGACCGGGAGCTCTACGACTCGATCGTGTCGTGCTGTGGATGAGACGGCGTGGTGAGCAACGGCTTCGCAGACCGGTTGCGACCACGGACGGAGCGCAAAGGCGCGGAGGCGCAAAGGCGCGAAGGCGTTCGACTGGTCGGCCTGCATCACAGGCCGACGCGGGTGAGGACGAGACGGCGGCAACATGCTGATAGGGTTCGTCGTGCGGCATGCTGCTGCCGTCTCGCTCTCACGCGAGCCGCCTTCGGCGGCCAGTCGAACGCGCTTCCTTCGTGAGCTTCGTGTTCTTCGTGGCCAGGATCCTTCGTGGCCTAATTCAGCGACTCCAGCACCGGCACATCTTCCCGCCCGCAGAGCGCGAGCAACGACCGCAGCACCCCCATTTGCGTCTGGCGATCGCCGGGGGATCCGAACGGGCAGCCGAGGCCGAACGGTACGTGGAGCGCGCGCGGCGTGCCGACGGCGCGGGTGATCTCCGGCATCATCGTGATCGAGGCGGTCACGATCCCGCGCCGCTCGAGCTCCGCTCCAACCAGACCGACCGTCTGGTGACAGAACGGTCACACGGGCGCCAGGAGCGCCACGTCGACGGCGTCGGCCACGAGCACGTCAGCCGCGGCGGGGGCGTGCTCCTTCCGCAAGCGGGCGGGGGCGGTGATCGAGCCCATGAACGTCAGATGCCGCGGCGCGACCTCGCCCGCCTCGCCTGCCGCGACCAGGTCGCGCAATCGGTCGAGCGGGAACGCCACGTTGGGATCGCGCAGGGCCGCGCCCCGATCGAATGCCTGGCTCCGGTGCTGCAGATCGAGGCGCGTGAGATCCGCGTCCGCCGGGATCACGCGAAAGGTCGCATCGCCGCCAAGGCGGCCAAGGTCGAACGGCGGCACCCCGGGCGGCACGAGGCCGGCCGTCGTCACGATCGCCACGCGGCAGGCGGCCACCGGCTGTCGCAGCCGTGCCCGCGGCACGGGCCGCACCTGGCGCCAGCGATAGCTCGCGATGAGCGTCCGTTCCCACAGAGGCAGCTCCTCGGCGCGCATTCGGGACTCTATCGTCCCACAGACGGACAGTTTCCAGTGCAGGCGGGAGGCGCTTTCGTGGTATAAATCACAGTAATTCTTCTACTTACGCCGGGTTCACGGGCTGGCACAGCGTTTGTCCCCTGGGTCCTGCAAACTGGTGCGTCCGAAACGCTTTACGTTTCCGTCTAAGGCAACGAAGCGACGGCCGACACCATCAAACGTCGCGGGTTTCGGGTCTCTGTTTCGGTTCGCCCTCCGGAGGCGGCGAACCAGCACAGACCGAAATCCCCAAGACGGGAGATTCGAGAGCAAGCAATGGTTGACATCGCACGGGACCCGTCCTTCGCCCGCAACAAGAAGATACGCCGGGTCGTCTTCGCGGCGGTCGGCGTGTTGATTATCGTCCTCGTCTCCGTGGTGCTGGCGCAGATGAAGCCGGCCGCCCCGACGGTGGAGCGCGCGACGGTCTGGGTGGATACGGTGAAGCGCGGCTCCATGGTCCGGCAGGTCCGCGGTCTGGGCACGCTCGTGCCCGAGGACACGCGATGGCTGCCCGCGACGACCGAGGGGCGCGTGGAGCGCATTCTCCTCCGCCCCGGCGCGCAGGTGACGGCCAACTCGGTCATCCTCGAGCTCAGCAACCCCCAGGTCGAGCAGGAGGCGATCAACGCGCGCCTCGCGCTGCAGGCCGCCGAAGCCAACCTCGCCAACCAGCGGGTGCAGTTGCAGAACGAGCTTCTCACCCAGCAGGCGGGGGCCGCCACGGTCAGCGCCGATTACACGCAGGCGCGGCTCCAAGCCGAAGTGAACGAGGAGCTGGCCAAGCAGGAGCTCATCTCGGAGCTCGTGCGCAAGCAGTCGCAGGTGCGCGCCGAGGAGCTGAAGACCCGCAACGAGATCGAGGAGAAGCGCCTCTCGACCGCCCGGGAGTCGATCGATGCGCGGCTTCGCGTGCAGCAGGCGGCCGTGGACCAGGCCCGGGCCGTGGCCGCCCTGTACGAGAGCCGCCTCCAGGCGCTCAGGGTGCGCCCCGGGTTCCCGGGCGTGCTCCAGCAGGTGCCCGTCGAAGTGGGGCAGCGCGTGGCGCCGGGCCAGAACCTGGCGCGCGTGGCCGATCCCGCCCGGCTGAAGGCCGAGCTGCGCATCGCGGAAACCCAGGCCAAGGACATCGAGATCGGCCAGCCGGCGCAGATCGATACGCGCAACGGCATCATCGACGGGCGCGTGAGCCGCAAGGACCCAGCCGCCACCAACGGCACCGTGACGATCGACGTGGCGCTCACCGGTGCGCTCCCGCGCGGTGCCGTGCCCGACCTGAGCGTCGACGGCACGATCGAACTCGAGCGTCTCGAAAACGTCCTCTACGTGGGGAGGCCGGCGTTCGGGCAGGAGGAGAGCACGGTCGGGCTGTTCAAGCTGACCGACGCCTCGGGAGAGGCCGAGCGTACGCAGGTCAAGCTCGGCCGGAGCTCGGTGAACACCATCGAGGTCCAGGGCGGATTGGACGTCGGGGATGAGGTCGTCCTGTCGGACATGTCCGCATGGGACGCCTTCGATCGCGTGAGACTGCGGTAGACCGACGACCGAAGATGCAACACCAGCAGAGGAGCCGACATGAACGCTGTGCAGCCGCTGATCAAGCTTGAAAGTGTCAAGAAGGTCTTCTACACCGACGAGGTCGAAACGCACGCGCTCGACAACATCAACATGGAGATCCGCTCTGGCGAATACGTGGCGATCGCCGGGCCGTCGGGCTGCGGCAAGTCGACGCTGCTCTCGATCCTGGGGCTGCTGGACACGCCGTCGGAGGGCCGCTACATGCTGAACGGCCAGCTCGTGACGGACCTGCCGCTCTCGCAGCGCGCCCGGGTGCGCAACCGCGAGATCGGGTTCATCTTCCAGAGCTTCAACCTGATCGGCGATCTCACGGTGTACGAGAACGTGGAGCTGCCGCTCACGTACCGGGGCATGAAGGCGTCGGAGCGCAAGGAGCGCGCGACGGCGGCGCTCGAGAGGGTCGGCATGGCGCACCGGGCGAAGCATCTGCCCAGCCAGCTCTCCGGCGTTCAGCAGCAGCGCGTCGCGGTCGCCCGTGCCGTCGGGGGCCAGCCGTCGATCCTGCTCGCCGACGAGCCGACCGGCAACCTCGATTCGAAGAACGGCGTGGCGGTCATGGACCTGCTCCGGGAGCTGCACCGCGGCGGCGCCACGATCTGCATGGTGACGCACGACGCGCGCTACGCCTCCCACGCCGAGCGCACCATTCACCTGTTCGACGGCCGGGTCGTCGAGGAGTCCGTGGGCATCCCGGCCCACTAACTGGAACCGGGTGATTCGACGATTCGTGATCCGGTGATGTGACTGGTGGCGTGCGATCGGGCGATCGCGTGGCGATCGCCGATCCAGGTCACCAGCCGATCGCCCCCTCGTGAATCGCGGGCAGCCACTCAATCACCGAATCACAGGTCGTCCTGTCACGCATGTCGGATCTCACGCACGCCCTCCGAAGTTTCCGCAAGAGCCCGGGGTTCACTGCCATCGTGGTCCTGACGCTCGGATTGGGGATCGGCGGCAGCGCCTCGATCTTCAGCGTCGTCAACGGCGTGCTGCTGCGGCCGCTCCCCTACCTGGAGCCGGATCGCCTCGTGACCGTGCAGCCCCGGCGCCCCGGCTCTCCGTCGGATCAGGCGCACACGCCGGCCGATTTCCTCGACCTGCAGCGCGAGCAGCAGTCGTTCCTCGCGATCGCCGGCCATCGCGGTGACGCGATCGACATCACGTCGGAGCAGGCCGAGCCCCAGCGGCTCGACGGCGCGCTGGTGACCAGCACGTTCTTCGACGTGTTCGGCGTGCCCGCGGCGCGCGGCCGTACGTTCACGGCGGCCGACGCGGCCGGCGGCGATCGGCTGCTCGTCATCAGCGACGGCACCTGGCGCCAGCAGTTCGGCGTCGACCCGGACGCCATCGGCCGGC
>JBOGIW010000409.1:0-20939 GCA_050748045.1 Vicinamibacterales bacterium | reverse complement strand
GAGTTCCACGACGTGCTGCTGCGCGACGGCCCGATCACGCTGCCGATGCAGCGCGCGAAGGTGAACCGGTGGATCGAGGAGACCCGGCATGCCGACGTCTGACGAATTGATTGAGCTTGCGGAGCGGTGCGCCGGGAAGCTGGAGCTCGATGCCAGGATGCGCTGCATCCCGTCGTTCTCGGATGCCGAAGATCAGTGCGAGGACGAGTACGAAGCGCTGCTCGACGCGATTCACGAGGACGAGCTGTTCGCGCCCGTGGACATCGCGCGGCAGGAGGCGCTCGTCGAGCAGATTGCCGCGGCGCTCCCCGAGGACCAGCGGACGCTGATCGTGGAGCTGGCCGACAACCACGCGCGCCACGTCTGGCTCCAGCAGGAAGAACGGGGTCAGAGTAGCTACATGACTCGACTCAATGCCTTGATACGGATCGCATCGCTACTCTGACCCCGGATCAGTCGCTCCGCAACGCGACGATTGGGTCGACGCGTGTCGCGCGGCGGGCGGGCAGCACGCAGGCCATCAGCGCGACCACCGCGAGCAGCGCGGCGACGCCGGCCAGCGTGGCCGGGTCCGCGGGGCTGACGTTGTAGAGGAACCGTTCGATCACGCGGCCGAAGACGATGACGCCGGCGAAGCCGATGGCCAGCCCCACGACGGCCATCGTGGCGCCTTCACGCAGCACCATGCCGAGAATCTCGCCGCGATCGGCGCCGAGCGCCATGCGCACGCCGAACTCGCGCGTCCGCTGCGTCGTGGCGACGCTGATCACGCCGTAGATGCCGATGGCCGCGAGCACGGCGGCGAGGAGGGCGAAGCCGCCGAGGAGGGCCAGCATGAAGCGCCGCTCCACGAGAGACTGTGCCACCAGCTCGCGGGCGGTCGCGGCGCGGTAGATCGCCTGCAGCGGATCGACCGCGCGAATGGCCTCCTTCATCGCCGCGCCGATCGTGTCGGGCTCGTTGCGCGTGCGGGCCACGAACGTCATCGAGCCGAACGGCATCTGGGCGTGCGGCACGAAGAGCTCCGGCCGCGGCGGCCGATCGAGCGAATCATGCCGGACGTCGGCCACGACGCCAACCACCTCCGCCGGGCGCATCTGCCCTTGATACGGGAAACGGATCCGCCGGCCGATCGCGTCGGTCCCGGGCCAGGCCCTTCTCGCGAGCGACTCGCTGACGACGGCGACAGGGCCCGTTGTCGAGGAGTCGTGCTCGTCGAGCAGGCGTCCCCGCCGCAACGCAATCTGCATCGTCGGGAAGTACCCCGGCGTGGCGATGGTCAGGAAGGCGCCCGGTTCCTCCCCGGGAGCGACAGGGGGGCCTTCCACGATCAGGCCCGTTTCGATGTTGATGTTCGCTTCGATGAACGGCATGGCCGACACCGCTCCAGCGGCGTCCACGCCTGGCAGCGCGGCGATCCGCTCGAGCACCTGCCGGACGAAGACTGCACGTTTCACGGGCGTGTCGTTCCGGTCCCACGCGAACACCTGCATGGCGAGCACGCGGTCCGGGTTGAACCCGGGGTCGCTCTCGACGAGCGTCGCGAAGCTGCGCAGCAGCAGGCCCGCCCCCGTCATGAGCAGGAGCGCGAGCGCGACCTCCGCAACGGCGATCGCCGCGCGCACGTGATGACGCGTGCCGCCGCCGCTGGCGGGCGTCGTGCCGCGCAGGATGTCCAGCAGCCGGCCTCCGGAGCAGTGCCACGCGGGCACAATCCCGACGACGACCGCCACGACGCCCGTCAGGCCCGCCGCAAACGCCAGCACGCGCCCGTCGATCGTCACGTTCGCCAGGCTCGGGATATTCGCCGGGCTGAGTGTGACGATCAGGCGCACCGTCCACCACGCGACGACGATGCCCGCGACGCTGCCGAGCGTTGCGAGGAGCAGGCTCTCGGCGAGGAGCTGGCGCACCAGACGGGCTCGTCCCGCGCCGACCGCGGATCGCACCGCCAGCTCGCGCGTCCGCTCCGCCGCGCGAGCCAGCAGCAGGTTCGCGACGTTGGCTGCCGCAATCACCAGCAGCAGGCCGACGGCGAAGAAAAGCAGTCGCAGCGCCGGACGGAGATTGCCGGCAAGATGCTCGCGCATCGGCTGCGCCACCGCCACGACCCCGGCGTTCGTGCGCGGATACTCGCCGGCGAGCCGCTGCGAGAGCGCATCGAGCTCGCCCTGCGCGTCCGCCAGCGTCACGCCCGCGTCGAGACGCGCCACCGCATTCCAGTACCCGCTCCCTCGGACCCGTCGTTCGTGCTCCTGCCTGACCTTCGGTACGTACACGCCGCGCTCGCCGGACCCCTGCAGGATGCGCGGCTGGAAGCCGGGTGGCAGCACGCCGGCCACGGTATACGCGGCATCGTCCAGCCGGATCGTCCGGCCGATGACATTCGGATCCCCGCCGAGCTTCTGCTGCCACACTCCGTGGCTGATGACGATGACGCGGCTGCGTCCGGAAAGGTGCTCCTCGGCGTCGAAGGTGCGCCCCAGAATCGGCTCGACGCCGAAGACACGGAAGAAGCCGTTGGAGACGCTGGCGGCGTGCAGCACCTCGGGCTCGCCGCCGCCCGTGAAGTCGAAGCTCCACGGCGCCACGCAGGCGACGATGTCGAACGACTGCAGGTGGTCCTCGTAGTCGAGGCAGTTGGCAGGCGCCACGTCGTCGCGTACGTCGCGGCTGCGTGCGCTCGACTGCCAGAGCATGACGGCGCGCTCGGCGTTCGGATAAGGGAGCGCCCGCAGGAGCAGCGTATCGACCACGCTGAAGATGCCGACCGCGGCGCCGACGCCAAGAGCCAGCACGAGGATGCCGAGCGCAGCGAACCCCGGGCTCCGGCGCAGGAGCCGGAGGCCGTGGCGCACGTCGTGGACGAGCTCTGAATCGCGGGTGAACTGCCGCCGCAGCCAGGCGGCGTCGCGGAAGGAGCCGAGGATCCGGCGGAGCAGGTCGATCTGCTGCCGGCGGTTCAACCCGTTCCGGCGTGCCAGCCGCATCCAGCGCTCGCGGAGCTCCGCCTCCCACTCCTGGAGCCAGGCGTCGCGGTCGCGCGACGGCACGACGCGCGACGCCGCGCGGAGGATGCCGAGGCAGAGCCGGAGGATCAGGCCGGCTTCCATCGCTTGCCCATGCGCGGCGCGAGGGTCTCGAGCGCGCGGTAGCGCGCCCTCGCGCCGGCCAGACGCGCGTCGCCGGACGCCGTCAGCTCGTAGTACCGGCGCGGCGGCCGCTGTTCGCGCCTGGCGATCGAGTCGCGCTCCCAGCGCGACCTGACGAGACCATCCTCGTCGAGCCGCCGCAGGATGGGATAGACCGTGCCGCTCGGAAGGTCCGTGGCGTCCATGATGTCGAACCCGTGATGCCTGCCGGCGGCCAGCGCCTCCAGCACCAGCGCCGTCTGGTAGGTCATCGTCATATGACGGATTCTATCTATGTAGAATCCGATAGGCAAGGTTGTGGGACAGACGCCGCCGCCACGGGGTTGGTTCTATACTCGGGGCATGTCGCGCGCCTACCTGCACTACGACGTGTTCACCGGAGAGCCGCTGACGGGCAACCAGCTCGCCGTCTTCCTGGACGGCCGCGGGCTCGAGCCCGCCCGCATGCAGTCGCTGGCCCGGGAGATGGGGTTCTCCGAGTCGACGTTCATCCTGCCGCCCGAGACACCGGATACCGACGTGCGGATGCGCATCTTCACGCCGGTGGAGGAGCTGCCCATGGCCGGGCATCCGACCATCGGCAGCGCCTTCGCGCTCGCCGAGACGGGCGCGATCGAGCCGGGCAGGACGCTCGTCACGTTCGGGCTCGGCGTCGGGCCCACGCCCGTGGCGCTCGAGTGGCGCGATGGGCGCCTGCGCTTCGCCTGGATGACCCAGAAGACGCCGGATTTCGGCACGATCGTCAGCGACATCCAGGCCGTGGCCGCGGGCATCGGCGTGCGGCGCGACGATATCGCCGGGGAGCTGCCGATCCAGGAAGTGTCGTGTGGCGTGCCGTACCTCGTCGTGCCCATGACGTCGCGGGCCGCGGTCGACCGCGCCGTGGGCGAGGCCTCGCCGCTGCAGCGGCTCGCGGAGGCGATCGGGGTGAACCTTCCCGTCTACCTGTTCACGACCGGCCCCGGCGTTCCGGAGGCGACCGTTTACAGCCGCATGTTCGCTCCGGGCTTCGGCGTCGTCGAGGATCCCGCGACCGGCAGCGCCAGCGGTCCGCTCGGCTGCTACCTCGTGCGCTACGGCCTGTCCGCCGGCGACGCGGCGCAGCGGATCCTCAACCTGCAGGGACAGGCCATGGGCCGGCCGAGCCGCATCCATATCCGCATCACCGGCACGCGCGATCGGATCGTGAAAGTGGAGGTTGGCGGCGAAGCGGTGCTCGTGGCCAGGGGTACGCTTGTGGTGTGAGAGTCTCTGGTCTCTGGTCTCTGGTCTCTGGTCTCTGGTCTCTGGTCTCTGGTCTCTGGTCTCTGGTCTCTGGTCTCTGGTCTCTGGTCTCTGGTCTCTGGTCTCTGGTCGCCGGTCTCTCGTCTCTGGTCCCTGGTCCCTCGTCCCTGGTCGCTGATTCCTGGTCCTTGTCGTTGGTCCCTGGTCTGTGGTCTCCTGGCCCGGGGTCTCTGCGAGTCTGGCCTTTGATCCTGATTCCGGGCGGGGAGGTGAATGAATGCGCGCTTCCCGGTACCTCATCGTTGCGATGCTCGCGTCGGCGTCCGGCCTGGCGGCGCAGCGCGCCGACAAGGAGCTGGTGGCCACCCTCACGGGGCCGCTCCTCGACGGCGGCATCGTGGCTGCGCTCGCCTGGGACGGCGGCACGCTCGTCATCCAGAGCGCAGCCATGGAGCCGACGGGGGCCCTCAAGGCCGGATACTTCACGACCAGAGGGCGCGGCATGCAGGTCGTGGCGCTGGCGCAGGCGCCGCCGGCGGTGGAGCGCTACTGGAAGATGAAGGCGAGCCGCACCAGTCCGACGGGCCTGGGGAAAATCACCGCGGGCAGCGATGCGCGCCTGCCGATGTACGGCATCGCGTCGCTCGAGCAGCGCCTCTTCGACGCGCACGAGATGGGTGGCACGCAGCAGACGCACGAGCTGCGCCTTGAGCGGCTCGTGATTCATTCGCGGGCGGGCGGTGTCGAGCCCTACGACGGAGAGGTCTGGTCGTGGTCGCCTCCGGAGCTGAATCGGATCGCGTACGTGGACCACAAAGGCGATCTCTGGATTGCGCGCGCCGACGGGCGCAACGCCGAGCGGCTCATGAGGGGCAGGTTCACGCTGCCCGCCTGGTCCGAGGACGGCCGCACGCTGGCGGTGGCCGAGCGACAAGACCAGGGGCGCAGGTGGGAGATCTCGGTGATTCACCTCCCGGAGCAGCATCGGCAGTGAGCGCGGACCGCGGGACTGAAGTTCGGCGTGCGCAGGCCGGCGACCTGCCCGCGCTCGGTCGTCTCGGCGCGCAGGTGCTCCACGCGCATTACGCGTTCGATCGCGATCGCTTCATGGCCCCCGGCCGCGATCCCGAACGAGGCTACGCGCGCTTTCTGGAGGGCGAGCTCCGCGAACCGGACGTGATCGTCCTCGTCGCCGAACGCGACGGCATCGTCGTCGGCTACGTCTACGCCGGCCTCGAGCCGCGATCCTGGCAGGAGCTGCGCGAGGCCGCCGGCTTCATCCACGACATCGTCGTCGACGAGGGGAGCCGGCGGCATGGCGTGGCGAGCGCGCTCGTCGAGGCCGCCGTCGCCTGGCTGCGCGAGCGCGGCGCGCCGCGCGTCATGCTGTGGACCGCCGAGAAGAACGAGGGTGCGCAGCGGCTCTTCGCGAAGCTCGGCTTCCGCCGGACGATGGTGGAGATGACGCGGGAGCTGTAGGCGCTGGTCGCTGCGGGTCGCCAGGCGTGCGTCGGCGCCGCCGCACGCGACCGCGACGATGGCAGTCGTGACTCAGTGCGTTGACGGCGAGCCCGGCCGATCCGGCACGACGAGGGCGAGCCATTTGCCGTCGGGGCTGACGGCCAGGCGCGACGCGCCGGAAAGGCCGAGCGCGTCGAGGTTGGCGACCGCCGACCAGTTGGCGCTGGCGCCTTGGCCCGGGCCTGCGGCGGACCAGCGCATCAGTGTCTTGCCGTTCGACATCAGGATCGCGCCCTCCGGCGTCCATGCGTAGTCGCCGTCCCTCGAGTCGAGCGCGCGGACGATTGGCTTCATCGTGCGTGTCTTGACGTCGAGCTCCTTGATCGTGCGCACGTCGCCTTCCGTGTGGAGCACGCTGATCGTGTCGCGCCCAGGGATGCGGTGCATGGAGCGGCCGATCCGCTGCGTGACGATGCGGGAGCGGCCCGTACGCGTGTCGGCGACCTGCAGCGTATTGGGCTGGCCGAGGACGAAGAGGGCGAGCTGGCCGTCGGGTCCCCAGGCGTGGTAGCCGACCGGCTTCACGTCGCGCAGCACGAGCGTCGGGGTCCGGCCGTCGCGCGTGAAGCGCCAGAGGCGCTGCGAGCCGTCGGCTTCGACGCGGATGACCGAGATGCCCGCGCCGTCGGGCGTGACCGTCGGCGAGTATTCGCTTTCCGGCGTGTCGGTGACGCGCGTCGCGTCGCTCGCCCGCGATATGAAGTCGTAGAGATAGATGTCGGTCTGCGTGCCGTCGCTGCGCGTGAAGAGGAAGCCCGTGCCGTCCGGCGTGAACGACGGCTGGTTGTCGTAGCCCGGCCGGCTCGTGATGTTGATCGGCTGCTCGATGCCGGCCGCGCCGAGACGGGCGAGCCAGATGTCGGTGCCGGGCGGCGGCGCGGACGGCTGCGCGGGACCGGGCGCCGGGGTCTGCGTCAGGACGACGGATCCCAGCAGCGCCATGAGGATCGTGCGGATCATGGTCTGGATGATACCCGGCCGGCGCGAAGCGTCACAGAGACCTGTTGCGATGGCGCCGGGGCGCTGGTCGGCGCCAGTCGCCCCGGAACCAACTCGATCACGCATGCATGGGTCTCACTGCGACGAGGTCGTGCGCGCCGGGCCGATCTGCTTCAGCAGCTCGTCGACCGCCACCTCGAGCTGGCGATCGCGCCCCGCCAGGTGGTCTTCCGGCGTGTTCTCCACGAGGATGTCCGGCGGCACGCCGTAGTTCTCCATGTTCGTTCGCTTCGCGTCGGCCAGGAAGACGCCTGTCCCAGGCGTCCGGACGGTGGAGCCGTCGATGAGCGAGTAGCTGCCCGTGCCAATCACGGCT
Source organism: Vicinamibacterales bacterium (assembly GCA_050748045.1). Lineage (GTDB taxonomy): Bacteria > Acidobacteriota > Vicinamibacteria > Vicinamibacterales > UBA2999 > CAVYVZ01. The sequence goes on along the minus strand of JBOGIW010000409.1, from coordinate 13,727 downwards.
CCGGCCGTCGGCGTGCCCACCACCTTGCCCAGGCCGAGCGCGCGGAAGCCCGCGGGGAACATCTCGGCATTTGACGCGGAGCGCCAGTTCTGGAGCACGATCTTCGGCCCGAAGAAGCCCGAGAACGGCCGCGGGCTCGGCTCGGTGCCGCGCGGCTGCCAGATCTGGTACTCGCGCTGCACGAGGATGCCGAGCAGCTCCTGGTCGATGTTCCCGCCGCCGTTCCACCGCTGGTCGATGACGAGCGCCTGCTTGTGCCGGTTCTCGCGAAGCTCCTTCTGGAAACGGCGGAGCGACGGGGCGTTCATCGCCTGGATGTGCAAATACCCGATCCGGCCGGCCGATCGCGTGTCCACCTCGGCCCGGCGCCCGCGAACCCATCGCTCGTAGCGAAGCTGGTTCTGCTGGTTCTGCTGAACGGGAGCGATCTTCGTGACCCATGCGGCTGCCTCCGACGGCGTGCTGCTGAAGCTCACCGCCACTTTGCGGTTCAGACGATGATTGAGGAGCTGCCAGTACTCGTCGCCGGCCTTCACGGGCTTCCCGTTGATAGCGAGCAGGTAGTCGCCGACGGCGACTTTCACCCAGTCCTTGTCCGCCGGACCGTCCTCGTACACGTGCGTGACACGGTAGCGGCCGGCACGCGCGTCCGGCTCGAGGTCGAGGCCGAGATACCCCGTGGACACGCCGTCGCGGCCGCCGGGCGGCGGCCCCGCGCCCGTGTGCGACGCGTTCAGCTCGCCGATCATCTCGTTGATCAGGTTCAAGAGCTCCTGGCGGTCGCCGACGTACTGCACGAGCGGCTCGTACTTCGCCTTCACGGCATCCCAGTCGTGTCCGTGCATCTTCGGATCGTAGAAGCGGTACTTCATCGTCCGCCACGCGTCGCCGAACATCTGCGCCCATTCGGCGGGCCGATCGATCCGTACTTTCGCGGTGAAGCTGACGCGGCGCGGCTGGCCGTCGCGGCCCTGGCCGGATCCAGCGCCCGGCTGGGAGCCCGGCGACGGCAGCGCCACGGAATACACGTGGCGCCGCTCCCTGAAGAAGAGCGTGCGGCCGTCGCGCGCCATGCGCAGCGCGGCGATGGCCGGGCCGCCGCCTCGTGGCTGCGGCGCCTCGTCATTGGCATCGCCGTCGCCTCTCCCCGCCGTCAGACGGGTCGGCCGGCGGCCGTCCTGTCGAATCGTATAGATGGCCGGCTGCGTGCGCGTGCCCGACGGCTCGTTGACCACGAATGCCAGCGTTCGGCTGTCGGGCGCGATCACGTAGCTCGTGACCGGGTGCGGCATGCGCGTGACTTGTCTCGTGCGGCGCTTCAGCCCCGCCCAGTCGATCGCGACGCTGGCGCCCGTGGCGCCGGCCGGGCTCGGCTTCTGCGTGCCGGGACGGGCCGCGTCCGTCCGCTCCGCGGGATCGTCGGGGTCGCGCTCCTCGCGCTCGAGCGTCATGGCGTGAATCTGGGGCGCGGCGGCCGCCGCGTTCGGTCCGTCGGCGAAGCGATCGCCGCGCACGAAATAGAGCTTGCGCCCATCCGGCGCGAAGTGCGGCTGCGTGTCGTTGTACGAATCCACCGTGACGCGCCGCTCCGGGTCGGCTGACGTCGCTCCCGCCGACGGGACGAGGTAGATGTCGTTCGTGCGCACCTGGTCCGGCTTGGCGTACGCGATCCAGCGGCCGTCCGGAGACCAGGCCGGCGCACCGATATTGCCGTATCGCGACGAGGCGAGCTCCGTTGTCCGGCGGCTGTCGATGTCGTATCGCCGCAGCCTGAAGTCGGAGGAGGCGATCGCCAGGGCCGTCGAATCGGGCGACCAGGCAAACGACAGCTTGAGTGCGTCCACATTCGTGGCCTGGAGCGCCTCTCCGCTGCCGTCCGGCGAGGCCACATAGATCTCCTCGTGACCCGTCCTGTCCGACACGAACGCGACCCGCTTCCCGTCGGGGGAATACAGGACCTCGCGATCGCGCGCCGCGCCCTCGGTGATCTGTGTCAGCTCGCCGTCCTCTGCCGGCGCGGTGAAGACCTCGCCATGGACCGAGAAGGCGATGCGCTGGCCCGAGGGGTCGAGGTCGTAATCGTCCACTTCCGAGTTGAACGTGCGCACGTCGCTCGTGTTCTCCTGCGTCTCGGCCGCAATCGCGAGGGGAACCGGCGAGGCCGTGTGCGTCGCGACGTCGAGCTTCCAGATCCCGAAGTCGTGCTCGAACATGACGACGCGGCCGTCATCGCTCATCGACGGCCATCGCACGTCGCCGGCTGTGAACGTCGTCACTTGCTCGGCCCGGCCGCCCGACTCTGGAACCCGCCAGATATTGGTCAGTCCTCCGCCCTGGCGATCGCTGACGAAGTAGATGTAGCCGTTTCGAGCCCACATCGGCCACGAGTCGAGGCCGTCGAAGTCCGTGACCTCCGTGAACCGCTTCGCGGCGATGTCCATCAGCGTGATCTCGGTGGCGTTGGCGCCGCGATAGTACTTGCGCCAGTACACCTGCCCGTGGCGGTTGATCGCGAGCCGCGTGCCGTCGGGTGAATACGCCGCCCACACGCCCATGTCAGGGCCCGCGTTGACGGGCATGCCTCCGTCGAGGCCCACCGTGTACAGCTTGCCGGCGAAGTCCTCGCCCCGATTGCTCGCGAAGAGGATCGCGCGTGAGTCGCGCGACCACGTGAGCACCGTGTCGTCGGCCGAGTGAGAGGTCAACGCCCGAGCCGTGCCGCCCTCCGCGGGCATCACGAACACGTCCAGGCTGCCGTTCCGGTCGCTCGAGAAGGCAATCCACTTCCCGTCGGGCGAGAAGCGCGGGTAGACGTCTCGCGCCCGGTTCACGGTGAGGCGGCGCACGTTCTGTCCGTTCTCGTCCGCGCTCCAGATATCGGCGAGATACGTGAATGCAATCCGGCCCGCATGGTGGTGCGGGTAGCGGACGAGGCGGCTTTCCGCGACGCTGCGACGTTGCGTTTGCACACTAACCGAGCTGGCAGTGACTAGTACCAAAGTCATAGTGGCCAGGACGGTGGCGAATCTACGGCGGAACATGAACAGCTCCTTCGAAGATGCGGCCCGGTCCGGGGGGCGACGCGCGGGATTATACGCCGCGGCGACCCGAGCGGTTCCGCTTCGGCTGCACAGAGATGCATCCGTCTCCTTGACGCCTCGCCGTGCACTGCTTAGTTTCATGCCGACTACGGGGTATCCCTAACCTTTGTTACAGGAGTGTCCCCGATGAATTTGCATTGTGTGAGGATGGTTGGTACGTGTCTGCTTCTCTTGCTGGTGACAAGCGCCATTGCATTCGCGCAGGGCGCATCGACTGCGTCGATTTCCGGCGTGGTCGTCGACTCGGACGGGGGCGTCGTGCCAGGCGCCGACGTCGCCGTCAAGAACAACGCCACGGGTGAAACCTTCACCGCGGTGACCTCGGGACAAGGTGTCTTTTCCGTCCCGTCGCTCATCACCGGCGCCTACACCGTCACCGTCTCGCTCCAGGGTTTCAAGACGGTCATCCTGAACAACGTGGTGGTGAACGCGGGCGTACCGGCCAGCGTACGAGCCACGCTCGAAATCGGCGGCCTCACCGAGCAGGTGGTAGTGCAGTCCAACGCGGAGCTCGTTCAGACGTCGTCGGCGACCGTGGCGACGACGCTGGATACGCGACAGGTGTCGAGCCTGCCGCTCTCCAGCCGGAACGCCGCGGACTTCATCGTCTTCCTGCCGGGTGTGACGACGCCGGGCGGCAGCCGCGACTCGATCGTCAATGGCCTGCCGCAGAGCACGATCAACATGACGCTCGACGGCGTCAACATCCAGGACAACACGCTCAAGAGCACCGACGGCTTCTTCGCCATCGTCGGCCCGCGGCTCGACGCCGTCGAGGAGATCACGGTGACCACCGCCGCCACCGGCGCCGACGGCACCGGCGCGGGCGCCACGCAGATCCGCTATGTCACGCGATCGGGCACGAACCAGTTTCGCGGCAGCCTGTTCCACACCTACCGGAGCGACACGCTGAACGCGAATACGTGGTTCAACAAGCGCGACAACCTGCCGAAAGCGGAACTGCTGCAGAACCAGCCCGGGTTCAACGTCGGCGGCCCGATCATGCTGCCGGGGTTCAACGGCCGGAACCGCGCGTTCTTCTTCTTCAACTACGAGGAGTTCCGGCAGCCGTCCGGACTCCGCCGGAACCGGACCATCCTCCACCCGCTCGCGCAGCAGGGGAACTTCCGCTACAGCACCTCGCAGGGCGTCCGGTCGGTGAACCTCTTCGACCTCGCCGCGCGCGCCGGCCACACGTCGACGCCGGACCCGATCGTCTCCGGCCTGCTGGCCGACATCCGCACGGCGACGGCGCAGGAGGGCAATGTCAGGGATCTCCCCGATCCGCTGTACCAGCAGTACTCCTACCTGGTGCCGACCGAATCGATGAACCGGTACCCGACGCTGCGCGTGGACTACCAGGTGAACGACCGCCACCGCCTTACCTACTCGTTCAACTTCCAGTACGTCGGCGGCGGGCCGGATACGACGAACAACCGCGAGGCGTACTTTCCCGGGTTCCCGGTCGTTGCGAACCAGGGCTCGGTCCGGCGCGCGACGAGCGGATGGCTCCGATCGATACTCACGTCGAACCTGGTGAACGAGTTCCGCATCGGGTACGGCGGCGCGCCGGTCGTGTTCGGGCAGAACGAGTTCGACCCCTCGATGTGGAACGGCTCGGTCGCGAACCAGGGTGGATTCCACCTGAATATGAGCGAGGCGCTCGGATTCACCGCGGCCGCCGGATTCAACGCGGGCAATGCCGGCGCCACGTCTGCGCGCGACGCCTTCCACCGGTCGATCGAGAACACGCTTAACTGGCAGAAGGGCGCGCACAGCTTCAATGTCGGCGGGGCGTTCACCGAGTACGAAATATGGCTCGAGAACCAGCAGGTCGTCCCGGAGCTGCGGTTCGGCGTTGTCACGGGCGATCCCGCCGAGTCGCTCTTCACGCAGGCGAACTTCCCCGGCGCTTCGACGACGAACCTGAACAACGCGCGCGCCCTGTACGCGATTCTTACCGGCCGCATCGACGAGTTCCGGTACACGGCGCGGCTCAACGAGGAGACCGGCGAGTACGAGGCGCTCGGCCAGGGCACGCAGCGCGCCCGCCAGCGGCAGATCGGGTTCTGGGCCCAGGATTCGTGGCGCGTCGGCCCGAATCTCACGCTCAACTACGGGCTGCGCTACGACCTCCAGTTCCCGTTCATCGCGCTGAACAACAGCTACTCGATCGGCGACCTCGAGGATGTGTACGGGCGATCGGGCATCGGCAACCTCTTCGCGCCCGGAACGCTGGCGGGCCGCGTGCCGCAGTTCCGCCAGCTCGGGGAGGGCGAGCGTCCGTACGGGATGGATTGGAACAACGTGGCGCCGAGCGTCGGCTTCGCATGGACGCCAAGCGCGAGGGAAGGCTTCCTCGGCCGGATCGTCGGCGAGCCCGGTGACATGGCGATCCGCGCGGGGTACAGCCGCTCGTTCACGCGTCTCGGCCTGAACGACTTCACGGGCGAAGTCGGCGACAACCCCGGTGTGTCGCTGAGCGCGTTCCGGAACCTGACGAACGGCAACCTCGGGCCCCTGCCGGTGCTGCTGCGGGACACCAGCCGCCTCGGCCCCGCGGATTTCCCGCGGACGCCTGTCTTCCCGTTCCGCGACGTGGTCGGCGGCGACGTCACGATCTTCAGCCCCGATCTCGTCGTGCCGCTGTCCGACACGTGGCAGGCCGGCGTCACGCGGGCGCTCGGCCGATCGATGTCGGTCGAGGCCCGCTACCTCGGGGCGCGGTCGTCGGGCAACTGGCGCACGAACAACTACAACGAGCTGAACATCGTCGAGAACGGCTTTCTCGACGAGTTCCGGGTCGCGATGACCAACCTCCAGGCCAATAACGCCGCGGGCGGCGCACGAGTCGGATCGTTCGCCTACTTCGGTCCGGGCACCGGGACGGCGCCGCTGCCGATCTTCCTGGCCCACTTTAACGGTGTGGCGCAAAGCGGCGCGGGGAACCCGGCCCTCTACACGTCGGCGAACTTCCGCAACAACACCTACTTGACGTCGCTGGCGCGCTTCAATCCCGGTCCCTACGTCGCCGCCGACGCCCTCACGAATGATGCGGCCGCCCGGGCCCGGGCGCTCGCGGCGGGGCTGCCGCCCAACTTCTTCGTCGTCAATCCCGATCTGCTGGGCGGCGCGCTGATCGTCGAGAACGAAGGGCGCACGATGTACAACTCGCTCGGCCTCGAGCTCAAGCGGCGGTCCGCAAACGGCCTGAGCTTCGCGAGCAGCTACGTGCTGGGCCATGCGACGCAGTCGAGGTTCCTGTCGCTCCGGGTGGACAGCCCGATGGTGCGGAACGACGGCGCGGAAGGGGACGTCACGCACGCGTTCAAGCTCAACGCCGTGTACGCGCTCCCCTTCGGGCGGGGCCAGCGCTTCGGCAGCGGCGTGAACGGCTTCCTCGACCGCCTCATCGGCGGCTGGCAGGTGGCCGGCAACGCGCGCGTGCAGAGCGGCCGGCTCCTCGACCTGGGCAACGTGCGCCTCGTCGGGATGACGCCGACGGAGCTGTCGAAGCTGTTCAAGCTCCGCATTGCCAGCGACGGGAGCGTCTTCATGCTGCCCGACGAGATCATCAACGAGAGCGTGAAGGCGTTCAGCGTAAGCGCGACGTCGGCGACCGGGTACAGCAACCTCGGGCCGCCGAGCGGCCGCTACATCGCGCCGGCGGACAGCTTCGACTGCGTCGAGACGGTCCGCGGCGAGGGGAGATGCGGCCTGCAGTCGGTCGTGGTGACCGGGCCGCTCTTCAAGCAGTTCGACCTGAGCATCGTCAAGCGGGTCGACATCGTCGGCCGCGTCAACGCCGAGTTCCGGCTCGACGCGCTGAACGTGTTCGATCATGTGAACTTCGCCCCCGTGAGCGGGATCACCATCCCGACGACCGGGGCGAACTTCAACCGCTCGAGCGGCAGCAATCCGAACACCTACGAGGTGAACGCGCTGACCGGCACCAACACGGCGCGCGTCCTCCAGCTCGTCGCGCGGGTTCGCTGGTAGTGCATCGATTGGAGGGCCGGCTCGTGCCGGCCCTCCCGCCAGAGCGCCGGCATCCGATCGCCCGCGGTGGTTTGATTGGCCCGTCGCGGATGGCCTCGACGGCCTGCTCGATTCAGCCTGCCGTGGTCGCGCGTTGTTTGATTTCACAGTGGCGGATCACCCGCGTCCGATCGGTTGCGGTGGCTCCATCCTGACGCCAGTGCGTCGAGTGCGGTCCGCCTGGTCTCGCCTGTCTTTCAGATTGTTCGTGGATCTCTGACTGCTTTCGGCGGGCCGTTCGCCTGCCGTGGTCGGGGGGTTCGTCTGGTTACACGTAGTAGTGGGTCACTCGCGTCCGATCGTGCGCCGTGGCTCCATCCTGACGCCACTCATCGAGTGCGGCTCTGCTCCTGGTCTTGTCTTGTCTCTCGGATGGTTCGTGGACTTATGGCCGCGTCCAGCGGTCCTTCACCCCGGGGCCGTGGTCGCGGGTTCAGCCCTGGTTTCTCCAGTGGCGGATCACCGGCGTCCGATCGTGCGGTGGCTCCATCCTGACGCTACTCATCGAGTGCGGCTCTGCTCCTGGTCTTGTCTTGTCTCCCGGATGGTTCGTGGATTTATGACCGCGTCCAGCGGTCCTTCACCCTGGGCCGTGGTCGCGGGTTCAGCCCTGGTTTCTCCAGTGGCGGATCACCGGCGTCCGATCGTGCGAAATCGGATCATGGCGACGAGCGCATCTCTGGGATTCGTTGGGTGAGGAACTCGACCACCTGCGACGCCGCCGGCGGGTCCAGGTTGGCGAGGGCGATGACGATGAAGCCGAGGGCCGGGTAGACGCGGAGCTCGCCGTTCATGCCGGGAGCGCCGCCGCCGTGGCCGTACGATCGCCCGGCGCCCGTGCCGCGCACTCTGAATCCGTAGCCGTAGTTCTCGCGCTGCGGTCGTGTCGCCTGGGCCAGGAGCGTCTTCGACACGAGCGTGCCCTTCTCGAGCGCCTGGGCGAAGCGCAGCAGGTCGTGAGCGGTCGAGTAGCCGCCGCCTGCGGCCGTGCCTCGCCAGGGCAGCCATGCTGCGTTGGAGACCCACTGGTCGCCGCGGCGGACGTATCCCGTCGAGCGATGCGGGACCGTCTCGCGTTCGGGCAATGAATCCGTATCGGCCATTCCGGCGCGCTCGAAGACGCTCGTTCGCACCGCGTCGTAGTAGGTTCTGCCCGTCACGCGTTCGATGATCGCGCCGAGCAGCACGAAGCCGTAGTTCGAGTATCTGTGCTTCGTGCCCGGCTCGTGCGTGACGTCGCGCGCGCCGTACAGCGTGACGTAGTCGGCGTGCTCGCGGAGCGTCGCGCGGTTTCTTTCGAAGGCGCCGCCAAAGATGTCGCCCGTGCCGCCCGTGTGTGTCAGGAGGTGTCGGATCGTGACCGTGGACGCGATCTTCCTGTTCGGATAGTCGGTGAGATGTGTGCCGACCCGGTCGTCGAGCGACAGCCGGCCCGCCTCGACGAGCTGCAGCGTGGCGATCGCGGTGAACATCTTGTTCATCGATCCAATGCGAAAGCGGGTCTCGCGCGTCACCGGCGTCTTCGCGTCCCTGTCGGCGAGGCCTGCGGTTTTCTCGAAGAGCGCCCGTCCGTGGCGAGCGACGAGGACGATGCCGGAGAAGCGGTCGGCGGCGGCGAGCGCGTCGATGTGGGCGGCGAGCGCGGCGAGCGCCTGTGCTTCGGTCGGGCGGGGGAGTGTGAGTGTCGCGGACTGCGCCGCGGCGGGCGCCGGCTCGAACCTCGGTGCCGGGGTGCGCGCTGGTGCGGGGGTGCGCGCCGGTGCGAGGTCGGACGCCGGTGCGAGGTCGGACGCCGGTGCGAGGTCGGGCGTCGGTGCGAGGTCGGGCGTCGGTGCAAGGTTGTCGGAGCCGGAGAAGGCCAGCCGCGGGCTCCCCCCGGGAGCGGCGGCGAGGCTCCCAGCTCCAGCGAGGGCCATGGATGCCAACAGAACGGTGAGGGCGGTGTGACCGGTCATGGACCAACGCGAGCGAAGGGCGGACGGATCGGTATGGGATAATACGCGAGTCGGGGCGTAGCGCAGCCTGGTAGCGCACCTGCCTTGGGCGCAGGGGGTCGCTGGTTCGAATCCAGTCGCCCCGACCACTTTTCGACCCCCGGGGTGACACCGGGGTGACAGCGATCCTCCATGTCGCCGTTCGCGCTCCCGAGCATCTGATCCTGCGCTAGCGTCTCAGCGTTGCATGCTACCGTTTGGGTCTTGGCGAGCGTTGCCCGGTTGTAAGCAACTGTGGTTTCTCGGCAAGAACCGAGTTCGGGAGCGACCAAAGGCCGGGCACAAACCCTTAGCAAAATATCGGCTTTGCCTTTTGTTCGCCTGTTGCTACACTGTCGGGGTGAGCGTCAGCGTCGGAAAGTGAGCGACTCCATGAATGCGGCGACCCGAAAATACGACGAGTGGAAAGCAGCGGCCCTGCGAAACGTCGATCCCAGACATACGGCATTTCTGGTGATCGATCTTCAGACCGACTTCTGTAGCCCCCATGGCGCGCTTGCTGCGCTCGGAAGTGACGTCTCGCCGAGCGCTGCGGTCGCTGATCGAATCAAGAATTTCCTTCCTCAAGTCCGGGAAGAACTAGGTCTCGTGGCGTTCTTTAAGCTTGTATACGAGCCCACAAAGATGTCCCCGTCGCAGAGAGAAAGGCTGCTGCGCGACGGAAAGCCTCTGTTATGCGATCCGAGGACAGGCGGTTGTGACCTGGTCATATCGCCGGGTCCATCAGACCTAGTGTTTTCGAAGCACCGTTACAGCGCCTTCACAAATCAACAGTTTTGCGAGCTGCTTGTCGAACGATCGATCCAGACAGTAGTTGTTACAGGAGTTGACACGCATATCTGTGTGGAGGGGACTGTTCGGCACGGCTACGATCTTGGATATCGCATGCTGGTTGTTTCCGATCTTGTCGGCACCCGAGCGTCGGAATCCGCCCGTCACGAACATGCCCTGACTCTTTGTGACCGGTACTTCAGCATCTTGATCGATAGCCGCACTCTACTGACGGTCGTCCGTGAGGCGTCGAATACCAGCACGATGGCAATCGACACGAGGCGATGACACAACAGTGTCTTTACCTTGTGTCGAGCAGCGCAAGTCGGGAATACGTCGCTGATTGTCTCGAGTGTCTCGCCCTCCCTCGTGGAAGTGTTCATCACTTCCGTTATCTTGAGCGGTACGTCGACGATGCCATCCGGCAGCAACTCGCAGACACTCCCGGTCAGTTGCACTCCTCTCTTCGGGATCTTTCCGTTGTCGTCGTCTACCTGTATCAAGAACAGACAGGAGGAGCGTGGAAGCCTACTCCCTCCGACAACGACGAGGGAGCCTATATTCCGCTTCGTTGCGGTCGATTGCTCGATGCCTTCCTTGACGGAGAAATAGCCCACTTTTACTTCGAACTGACTGACTACATAAAGCCGCAGCACGATGATTTAACTGCGCGTGCCTACCTGAACGCTAACGTTCGATTCAGACTTTCCGCCGACGAGAAAGCCGACGTGAGCTACGCGCACATGGGCGTGGATCTCACATTTGGCGGTCCTGCATCGAACGACGCTCTCTGGTTTCAACGTTTCGTTGGCAGCGCCTACAAGCCAAGCGAGTGGCGAACAAGAAGCCTTGGCAGTGCCCCTCTTGATGTCGTTTACGATGTCGTGTTCGTTCGAGTAGGCGGACTGTTTGCCGAGCGCGACGGTCGCTTGGCGCCCCTCGAGATTACGCCTCGCGCGTTGATAGGGAATCCGTCCGCTGAATATGTGCTGCAGGCCGGGGCGACGTACCATATCCAAGTCGCTACTCGCCTCGCAGCGAGACTTCCAGCTGAAATACCGGGTCAAGGGTTGGCGACGCTATCGTTACGGTTCGATCCACAGGTGTTCAGGCCAGCGAGCACAACCCGCTTCCGAATCTCCTCTGCCTACGACCTTCACTACTGGTCGATCGTCCCAACGGCACAAGTGAGCCAGCGGAGCGTGCTCGAGATTGGTTGCGAGCACGCTCTTCGCCAGGACGAGAACTTCGTTCGAAAAGAACTACTTTGCCCTGAACTGACGATTCCGGTCACCGTGGAATCTGAATCGCGAGCCGCAGCGAAATGACAACGACCACGTTCCCATTTAGCGCGGCAGACGGTTGGCCGAACAGAAAGGCGTCCCCAAAGACACAAGCCCTCGCCGTCCAGATGCTGGTCGCCAATCACACGCTTATCGTCGGGCAGTCGCGCTCTGGTAAGACAAACGCGGCGCGCCGCATTCTCGAGGAAATTCTCCAATGGACGAAAACACGGGTGGTTATCCTTGATCCGAATGCTGATTTTCGATTGTTAAGTTCGATTCAAGATCCTGCGCTCGATGTCGAGTTTACCTCGCGATGGAAAATGGTTTCCGAGACTATCGCACTAGCTTCTCCTGATGGCACCTGGGGCATTCGATGGGGGCTTCTTTCGTTGCCAGAGATGGCTGCGTTCTTGCGCGTGTCGCCGAACAACGCCTTCGCCGAATACCGCCATCTAGACAGGCACTACAAGTACGACAAACTGCATGGCCGATTGCACGACGCAACGCTCGATGACTTTATTAAGAGTCCTTACTTTGAGCTCGCCGTTGGCGAAGAACTTGATCGATACCGCATGCTGCTTCAGGAATTGGCGACAAAGCGCGTGTGGGCCAAGTCTGAAACTCCCACTGACATCGATTCCATATTCAGCGGTGATCATCGAGCGATAGTGGTCGATCTGTCCCTCGACGATGAAGACGTTCGAACTATTACCGCCGCACGGACTCTCGAGCTGTTGTGGCGCGACGGCGAAGCCAAGAGAAGTCGTTTCTTGAAGGACGGAACACCCTGGGTGGGAACGCTGGTCGTAATCGATGAAGCTCACTTGTTCGCGCCACCTTCAACTGATGACCCGCAGAAACAGTCGGTACGAGAACGGATAGAACGCTTCGCCGATCAAGGCAAAAAACTGAACCTTTATCTGATGGTAGTCACTCAACAACCTGGCAAACTTCACAGTGGTGTATTAGCCGAGTGCAGCAACAGGTTGATTCTTCGCGTGAACGAGCGGCTGTCCTTGAAAACACTCGAAGAAACCTACGGTGGAATACGAGGTCGATTCGATGGCGCGTTGACGTTCAGCCCGGGTCAGGGACTGGTCGAGGGTGCGCTGTTGTCCGACGAGACACCGCCACCGCTTACGCCTCGCGGCGTCCAATTTCTCATGGCGCGCACGCGAGAGGGCGGTGGTACTCCATCAGCCAGCTGGGCCAATCCGCTGTCGTCGGCCGCTGCTCCTTCGCCGTCTGCACCGAAGCCCAGTGAGCGGCAGCCATGATGCCAAGACGTCAGGTGCCCGCGTCGCAGCCGGCCTGAACGAAGGTCTTACCAATCCTCGCCCGGCCGCTACCAGGTGGAAACGCGTGACCATCTTCGCGGCCACGAACCGCATGGCCGCCCAAGCGGCAGCCATGCGGCCCAGCTACGACCGCAACAATGCTCGTCTGGATCGCGTAAGGCGTCACAAACGCGTGCCGACGTCGAGTCCGGCTTGCCAAGCAGCAATGTCCGACTCGCGCCAAGCTACTCGCCGTTTGCCAACACGCACCGGTTGGGGGAACGTCCCAGCCTTCATCTTGCGGTAGATCGTCGTGATGTCGAGCGAGGTCTGTTTTTCAACCGCCCATTTGTTCAAAAGCCGATCCGCTCTCAGTGCCGCCTGCAGAGTGTTCAGAGTCGTCGTCATGACTTCCTCCAGTTTGAGAATTCCCTTCGCTCAAGTAGCCTGTCGTCTGCGTCCGATTCGCGACTACAGCCGTCCCGCTTAGCACTACTTTGTCACCTTCTCAGCGGCGGATTCCGCTGGAAGTCGGCGATTAGATTCAATAGGTTGCGGTTGCTGGCGATGTAGAGCACCGCCATGATCTCGCGCACCCAGAGGCGCACATGCGGCAGCGTCGGGCGCGGGTCGTGGGGCGCCCGGCGGCGTTCGAATTGGAGAAAGACAAAGGCGATGGCCGTGAGGACCGTGTGATGGTTCCAGCCGCGATACGTGCGGCCTGCGAAGTGGTCCCAGCCGAGTTCGTCTTTGAGCTCGCGATACTGCTGCTCGATCGGCCAACGGCAGCGGGCCAGGGTCACGAGTTCCTTGAGCGACGCCGACGCGTCCAGGTTGAGCAAGTAATACTTCCGTTCGTCCTTGATCAACGACCGTTCGCACAACAGCCAGCGCTCGCCGCGACTCCGCGTCGGCCGCACGCGCAGCGCGACAAAGCGAGCCGCCAAGAGACCTTTGGTGCCGTGCCCCCAACAGATGCGTCGCCACTGGCGCGTCGGGATCCGTTTGGCCACGGCGGCGACGGTGCGCGGTCGCCGCGCACCTGCGGGGCACACCGTGAGATTGGAGCGGATGGCGACGGCGTACCGCAGGCCGAGGCGCTCCACGCCGCGCCGAAACGCCGCGATCGACCCGTTGCGCGGCGTCAACTACTTTTGCCGGTGGCGGACAACTATTTCTGCCGGCGAAGGATCAGCAAAGGAGTGTCACCCACCACCGGGCGCACTCGGTGGTTGTCGTCGGCCGGTGGGTGGCCGTAGA
>JBOGIW010000408.1:0-6446 GCA_050748045.1 Vicinamibacterales bacterium | reverse complement strand
GACGGGAAGGCCTCGCCGGGCTCGAGTCCCAGTCCAGCCGTGAGGCTGTCGCCCAGGATCACGATTCTGGGTACGCTCTGCGCGCCAGGTGCGGCGGATGCGCTGCCGGCGCCAGCCGCCCGTGGTGCGACCGGGCCGGCCTCTTCAACCTGGGCCGGTGGCTCGGCCGGCGAACAGGCCGCCACGATGAGGGTCGCGGACACGGCAAGGACTCGTCCCAGATTCGTCATTGCTGCGGTACCAGGGTGCGAAATCATTTTATAGTGTCCACGCATGCGTTCGCTCATTGCCGCCGCTCTTGTCCTCTCGTCGCTCGCCTCACCTGTAGCTCAGACGTCGGCGACCGGCGATCGGGTTCTCACGCATCGCCAGCAGGCGCCGCTCGTCAGGCAGTGGATCGCCAAGCGCTTCGACACGGTGCTGCCCGAGCTGATGCGCCGCGAAGGCATCGACCTCTGGCTCATCGTCTCGCGCGAATACAACGACGACCCCGTGTTCCGGTCCATGGCGCCGCTCACGACCTATGCCTCGCGCCGCCGGACGATCCTCGCGTTCTACGATCGCGGCCCGGGGCGGCCTCTCGAGCGCGTGTCGATCGGACGCTTCGATTACGACGGTCTCTTCACCGTGGTCAAGACCCACAACGACGCGCAGTGGGAAGGGCTTCGCGCCTTCGTCGACGCGCGCAACCCGAAAGCCATCGGCATCAACACGTCCGCCTCGTGGAACCACGCCGACGGGCTCACCGCCACCGAGAAGGAGCACCTCGTCACGGCGCTCGGACCCGGCTACGTGCCGCGGCTCAAGTCCGCGGAGATGCTTGCGGTCGGGTGGCTCGAGGTGAAGCTGCCCGAGGAAACCGACGCCTATCGCCATGTGATGCGCATCGCGCACCAGGTGATCCGGGAGGCCTTCTCCAACCAGGTGATCGTGCCGGGCGTCACCACGTCGGATGACGTCGTGTGGTGGATGCGCCAGCGCGTGGCGGAGCTCGGCCTCGGCGGCTGGTTCCACCCGTCTGTGACGATCTGGCGCAAGGGTGGAGTTCCGTCGGACCTGCCGCCCGACCGCCGCGTGATCCAGCGCGGCGACATGCTGCACACCGACTTCGGCATCGTGTACCTCGGCTTTTCGACGGATACGCAGCACAACGCGTACGTGCTGCGCCCGGGCGAGCACGATGCGCCGGCCGGTCTCAAGGAGGGCCTCGAGGCCGCCAATCGCCTGCAGGACTTGACCATGCAGTACGCCAGGGTGGGCGCCACCGGAAACCGGGCGCTCCGGCAGGCGCTCGCGCATGCGAGGAAGGACGGCCTCACGCCTTCGATTTACTGCCATCCGGTCGGCTACCACGGGCACGCCGCGGGACCCCCGATCGGGATGACCGACTACCAGGAGGGCGTGCCGGGGCGAGGCGAGTACGTGTTCCGCCCGAGCACCTGGCACTCGATCGAGCTGAACGTCACGCATCCGGTCAAGGAGTGGGACAACCAGCCCGTGCGCTTCGCGCTCGAGGAGGATGCCGTCCTCCTCGACGGCGGCTGGGACTGGATCGACGGGCGCCAGACCTCCTTCTATCTGATTCGCTGATGCAGGGCCGCTCGAGCCACGGCGACGAGCCATGAGCTTCTCCATCGATTCCGGGCCGATTGGACCCGAGGTCGATCGCGCGTTCGATCGCCTCGCCCAGTTCCGGTTTGCCGACGCGCTCTGGCGGCGCGAGCTGGCCGTCTGGTCCCACGACTCGTCCGTGCAGCAGCGGATCGCCAACCGCCTCGGGTGGCTGGCGGTCCTCGATCTCATCAGGCCGAGCGTCGATCGCCTCCGCGGCTTTGCCGAGGGCGTCCGCACCGGAGGGTTCACGGATGTCGTCCTGCTCGGGATGGGCGGCTCGAGTCTGGCGCCCGAGGTGATGCGGCACATTCTGGGCGTCGCGCCGGGCTACCCGCGCTTCCGCATGCTCGACTCGGTCAATCCGGATGCCGTGCGCGACGCCATGACGCACGCCGCGACCTCGTTGTTCGTCTACGCGAGCAAGTCCGGCGGCACCATCGAACCGAGGGTCCTGGCGGCCGAGGCGCGCGCGCGCGTCGAGGCCGCCGGACACACGCCCTGGGGCTCGCGCTTCGTCGCCATCACCGACGAGAATACGGAGCTCCACCGGCTGGCGCTCGGCGAGCGCTTTCGCGACATCTTCCTCAACCCTGGCGATATCGGCGGACGCTACTCGGCGCTCTCCTTCTTCGGTCTGGTGCCGGCCGCGCTCATGGGTGCCGACCTCGAGCGGCTGCTCGACGGCGCGCGCGCCATGGCCGACGCATGCCGCGCGTCAGATCCCCGCACGAACCCCGGCGTCGCGCTGGGCGCCCTGATGGCCACCGCCGCCGACGCGGGACGTGACAAGCTGACGCTCCTGACGCCGCCACGCCTCGCGTCCTTCGGCGTGTGGGTCGAGCAACTCGTCGCCGAGAGCACGGGCAAAGACGGCAAGGGCGTCGTCCCTGTCGCAGGCGAGACGCCCAGGGCGACGTGGGCCGATGACCGCGTGGCGGTCGTCGTCACGCTCGACAGGGAGGCACCGGAGGCGGACGCCGTGGAGCGCGTGCGTTCGACGGGCGCACCGGTCGCGTGGCTCACGATGCGCGACGCCCATGCGCTCGGAGGGGAGTTCTTCCGCTGGGAAGTGGCGACGGCCGCGGCCGGATGGCTCCTCCGGATCAACCCGTTCGACGAGCCCAACGTCGAGCAGGCCAAGAGCGCCACGCGAGCGCTCCTGGACACCTACGTGACGGAGCGCCGCCAGGCGGCCCCCGAGCCACACGCCATGCGCGACGGCGTCCGGTTCACGCTGAGCGATGCCGCTCAGCAGCGGCTCGACAGCGCGCCGCCCGACGATTTCCTGACACTGCTGCGGCCGGGCGACTACTTCGCGCTGCTGTCGTTCGTCTCGCCCGGCGCGGCCGACTTCGCGGCGGCCTGTGAGCACTTCCGATCCGAGGTCGCGACGCGCGGCCACGCGACGATGTTCGGCTATGGCCCTCGGTACCTGCACTCCACGGGCCAGCTGCACAAGGGAGGGCCGCCCACGGGCCTGTTCGTCATCGTGACCGCCGATCCCGTGGAGGACCTCCCCATTCCGGGCTTCACGTTCACGTTCGGCGTGCTGGAACAGGCGCAGGCCCTCGGAGACTTCGCCTCGCTCGACGCCGTCGGCCGTCGCGCGATGCTCGTGCAGCTCCCGAGGCCCGATGCGAGCCTGTTCGAGCGCATCACGGCGAGGCTGATTACGAGTCTCGCCGGATCACGACCGCGGTGACGTTGTCGGATGCGCCCCGGGCCAGCGCGCCGCTGACGAGCGTGGCGGTCATCTCCGCCACGGGCACGCAGGATCCGAGGAGCGCGGCCATGTCGGCGAGATCCATCGCCCCGTGCAGGCCGTCGCTGCAGAGGAGCACCACGTCGCCGGCTTCGAGCGCGCGCTCCTCGACGCCGGGGTCGGTCTCGGGACGCGCGCCGATCACGCTCGTCAGCACGTGACGCAGCGGGTGCTGCGCCAGCGCGAGGTCGGTCATGCCCGGCTCGCGCGCCAGCACCCTCGCGACCCACGAATCGTCTTGCGTGAGCTGCTGCAGGCGCCCGCGCTGCCACAAGTACACGCGGCTGTCGCCGACGCCGACAAACGCCAGTCGATCCGATCCGGCCAGCGCCGCAACGACGGTCGTCCCCATCCCCGTGTACTCGGTTCGCGCTTCGGACGCTTCGAGCACGCGCGCATTCGCCAGACGCACCGCGGTCCTGAGACGGTTGCCATCGATGGACAGAGCCGGGTCGAGACCGTACGGCCACGTGAAGTCGCGAGCGGGACGGCCCTGAGCAATGAACTCCCGGATCGCGTCGGTGGCCAGCCGCGCCGCCACCTCGCCCGCCCTGTGTCCGCCCATGCCGTCGGCGACGACGAAAAGTCCGAGCGCGGGATCCACCAGGAGCGCATCCTCGTTCGAGGCCCGGCGACCCGGGTGAGTCGTGCCGTACGCGGACAGCAGCACGGCCGGGATTATAGGTGCAATGGGTGCAGTGAGTGCACGAGGTGCATCGAGTGCGTGCAGCCGGTTCATGGCACGCCGGCGTGCCGTGTGCACGGTGCGCGGGGACGGTAGTTCACCGCGAGAGTCGGGGATCACCCATCACCGCTTCGGCGGGATGGGACAACGTGACAGATCTCCGTGTTGGTACTCCGGCGCACCGGGCTCGACTATCGGCGCGATCCGGTCTGGAGCGCCTGGATGTCGCGCCTCAGTTGCTCGAGCCTGGCGCGGTCGACACAGACCGTGCCCGTCCCGCTGACCGAGGTGCCGGCCGTCGCCGTGGCGGTCGTACCAGGCGCCGTGGGGGTGGGGCTCGGCTGCTGCGGCGTCGTCGGGTGTTGCGCCGCGGTCGCCACGGGCAGACTGGCCAGCGCGAGCCTTGTCAGTGCGGTTGTCAGCTTTCTGATCATCGGTGTCATACGTTGCTCTCTCCTGGTCTCAACCATCGGCGCGCCCAATCGTTCGGAACGGCCGTGCTCGACGGCCGAACGGCAGCGCGTGCCGGGAATCGCTGGTGAAAGAGCAATGTCAGTACCGTCCTGTATACTCGCGACGTGGTCACGGCGACCATACAGTCCACCCTGGCTCGTGCGCATGCAGCGCTGGAGCGTGGGCGAGGCAGCGAAGCGGCCCAGCTCCTGGCACCGTTGCTGCGCTCGGGATCGCTGACGCGTCAGGACGAGCTTGCCCTCCGCTCGAGCCTCGCGGAAGCCTGGCTCCTGCAGGACGACCTCACGCAGGCGGCGTCGGCCCTCGGCCGCACGCCGGATGCGCTGCGCGAACAGATTCCGCCCGCGCGCCTCTCGACGCTGTGGCGTCTGCACGGCCGCATCGCGATGGCGCGCGGCGAGCAGTCGCGCGCCATCGCGCTCCACACGCGCGCGCTCAAGCAGGCCGAGCTCGCCCACGATTCGCGCGCCATCGGTCTCGCCCACCTCGAGCTCGGGCTCTGCTATCGGCAGGTCGGCGACATGGGCATCGTCCGGGAACACCTCACCGAGGCGGCGTCGGCGCTGCACGCCGCCGGCGATCGGCGGCACGTGGCGCTCGTGCACTCGCTCTCGGCGATCCTCCTGGCGCAGGCCGGCCGTCATGACGAGGCGACGAGCGCGCTGCGGCAGGCGGAGCGCCTGGCGCTCGCCATCCAGGCCAACGACGTGCTCGCGGGCGTGGTGCACAACCAGGCCAACGTGGCGCTCATGCGCCACCGCCACGACGAGGCGCTCGCGCTCGCCGAGCGCAGCCTCGAGCTCCACCAGAGCATGGGCTCGAAGCACGGGCTCGCGGTCGCGCTCGCGACGCTCGGGCAGACGCTCGTGCTGCTCGGCGATCTCGAGCGGGCCGAGCAGGTGCTGAACCGCGCCCTCGAAGTGCGCAGCCCCGTGCTCTTCCACGAGACCACGGGCGCGGTCTTCGACACCCTGGCGCAGATCCACCTGATGCGCGGATCGTACGAGCGCGCGGGCGAGTACCTGCGGCATGCCAGCGAGGCGTACGGCGGTCAGACGAGCGGCTGGTACGAATGGTCGCTGAAGGTGCTCGGGGCGAAGCTCGCCATCCGGCGGGGTGCGTACGAGGAGGCGCTGCAGACCGCCGACGAGATCGCGCGCACGGTGGGCGTTCCGCCGGCCGAGGCGCTGCAGGCGGATCTCACCGCCTGCGAGGCGCTCATGTTCGCCGGCCGCCTCGAGGCGGCCGAGCAACGCCTCGCCAGCTGCGAAGGCCGCCTCGATCCGCGAACGACCCCCGGCAACTGGGGCGAGTACCTGCGCCTCCGGGGCGCGATGCACGACCGCGCGGGCCGCCCCACGGAGGCGTACCACGACTTCGCGCAGAGCGCGAACGTCTTCGACCTCCTGGGCGAGCGGTACCAGGCGGCGCTCAGCCATCTCGCGCTCGGCCGCCTGGCGGCGCGCGCCGGCGCCCGCTCCACGGCGGAGCGGTACCTCGGGCAGGCCTGCGCCGTCTTCCGATCGCTCGGCGCCGTGCGCGACTTGCGCGAAGCCGAAGGCACGAGGGAACTGCTCAACACGCCCGGCACCGGCGAGTACGTCGGCTCGCCCGCCGACGCCGATGACGCTCTCGTCCGGCGCCTCGTCGACGCCGCGATCCTGCCGGACCTCCTGGCGCGCGAAACGGCGGCGGCGCTCCTCGAGGGGACCCAGGCCGATGCGGCCCTCGTCTTCGTGGCGACGCCGGGCGGCGATGTCCGCGTGGTGGCGGCGGCCGGATGTGACACCGAAGTGGCGCGCGCCCTCGCGCGCGCCGCGTCGTTCGGCAGCCATGCCTACGGTGACGGCCTGCTGGTGAGCGAAGCACTCGGACGCGATTACGACGGCGGCCGCTTCTGCACCGTCGCCT
>JBOGIW010000407.1:0-6751 GCA_050748045.1 Vicinamibacterales bacterium | reverse complement strand
ATCCGGGCTCACGCGCGCGCGCAGGCGAGGATCCGCTCCCTCGGCGAATGCCGCGCCTCGATCCGCGAGCTGCTGCTGGCGCGCGCCCGGGCCGCCCGCCTTACCGCCTGGCGCGACGGGCGCCGGCGCGCCGCCGAGATCGCACGCTTCTCCACGACAGCCGCCGGCGCCGCACCACGAAACGCACGAAAGGAACGGTAGCCATGCCTCCTCTCCTTCGCACCTGTGCGCACGCTGCCGCCGCGGTGGTGCTGACGGCGAGCCTCGCGACGGCGGCCACGCTGAGCCCCGTGCTCCGCGATCGCCTCCCGTCTCTTGCCGACGGCGACGCCGCCGGCACCGTCATCGTCACGTTCGAGGCCGAGAACGGGCTCGCGGCCGACCATCTGGCCGTCCTGCAGAGCGTGGGGCTCACGTCGGGCCGCACGCTTCCGCGCCTCGGCATGGTCGCCGTTTCGGCCACCGCCGGGCAGGTGCGTGCCCTGTCGCGGAACGCGGCGGTCCGCTCCATCTGGTCCAACGACCGCCTCTACTACTCCATGCACCAGGCGCGAGTGTTGACGGGAGTCGATCGGCTCCGGACGGACGCCGCCTTCACGAAGCGGAACGGCGGCCTGCCGATGTCGGGACGCGGCGTCGGCGTGGTGATCAACGACTCCGGCATCGACGGCACACACGCCGACCTCCGCTTTCCGTCGCACGTGGTGCAGAACCTGTTCGTCGTGAGCGACTCCGATACGGTGGCCGGCTTCACGGCGCTGCAGACGATCGAGAACCAGCCGAACACCGACACGCACATCGGCCACGGCACGCACGTGGCCGGCATCGTGGGCGGTACCGGCCAGATGTCGGGCGGGCGGTACGCGGGCGTGGCGCCGGGCGCGAACCTGATCGGCACCGGGTCGGGTGCCGTGCTCTTCATCCTGAACGCGCTCGGCGGGTTCGAGTGGGCGATCACGAATCAGATTGCGCACAACATCCGGGTGATCTCGAACTCCTACGGGAGCGACGGCGACTTCCATCCCGACGATCCGCTGAACCTGGCCACGAAGAGGGCCACCGACCTGAACATCGCGGTGGTGTTCTCCGCCGGCAATTCGGGTCCCGGCGTGGACACGCACAACCGGTACAGCAAGGCGCCGTGGGTCATTTCGGTTGGGGCGGGAACCAAGGAGGGCGGCCTGGTCGGGTTCAGCTCGCGCGGCACGCCGGCGGAGGAGCGCCTGAACGACGACGATCCGTTCAACGACTTCGACGCGCCGGCCATCGTCGCCCCGGGCACGGGCCGCGAGTTCGACGCCAACGCGGAGAAGTTCACCTCCGACGTGATCTCGGCGCGCGCCGCCTCGAACGTCGTGGCGAACGGGCTCACCGCCGATCTCGAGATCCCGCCGGCCTTCCTGCCGTACTACACGCAGATCAGCGGCACGTCCATGTCGTGCCCGCACGTGTCCGGCGTGGTTGCGCTGATGCTCGAGGCCGATCCGACGCTGTCACCGGCCGAGGTGAAGCAGATCCTGCGCGCCACGGCGACGCGGATGCCGTACTACGAGGAGTTCGAGGTCGGGGCCGGCTACGTCAACGCGTATGCCGCGGTCGATCACGTGGTGAACCGGGGGAAGCCGTACGGCGCGGTGAACAACCCGTCGTTCAACGCTTCCATCTCCGTGACGCCGTTTCCGGCGGAGCCGTTCACCGTCAACTACACGCCGCAGGAGCCGGGCCCGGCGAGCACGAACACCTACCGGTTCGACGTCGCGGCGGAAGTCGGCATTCTGGACGTCTCGGTGGAGTTCGGCACTACGCCGGCCACCGACGAGGCCGGCAACTCGCTCGGGTTGCAGCTCTATTCGCCCGACGGCACCACCTACACGTCGGGCGTGAACCTGCCTGTGCTCGACGGCACGGTGTCGCGCGTGCGCGTGAAGCGGCCGGCCGCGGGTCAGTGGATCGCGGAGGTGCGCGGGCTGCGCGGCCTGACGCTCGGCGGCGTCGCGGTGACGTCACCGATCAACCTCGGCGTGCCCGAGCGCGTGGACGGCATCGTCCGCCGCTACGCCGTGGCGCTCCAGGACGTGCCGGACCTGAATGGCGATCCCGGCGAGGCGCTCGTCCGGCGGCTTCTCGTCGATCGGCAGATGGACGTCCTGTCCGACGGCTTCTTCCATCCCGGCGGCGCGGTGACGCGAGAGGATTTCGCGCGCACGCTCGCGCTCAACACACCGCTCCGGCAGTCGCTTGCCGCCACCCCACGGTTCACCGACGTGAGCGGCGACGTGGCGGCGATCGCGGAAGCGGTCACGGCGAGAGGGTCGACGCTGAGGGACTTCGACTTCATGCCGGCCGGCCTGATGGGCGCGAGCGGCGCGACGTTCAACCCGGGCGGGAGCGTCTCGCGCCTCGACGCGGCCGTCGCCTTCGTGCGCGGGCTCGGACGCGATGCCGAGGCGCGCGCCCTGTCGGGCGCCACGGTGAACAGCGGCGGCCAGACGCTCACGGACAACGCGGAGATTCCCGCGGCGTTGCGGGGGTACGTACAGCTTGCGCTCGATCTCGGCGTGCTGCAGGCGTTCCCGGCGGAGGTGCGCGAGGTTGCGCCAGGCCAGTTCGTCGCCCTGCCCGGTCCCCGGTTCGAGCCCGGCACCACGGTCATCCGGCGGGATCTCGCGTCGATCGTCGACCGGTTCGCCGCCCTCTTCCGCACGCAGTAGCCGGTTCAGGAGAAGGAAACGATGACGCATTCAACCGCAGTTGCGCTGGGCGTCGCCCTCGTCGCGGCCTCGGCGGTGGTCGGTCCCGGCCGCGACCTTCGCGCGCAGGGCAGTCCACCGGTGGCGGCTCAGGCCGACAAGCTCGTGCGGACGCGCTCGCACGTGCCCGATTTCGACGTCAACCAGGAGCGTTTCGTATCGCGCGTCCCGTCGCGAGCGCAGGTGCAGGCGCTCGCAACGCTGCGGCAGAACCTGAACGATCCCGACGTGACGGCGCGCTGGGACCGCGCCAGTGGTTCGGTGGACGTGATCCACGACTTCGCCGCCGGGACCGCCGGCGGCGATCCGGAGTCCGCGGCGCGGAGCTTCCTGGCCGCGAACGCCGGGCTGTTCGGCATCAGCGATCTCTCGACGCTGCAGCTCGATCGCGAGACGGCCGCGCTCGGCGGCCATCTGCTGTCGTTCCGCCAGACGTATGGCGGCGTGCCCGTGGCGAACGCGGGAGTCGGCGTGGTGCTCGACGGCGAGCGCCGCGTGAAGGCGGTATCCGGCCCGTATTACCGCGACCTTTCGCTCTCGCTCTCGCCGTCGCTCGATGGCGCGGCGGCCGTCGCCGCGGCCCAGGCAGACCTCGCACGCTACGCGCTGCCCTGGACGACCGGCGTGGCCGAGGCGCTCACGCCGGCGCTCGACGTGTTGCAGGGCCAGCTCGGCGTCCTGGCGACGCCGCACCCGGCGCTGAACGTCTACCCGACGCCGGACGCCGCACGCCTCGCCTGGCGATTCCTGCTCTGGTCGCGGAACCCGTTCGGGGTGTTCAAGTACCAGATCGACGCCGCGAGCGGAGCCGTGCTGTCGCGCGAGAGCATGGTGCGCTATCAGCAGGCGCCGCTGCCGTTCACCGCCGACGTGTATCCGACGTACCCGCGCATTACCACCGAGCTCAAGGACGAGGGCCGGATCAGCGTGTGCGAGAACGACACGCCGTGCGACCAGATTCGCGTGCAGCTTCGCAAGTTCGATCCGACGAATGCCGTGACGGGCGTCAACGGGACGCTCACGGGCACGCACGCTCACATCGAGAACACGCTGCCCGTCAAGGCGCCGTTCGCCCAGGCCGCGAAGGGGACGTGGCACTTCCGCCGCGACGATCCGGCGAACTTCGAGGCGCGCACCAACGAGATCGATCACTGGGGGCCGAACGCCGAGCCGGCCGAGCACCAGGACGGCATCTCTCAGTTCTTCTTCATCACCTCGGTGATCGAGTACATCGACTACGTGCACCGGGCCGGCGACGCCGCGCACAGCCGCGTCGGCCAGGGCGATTTCCCCGACCAGTATCCCAACCAGTCGACGCCGCTCGTGGGCAACGTGCACATCCCGAACGTGCTCGCGCCTCCGACCAATCCTTCCGATCCCGCGTTCGTGGACCGGCTGCTCGGGCTCGACAACGCCTTCGCCGTTTCGCTCACCGAGGAGGTGGCCGGACAGAAGATCGTGGTCAACCCGACGGCGTACGGCCACGGGTACCTGTTCAACGATCTCGGGATCGACTTCAGCGTGCCGTACCACGAGGGCATGCACTCGGTGTCCACGCCCATCGCGGGCCTGGAAGGCGCTCCCGAAGGCGGCGCCATCAACGAGGGGCAGGCCGACCTGTGGGCGTACACCGCCGGCGAGGATCCTGCGCTTGGCGCCTACGTGGCGAACGGCTTCCGGCGGCGGGCGGCGATCCGGGCCGCCGGCGGCAATCCCGATCTGCGGCCGTTCCTGCGCCACGGGGACTCGGGCCTGTCGTATTCGCAGCTCGGCACCAGCGGCGGCAGCAGCTTCGAGGAGCATCGCGACGGCGAGATCTACGCCGCGGCCATGTGGGACATCCGCCAGTTGATACTGATGTACCAGCAGGGCGGCCCGTACACGCGCCCCGACCTGATCACCGGTCTTGCGACGAAGCCGATCCCGCTCGGCAAGGAGACCTGGGAGCGGCTGCTGCTCGGCACGATGTACGTCCTCGGCACCTTCAACCCCGATACGTTCGTGCGGGCGCGCGACGCCATGATCATCGCGGACGCGGCGCTCTACCCGTCGGATCCGCTGGATCCCGACGCGCCCGGGCTGCACCGCGCCCTCATCGAGCAGGTGTTCGCGTCGCGCGAGATCGGCGCGAACGCGGCGGCGCCCGTAGGTGGACGCCAGACGATCTCCACCGCCGTGTCGGACTTCGTGGCCGGACAGGCCGCGCCCGCCGCGCTGGCGGGTGTCGCCGTGACGGCGGTGGGCGTGGACGGGGCGACCGTCTCCTGGGAAGCCGTGGACGGCGCGTTCGCCTACGAGATCCTGAAGCGCTCGGTGGGCATGGAGAACCGCCGCCAGAATCCGCCGGTCCTCGGACGTGAGTACATCGACGGCGACGGCACGACCGACGGGTTCCTTCACGTCGAGTTCGTCGGCGGCTCGACGACGAGCCATCTCGATCGCGGCAAGATCGAAGGATCGTTCCTGCCGCGCGGCATTACGAACCCCGTTGGAACGGAGTACGTCGTGCGCGCGCTGGGCGTCAATGCGAACCGGCAGGTTGGCGTCTCGGCGGCAAGCGCGCCGGCCACGGCGCCCACGGCGGTTGCCGCGGTCACCGACCGCACGCAGGTGGCCTTCAGCAACATCGTCTTCGAGGGGAGCCGCACCGAGTTCGACGTGACCGTCAGGAATACGGGCGACGACACGCTCTACACGCCCATCGCCTTCAACATCGTGTCGATCTCGAACCCGACGGTCACCGTGGCAAATGCCGACAACGCGGGCACCGGAGCCTCGGGCGACACGGCCACCTTCTTCATGCACCCGGCGCTCGCGCCCGGCGCGACCTCGAGCCCGAGACGCGTCGTGCTGAACAACCCGGGCCTGCAGTTCTTCACATTCGACGCAGCGATCACCGCGCGCGTCGTCGTGGATGCCGGCGAGGCGACCGCGTACGAGCCCGAGCCGGAGCCAGACACGTCGCACCTCGAACGAGTGACGTTCACCGAAGTGTTCACGGGGATCGTTCCCGCCAGCGACACGGGCCTGCTGCTGGCGCCCGGCGTCACCTACGTCGATGTGCCGTTTACATCGGTTGACGGCGCCATCGCGGTGACGGGGAACCTCACGTCGCCCACCACCGGCATCGATCTCGATTTCCAGTTGCGTGACGAGGCCGGCAACGTGCTGTCGCAGTCGACCTCCCCGAGCGCGACGGAGACGGTCTCGGCGCCAATCGGCGGAAACCGCCAATACGTCTACCGCGTGATCGGATGGGCCGGCGTGGCGCAGGACTTCCGCATCGAGAGCATTCAGACGGCCATGGTGCCGCGATCGTCGCCAACCGACGCGTCGGCGGAGCCGCCCATCGCTCCTGGAAGCCTGCTGCGCTTCGCCGTGAATCCGGTGCTCGGGGACATTCGATAAAGGCTCGAACCGGGGAGATCGGGCTGAACCCGATCTCTCCAAGGAGGGTCCCGAGTGCCTTTTAATGGTGCATGGAAATGATGGGTTTAGACCTCCAGTGTGTATGCGCCAGTTACACGGGCGCTAGCTTGTAATAGTCCTCGAAATTCGATATCCCCGTCCAGCACAGACAGTTCCCTCGATAGGCACGCTCTGGTACTTCCCTTGCATGGATCCCGAACCCCATGCGTAGGCTCAACGGCGTTCTTGCTGTGCTTGTGTTGAGTGGAAACTCGGCTGCGCTCGCACAGGTTGCGATACCTGTCCGCGTTTCAGGCGATACGCTCGCGGCCGCCGTGGAGCTTTCCCAGGATCTGGCGGTGGACCTGAGCCTCGTGTTCGAAGACGCGGTCGGGCTGACGCCGACGGCGCTCCAGATCACGGCGCAGGTGATCAGTCCGCTCGATCCGCTCGTTGCCGGACGCCTGCCGGCGTCCGTCACCGTTCCCGACTCGTTCCCGGTGCTGCTTCGCATCGAGCCGGCTGGGTCGAGCGCGCTGTCGTTCTCGGGTGTGTACACGCTCAGGCTCCACACGCATAACCTGGCCTTCCGG
>JBOGIW010000406.1:0-12251 GCA_050748045.1 Vicinamibacterales bacterium | reverse complement strand
CAGCAGATCGGCGCCATCGCGCCGGGGATGGACGCCGATCTGATCGCCGTCGACGGCGATCCGACCGAGGACATCACGGCGCTGCGGCGGGTGGTGTTCGTGATGAAGGGCGGGAGGGTGTACCGGTCGGGCCGCTGATCCGCGATCCGCTCTCCGCTTTCCGCGGTCCGCGATCCGCTTTCCGCAATCCGCTTTCCGCAATCCGCTTTCCGCAATCCACGATCCGCCCTCCGGACTCGGCTGTCCGCTCTCCACTTTCCAGTCTTCGCAGTTGCAGTGGCTGCGGGAACACGCTACCCGATCCGAGGGAACGCATCGGGTTGTCAATCGTGCCGCGCTCCGAAGCCTGGACCGGATCGATTGTCTCGGGTGTGTTCACGGGCGAAATGTGAGCGGCGCGAATGTTGCCTCTCCGGCGGCATGGGGTCGGCGCCGATTGAGTCCTATCGCGACTTGGAAGCGTGGCAGCTTGGGATGCAACTGGTCGAAGCGGTGTACGCCCTCGCCCGGCAGCTTCCGCGCGAGGAGTTGTACGGGCTCAGTGCGCAGTTGCGGCGGGCGGCCATCGCCATTCCGTCGAGCGTCGCGGAGGGGCAGCAGCACGGGTTCGGCAAGAACTATCTGCGCTACCTCGCCATGGCGCTCGGGTCGGAGGCGGAGGTGCAGACGCAGTTGGAGCTGGTCGTCCGGCTGAAGTTCGCGCCCGAGGATCGCGTGCGCCCTGTTCTGGATCTCGCGTCGCGCACCGGTCAGGTCCTGCGAGGTCTGAAGCGAAGCGTCAGGCGACGGATTCTGAGGAACGCGCCGGGGCCGTAGTACTCGCCGCGATCCGCGATCCGCATTCCGCGATCCGCGATCCGCTCGCCGCAAGCCGCTCTCGCACTTCCGTTTTCTGCGTCGGCGCTCTCTGCCTCGCGGTCAGCCGTCAGCGATTCGCTTTCGCGATCCGCGCCGGACGATCCACGTTCCATTCTCGGTTCGGGGTCGCGTGCTCGCGAGGCCAGTTCAGCAGCAAGCGCGCCAAATCGGCGTTCACAGGCCTTCTGGAACTCATCCACGAACACCGCGACGCGGTCCATGTCGGCTCCAAAACGAAAAAGCTCCCGAAGGAGCCCCTACTAAGCCGCCCCATTGATGTCCCGGCGATGCCGGGTAGTCGGAGCGACCCGAAGGAAACGGTAACAGCGGAGTCTTGTAGCTGTCAAACCTGCATAGGTCCTCTGCGCCAGCCGCAGTGGGCACACATTAGACACTCTTCGCGATCGCATGTCCGCACTGGCTACGCCCGGTTCGAGCGGATGGCGGATTGCCGACCGCAGGCGACAGAGAGCGAAGCGCGGAGTGCGGAGTGCGGAGCGCGGAGTTCGGACAGCGGAGAGCGGGTCAATAGAAATCGTGCGCGTCCACCGCAGCGCCCCCCTCGAGGCCCTGCACCCGCTCCGCCTTGATCGACAGCACGCCCTCCTGGTTCTGCAGCACGCCCTCGACGAGCAGGAACGGCTGGCGGATCACCGTCATCCGCTCGCGGTCGAAGAGGTCGGGCCGGACGATGATGTTGGAGATGCCGGTTTCGTCCTCGAGGGTGTGGAACACGAAGCCCTTGGCGGTGCCGGGACGCTGGCGCGTAATCACCATGCCGGCCACGCGCACGCGGCGGCCGTCGCGCGCGTGCGGGAGATCCGACGCGCGCGTCACGCCGCGCATCGACAGATCGTGCCGCCGCATCGCCATGGGATGCGGGCCAATCGTCAACCCCATGCCCGCGTAATCCGCCGCCAG
Source organism: Vicinamibacterales bacterium (assembly GCA_050748045.1). Taxonomy (GTDB): domain Bacteria; phylum Acidobacteriota; class Vicinamibacteria; order Vicinamibacterales; family UBA2999; genus CAVYVZ01. Next base: position 10,472 of record JBOGIW010000406.1, on the reverse strand, counting down.
CCGCTCCCCATCGTCCATGGGAGGAAGCGGCGAGACGCTCTCCGCGAGCCGCTCTCCGTCATCCGCGCTCCGCGATCCGCTCTCCGCACTCCGCTCTCCGTTTTCCGCTCTCCACTCTCTCCGGTCCGCTCTCCGCGGTCCGCTCTCTGCCAGCGGCCATCCGCCATCCGCTCTCCACTCTTCGCGATCCGCCATCCGCGATCCGCCATCCGCTCTCCGCAGGCCGCTCTCCGATCTCCGCGATCCGCGGTCCGCTATCTGCGATCCGGAGCTCACGATCTGCGATCCGCGATCCGTCGCAGACTGCGGACCGCCGAGAGCGGAGTGCGGAGAGCGGACCGCGGATTGCGGATCGCCGATCGCGGATTCCGGATCGCGGATCGCGGAGTGCGGATCGCAAAAGAGCTCGCCCGAGGGCCGAACGGCGCGCTCGGCCTGCCAGAGCGCGCTGCGACGCTCGTGCGTGAACGCGTTGAGCGCGCCGATGTCGGCCAGCGTCGCCAGCTCGTCGCGCCGCAGGCCCGTGCGCCGGACGATCTCCTCGATCGACTGGAAGCGCCCCTCGGGCCGCCGCGCAACGGACCACTCGTGCGCGCACGTGTTACAGAAGTACGTCACGATCTCCGCCAGCGGTGGGCCGGAGGCGGTCAGCCGTCGCGATTCAGACAGTTGAAAGTCGGGGCTTGGGGCCTGGGAGTTGGAAGTTGAGAGTCGGGCGCTGGGGCTTGGGAGTTGGAAGTTGAGAGTTGGGCGTTGGGGCTTGGGAGTTGGAAGTTGGGAGTTGGGAGTTGAGAGTTTGGGAGTTGGAAGTTGAGAGTTGGAAGTTGAGAGTTTGGGAGTTGGGAATTGAGAGTTTGGGAATTGAGAGTTTGGGAGTTGGAAGTTGGGAGTTGGGAGTTGAGAGTTTGGGAGTTGGGAGTTGGGCGTTGAGAGGCCGACTACCTCGATCATCGACTCGTCATCGGACCCGCACTTCGGGCAGAGCGGCGGAGGCGTCGTGTCCCGGCGCGTCGAGAAGGCCGCGATCGCCTGTCCAATCTCCTTCCGCAGGCCGTTCACGTACATGAGCCCAAGCCGGATGGCGCCGTCCTCCTCGATCGTGCAGAGCCAGCCGGACTGCTGGACGTCGATCGGATGGAACCGCACGCCGCGCCGCTGCGCGTCCTTCACGAGCGTCGCCGGGTGGTAGAACCCCATCGGCTGGTTGTTGAGCAACGCCGTGTAGAACGCCGCCGGGTAATGCACCTTGAGATACGCGCTCGCGTAGGCGAGCAGCGCGAAGCTCGCCGCGTGCGACTCGGGAAAGCCGTAGAGCGCAAACGACGTGATCGACGTGATGATGGTCTCGGCCGTCTCCCCGGTGATGCCGTTGCGCGCCATCCCCTCGCGAAGCTGCACCTCGATCTGCCGCATGCGCTTCTCGGAGCGCTTGAAGCCCATCGCGCGCCGCAGCTCCTCGGCCTGCCCGCCGGTGAAGCCGGCCGCCACCATCGCCATCCGGAGGAGCTGCTCCTGGAAGAGCGGCACGCCGAGCGTGCGCGCCAGCACCGGCTCCAGCGACGGGTGCAGCGGCACCACCGGCTCCCTCCCCGCCCGCCGATTGAGGTACGGGTGCACCATCTGCCCGACGATCGGCCCGGGCCTGATGATCGCCACCTCGACGACGAGATCGTAGAAGCACGACGGCTTCAGCCGCGGCAGCGTCGCCATCTGCGCGCGCGACTCCACCTGGAAGACCCCGATCGTGTCGGCCTTCTGGAGCAGCTCGTACACGGCGGGGTCATCGGGAGGGATGCGGGCCAGGTCGAATCGCACTTCCGCGCGCCGCTCTCCGGTCTCCGCGATCCGCGATCCGCTCTCCGCTCTCCGCTCGGAGCCCGGCTCCGCATTCACCAGCTCGATGGCGTCCTGCAGCACGGCCATCATGCCGAGGCCGAGCAGATCGACCTTGACGATCCCCATGTCGGCGCAGTCGTCCTTGTCCCACTGGATGACGACGCGGCCGGGCATGCTCGCCGGCTCGAGCGGGACGACCGCGTCGAGCTCGCCCTGGCAGATCACCATGCCGCCGGAGTGCTGGCCGAGATGGCGCGGCAGATCCTGGATCCGGAGCCACAGCTCGGCGAACGTCCGCATGCGCGGCTCGTCGAGCGACAGGCCGGCCGCCGTGATGTTGCGTCCCAGCGTCTCGTTCGGGTCGGTGAACTCGAAGTGGTTCATCACCTTCGCGAGCGCGTCGATCTGCCCGGCGTCCAGCGAGAGCGCCTTCCCCACCTCGCGCGCGGCGCTCCTGCTGCGGTAGGTGATGACGTTGGCGGTCATCGCGGCGCCGAGCCGGCCGTACTTCCCGTAGACGTGCTGGATGACCCGCTCGCGGCGGTCGCCGCTCGGGAGGTCGAGGTCGATGTCCGGCCACTCGCCGCGCTCTTCCGACAGGAAGCGCTCGAAGAGCAGGTCCATCGCAATCGGATCCACCGCCGTGATCCCCAGGCTGTAGCAGACGGCGCTGTTGGCCGCCGACCCGCGCCCCTGCACGAGGATGTCCTGCTGGCGGCAGTAGTTCACGATGTCCCAGACGATGAGGAAGTAGCCGGCGAGATCGAGCTTCTCGATCAGATCGAGCTCGCGGGCGATCTGGGCGCGCGCCTTGTCGTGAAACGGCCGGTACCGATCGCGCGCGCCCACCTCGGTGATGTGCCGCAGGAACGACATCTCGGTCTCCCCCGGCGGCACGGGGTAGGCCGGAAAGCGATAGCCCAGATCGGCCATCGTGTACCGCAGCCGATCGGCGAGCGCCTCCGTGTTGGCGAGCGCCTCCGGGCGGTCGGCGAAGAGCTGCGCCATCACCTCGGGCGACTTCAGGTACCGCTCGGCGTTCCGCGCCAGCCGCCGCCCCGCCTCGTCGAGCGTCGTCTTGTGGCGCACGCAGGTGAGGACGTCGAACAACGGCCGATCGGCGGGCTCGGCGAAGCGGACACCGTTGGTGACAATGACCGGCACGCGGAACGCGCTTGCCATCGCGATGAGCGACGCGTTGTCGGCCTCCTCGTCGCGGAGCAGGTGGCGCTGCAGCTCGACGGCCACGTTGGCGCGGCCGAAGAGGCCGACGATCCGGTCGAGCAGCCCGCCGACGCCGTGGTGCCGCGCGTCGAGCAGCGGCCGCCCGCCGACGGCCACGAGCCCGCCGGTGAACCCCTCGAGCTCCTCGAGCGCCAGCGCCCCCTCGCCCTTCGGGGCGCGCATCTTCATGCGGGTGACGAGGCGACAGAGATTCTGGTAGCCCTGTTGCGACTCGACGAGGATCGGAAGCACCCATCGATGGTCCGCGCTCCGCGATCCGCCATCCGCGATCCGCCATCCGCGATCCGGGGTCCGCGCGCCGCTCTCCGCATTCTGCGATCCGCGATCCGGGGTCCGCACTTCGCGATCCGCACTCCGCGATCCGCGGTCCGCGGTGCGCCCGTCGCGAGTCGGGGGGCGTGCGTGAGCGATCGACAGCTCGGCCCCGATGATGGCGCGGAGGCCCGCCTGCGTCGCGGCCTTGTGAAACCGCGGCGCGCCGTACACACCGTCGGCGTCGAGCAGCGCGAGCGCAGGATAGCCAAAGGCGGCCGCGCGCTCCACGAGCGTCTCGGGCAGAGACGCGCCCCGGAGAAAACTGAAGGCCGACGCCGCGTGCAGCTCGATGTACACCTCAAAACCCGCGATCCGCGATCCGCTCTCCGCGATGTCAATCGACCAGTCCGTCCAGAAACCATTGTCCGGACTCGCGGTCGTGAAAGAGCCGGACGGTCTCGCCGGCGGCGAGCGTGGCGTCCCATTCGTCGCGGTTCCAGAGATCCGAGTCCCACCACGCGCCCGACGTGCGCCACGGGCCCGCGCACGCGGCGACCCGTCCACCCGCGAGCCCGCGTCGATCCGTGATGACACGCGCCGGCCTTCCTCCCTCGAGCCGCACACGCACCGGGACCGGCGCTCGAAAGCGGCGCAAGGCCGTGCCGGGGATTTGCGCGCTGAGGCCTGGGACCTGGCCGGCGTCGCGCGGCGCGAACGCCTTCATGCCGAACGCCCCGGGACGCCATGAATCGATCGCGTACGGCGAGCCGCATCGCCCGTCACCCATCAGCGCGGCCAGCCGCGCCATGAGCGTGGAGACCCGCTCGGGCGACGGCAGCGGCCGCGTGAGCAGTGAGTACTGCACCACCCGCGCCGGCGTGGGATCGGCGGCCACGACGACGCGGTCGATCGCCGCCGGCGGCGGGTTCGACTCGAGATCGAGCAGCGCCAGCGTGCGCAGCGTCCGCGCGTCGCGGATGGGCGCCGGCAGCTGCAGCGATCGCGCGTGGACCTGGCGGGTGACGAGATGCAGCCGCACGTGCAGGACCGCGGCGCCGCGATGACGGCGCTCGAGTTGCACGCTGAGCCGTTCCATCAGCCGCCCGAGCACGAACGAGAGCGGCTCGAGGTCCTCGATCGGCCACTCGAGATCCAGCGACTCCTCGAAGCGCGGCTCGGGGAGCGCCGGCACGAGCGGGCGCGGATCTTCTCCTCGCGCACGCCGCTGCCAGGCCACCCCGTTCTGCCCCAGCCGCGCAGCCACCTCATCGTCAGGCAAGGCGGCAAAGGCGCCGAGCGTGCGCAGCCCCCAACGCCGAAGGGTCAGGAGGTGCGGGAGGTCCGACAGGTTCGGACGGGCCTGATGCCGTTCGTTCGCCTCGTTCCGATCGTTGCACTCGCTCGCGAGGATGGCCAGGAGATCGAGCGGCAGCGGCGCCAGCGCGCGGCGTTCGTCGCCCGGCTCGATCACCGTGAGTCCGGGGTGCGCGTGGACGAGCAGGCGCGCCGCCGTGCGCGTGCCGGCGATCGCCACGCGCACCTGCAGCCCGCGATCCGCGGCCGTGCGCCGCAGCTCCGCAGCAATCGTGGGGGGATCGCCGACGAGGCGCTCGAGGCCGTCGAGGTCCAGCAGCACCTCGCGATCGCCGCACACTTCGAGGCGCGGCGAGAAGTCTCGCGCAATCGCGAGCAGCACGGCGGGCGAGGCGCCTTCAGCCGCGTACACCGCTCCACACACGGCACGTCCGTGACGCTGTCCGGTCCTATCGAGGCACGAGGGGCGCGGATCGGATGACACGCCGTCTCCCGTCATGGATGCGCCATGTAGGTCCGGTGAGGCGTGTTCGAATGCATGGCTTCCCTTCGACAAGACGACGGCTTCGAGATTCCGTCAACTACCCGGTGATGCGTGTTCGAATGCACAGCTCCCCTTCGACCTTCCGCCGAGGCGACACGATGCGCGCCGCCACGTCGAGGCCGTCGAGGCGCCGGCTGCGATCGGAATCCCCTGCCCACGACGCCGTTGCGGCGAGCGTGAGCGTGACGCCGCCAGCGCTGCGCGCCAGCGGCGCCGGCACGACCAGCACGCAGGCGGTGTCGCTCCCTTCGACCATCCGCTGCACGCGCATCCACGTGGTCAACGGGAGGCGCGCGAGCGCCAGGGGCGGCACGTCGGCCAGGTCGAGCGCGACCACGTCGAACCCGCCGGCCTGCAGCACCAGGTTCAGCGCCTTCAGCGCGCGATCGAGCGCGCGCTCGAGCGGCCCCGTCGCATCGCCGCGCACCCACAGCAGTCGATCGAGGTCGGCATGCGACGCCAGGGACACAACGTCCAGCCGATCGCACGTATCGATGATCGCGGCGATCTCGCCGCGGCGCGTGGCGGATGCGAGAAGCGTGAGCAGGAGCGTCGTCCGGCCCGACGACAACGGCCCGGCAATTTCGGAGAGCTGCCCGCGCGGCAGCCCGCCCCGCAGGCGCGCGTCCAGCCCGGCCATACCCGTCGGCGCGAGCGCGGCGGCATCAGTACGCTCGAGCGACGGGAGCGACGTCGTCAGCGTGCGGTCGAGCTTCCGAGCCCGGAGGGCGGATTCGAGGAGAGCCAGCGCTTCTTTCGCCATGATTTTCGCCCAAAGCGAAAATATAGCGAATATCCGGGAGGATCTCAACTCAACTCCCAACTCCCACTCCCACCTCCCAATCCCCACCTCCAAGCCCACCCCAACTCCCAATCCCAACTCCCAATCCCCCCAATCCCCCCAATCCAATTCCCCAACTTTCAACTTTCTCAATTCACCCCAACTTCCAATCCCCAATCCCACCCAACCCCATTCCCCAATCCCAGCTCCGCAATGCCCCCTATTGGAGGATTCGGAGATTGGGGGGGTTGGAAATTGGGAGTTGATGGCGGATGGCGGATGCAGAGAACGGATTGGGATGGCGGACTGCGGAGGCGGATTGGGAGTTGGAAGTTGAGGATTGGGAGTTGGGCGTTGGAGATTGGGAGTTTGGAGATTGGGAGTTGGAGAGGCGGATGCGAGATGGATTGGGATGGCGGACCGCGGAGGGCGGATGAGGATTGGGAGTTGAGGATGGAGTTGGGAGTTGGGAGTTTGAGGGGTTGGGAGTTGGGAGTTGGAGATTGGGAGTTGAGGATTGGGAGTTGAGAGTTGGGAGTTGAGGATTGGGAGTTGAGAGTTGGGAGTTGCGAATAAGATCAAGAGCCTTGTCCCCCCTGCAGCGGCTGGCTGCCGCCCTCGCCTCCCGCGACTTCCGCGTGCTCTGGGTCGGCGCCATGACCTCCAGCGTCGGCACCTGGATGCAGAAGGTCGCGCAGAACTGGCTCGTGCTGACGCTCGCCGGCGCCTCGTCGGCCTTCTACCTCGGCCTCGACTCGTTTCTCGGCGAGCTGCCGATCCTGCTCTTCACGCTGGTCGGGGGCGTCGTGGCCGACCGCTACGATCGGCGCCGCCTTCTCGTCACCTCGCAGTTCGTCCAGATGAGCGCGGCGTTCGCGCTGGCGCTCCTCGTCTATCTCGGCTTCGTCCGCATCTGGCACGTGCTGGTGCTCTCGGCGCTCACCGGCTTCGCGCAGGCGTTCGGCGGCCCCGCGTACCAGTCGCTCATCCCGCTGCTTGTCGAGAAGAACACGCTGCCGAACGCCATCGCGCTCAATTCGATCCAGTTCAACGTGGCGCGCGTGATCGGCCCGCTCGTCGCGGGAGCGACGCTCGCGGCCTTCGGCATGGTCGCCTGTTTCGGCCTCAACGGGCTTTCGTTCCTGGCGGTCATCGTCGCGATCCTCTCGCTGCACACGCGCCATGTGCCGGTCGCCTCGGGCTGGCGGATGCGCGACGATCTTCAGGGGGGCTTCGCCTACGTCCGCGCGCAGAAGCCGCTCATCGCCCTGATCCTCGTCGGGTTCACGACGACGTTCCTCGGGTACCCGCTGCTGACGTTCCTCCCGCTCTTCGCGCAGCGCGTGTTCGAGGGCGACGTCGGCCTGTACACGCACCTGATGGCCTTTGCCGGAGCGGGCGCCGTCGCCGGCGCGCTCGTCGTCGCCTGGATGGGCTACTTCGCGCACATGGGACGGACGCTCCTCACCGTCCAGTTCGCCTACGGCGTCGTCGTCGTCGTCTTCGCCGCCTCGCGGCTGTTGTGGCTCAGCGAGTTGCTGCTCGTCGGCGCCGGCGCGCTCCTGGTGATGACGACATCGCTGACCACGTCGCTGGCGCAATTGATCGCGCCAAACGAGATGCGGGGACGGGTCCTGAGCATCTACCTGGTGGCGTTCCGGGGCGGCATGCCGCTCGGGAGCCTCGTGGCCGGATGGGCTGCCAACCAGACATCGGCGCCCGCCGTGCTGACGGTCAACGGCATAGTGCTGGGCCTCGTGGCGGGGTGGTTTCTGGTGCGCGCGCACGGGCTGCGCGAGCTTTAGCCCGTTATGCGGCCCGGAACGCGAACTTTGTACTCGTTGTGCCCCCGCATAACGGGCTAGTCCCCTGGAACCGTGATGGGTCGCATAATTCCCGGGCGGGGCATCCCGGCTCGCTGCGTTGCGACTCCCTCAAATATTCCCGATATTCTCTGTCGTCGCGCCTTGCCGGCGGGGCGCCTCGCCGGCCTCGGTGCGACGCCGGACTTGCGTCGCGGTAGGGACGACGGTCACCCGCCGCCCCCCGCACAGAACCGTACATGCAGGATTGCTGCATACGGCTCCTACCTTGGATGAGTAGCGTCGAAGCGCACGTTCGGATGCGGATGCAGAATCCGGGCGCTCGGAAGCCAGCGACGAACCAGACGAAGAAACCGGGCCCAGGTCATCGGGCGGCGTTGACTCCGTCGCCGGAGGGCGCGGAACCAGTACCGAAGGACCTGACTGCGGAAGACATTCAGGCTATCCATGTTGCCCGGCACCGCGTGGTAGTTGAACCAGCCTTGCACAACCGAGCGCAACCACTGCCCGAGTTGTGGGACTGGCGTATGCCACCGGTGTCGGAGCTCCGCCTTCAGCGCGTGAAGCTTCGCTGTGAGACGTTTGCGGATCGTCTGGCGCTTGACGATGAACCGGCCGGTCTTCCGTGTGGTTCCACTCATGTGCGTGAACCCCAGGAAGTCGAACGTGTCCGGCTTGCCCTCGCCTCGCCGCTTCCGTTGCTCGGCTGCGTGGCGCCCGAACTCAATCAGGCGCGTCTTGTCCGGGTGGAGCTCCAACCCGAACGACCGCATACGGTCCCTCCACTCTTCGAGGAACCGTTCGGCATCTGCCCGGTGCTCGAATCCCAGAACGATGTCATCGGCATACCGCACGACTATTATGTCGCCGGTGGCCGAACGACGCCGCCATCGCCGGACCCAAAGGTCGAACACGTAGTGCAGGTACACGTTCGCCAGGAGCGGCGAAATGACTGCTCCTTGCGGCGTCCCCACCTCAGTCTTCGTCCAGGTCCCGTCCTCCGAGACTCCCGCCCTCAGCCACTTGCGCATCAGGCGATGAATCCGTCGGTCGCCAATCCGATGCTCGAGAAACCGCATCATCCACCCGTGGTCCATCGTGTCGAAGAACGCACGGATGTCGGCGTCGAGCACCCAGCTCACCTTCTTCCGCATGAGTCCCACCCACAGGGCATCCAGCGCGTGATGCTGACTGCGCCCCGGTCGGAACCCATAGGAGAACCCCAAGAAGTCCGCCTCGTAGATGGTCGCGAGGACGGCCCCGACCGCGTGCTGGACGATTTTGTCTTCCAGGGCAGCAATGCCCAGGAGACGTCGCCGTCCATCGGCCTTCGGGATGTAGGCTCTCTTGGAAGGCTGCGCTCGATACGTCCCCGCATGGACGCGGCGGTGAAGGTCCTCCGCTCGCGCCCGCAGGTCCGTCTCATACTCGCGCCACGTCATGCCGTCCACCCCGGGGGCGGCTTCTCGCTTGAGCGCATAGAAGCTGTCTCGCAGGCGTTCGACCGTGACGTGGTGAAGCAGCGCGGTGAACCGTGTTCGCTTCTCCTTTCGTGCGACATCGCGCACACCGGGCAGACCGCTCGACTCGCGGGTCCGGCTCTGTGTCCGGGGCGGGGTCGGCTGCTCGGTGTTCTCCTTGGTCGGCCGCCTTCCCTCCGGGCGCTCCGCCGACGGCTGCCCGTCCTTGTTCGCGCCCTTCATCGGTACTATGCGACCGTCCGACTCCCCATCAACGTGCGTGCTGGACTTCGGGCTCATGCCCTTCTCCAGCCGGCCTGCCGGACGATCGCCGACGGGCGTCGATGGGGTCTCCCGGTTCTCGTGCGTGGAGTTTCCCTACATGCCTGGGGTCTCAGACTGCGCAGAGTCCGCACGAGGCTCGCGCTAGCGTCTCGTGCGACATGGCCTTCCGCCACGTGGTACGGCGTGGGCACTCCGGATGCGATTATTTCGCAGCTCAATACCCTGCCTGCAGGTGCCCCTGTCAACGCTTCGGTGGTAGCCTTGCGGCTGGCCACGCATGACTCGGGGTCAGGATGGGTCGCTACTCTTTTCCTGTATGACTCTTTCATTCACGACTCCACGCCGGTTTATCCCGGCGCACACCACGGGCTGCTAGGCAGCGCCTGGGCACCGAAACGCCTCGAGGTCGTTCGAGGATCGTTCGAACGTTTCAACGTCACCTTCAGCTAGCTTTACGGGAGAACCCTGCAACTCGAATGCGGCTGGACGGAACGGTTGCTTCACGTCGGACCCATCGGTCTCCAAATCCGCACGCAACGTGTAGATCGAAAGAGGCTTCGACCCTTCGTTGAACACCCTCAGCTTGACCGCGAGAATCGGTCGTTCGTTGGTCGTCTTATCCCTTTGGTCAGCAAACTGCGCCACAGCAGGCGTGAACCCAACGCGGATGATAGGCCTACGGTCGAAGTACTGAACGAGGTTCCAGCCCAACGCAGCCGTAGAAACGAGAGCCGCGTACAAGCAAGACCTGATACGCTCGGTCCGTGAAGTCTCGTCAGGAGCCTGCTGCGGCACAACTAGGCACCTCTGACATCAAGCAGCCGGCACCAGTTCTGGCTCCTCCTCGAGTTGTACCGGGAGACCGCGCGAGTGATCCGCGTCGTAGCGCAGCATCACGAGCCCGCACGACTGAAGGAGATGGACCGTGC
>JBOGIW010000405.1:0-26178 GCA_050748045.1 Vicinamibacterales bacterium | reverse complement strand
ATGTACGTGACGCTGCTCGCCGTGTATCTGGTACTGCTCCATCGATACACCGGGCAGCGCCTCGTCTGGGTGGGCTCACCGGTGAGCGGCCGGCATCGGCCGGAGTTCGCACGCACGGTGGGCCATTTCGCCGACCTCGTCGTGCTGTCGGCCACGATCGATCCGCGCGAGACGTTTGCCGGCCTCGTCGCTCGCGTGCGGAAAACGGTACTCGAAGCGCTGGATCATGCGGCCTTTCCTTTCCGGCTCCTGGTGCAGCGGCTGGCCCCGGCGCGCGACGCGAGTCGGACGCCCCTCGTCCAGGCGCTGTTCGCGCTTTACCGCGGCCAGCGGTTCACCGGCGTGGAAACAGCGCCGCTCTGGATCGGGCACGCCGGCGCCGTCGTGCCATTCGGCCCGCTCCGCTGGGAGTCGATGGCCCTGGAGTCCGGGACCAGCCAGTTCGACGTGTCGCTCCTCGTGACTGAGGCGCCGCGCGGGCTCGCGGCGACGCTCGAGTTCGACGCGCGGCTGTTCGCGCCGGAGACGGCGGGGCGGCTGCTCGCGCATTTCGTACGCGTGGCAGAGCTCGTCAGCGCCCGGTGGGACCGCCCGCTCCTGGAGATGCAGACGCTGCACGACCACGAGCGGTCGCGCATCCTGTACGACTGGAACGCGACGCGGGCGGCGTACGAGCGGGACGTGCTCCTGCACGAGCTCGTGGAACGCCAGGCCGCGCGCTCCCCCGGGGCCTGCGCCCTGCTGTTCGGGGACGATCGCCTCAGCTACGCCGCTCTGATGGAGCGCGCCGGAACGCTGGCACGCCGTCTTCAGGCGATCGGCGTCGGCCCCGACTCACGAGTCGGCGTCTGCATGCATCGCAGCATCGATCTGCTCGTCGGCCTCCTCGCGATCTTGAGGGCAGGCGGCGCGTACGTACCGGTCGACCCGGACTATCCGGAAGCGTACCTCCGGGAGCTGATTCAGGATTCCGGCATGGCCGTGCTGCTCGCCCAGGAGGACACCCGTGAACGCGTCCGCGCGCTCGGGATCCCGTGGATCGATGTCACCTCGGGCGCCGCTCACGGGCGGGCGATGGAGGGAGCCGCACGCGCACCGCAACGGCCATCGCCGCTGGACCTCGCCTACGTCATCTACACGTCGGGATCGACCGGCAAGCCGAAGGGCGTCATGAACACCCACGCCGGGATCTGCAACCGCTTGCAGTGGATGCAGGATGCCTTCCGGCTCGATGAGACGGACACCGTGCTCCAGAAGACGCCGCTCACCTTCGACGTCTCGGTGTGGGAGTTGTTCTGGCCGCTGACCGCCGGCGCACGGCTCGCCATCGCGAAGCCCGGCGGCCACCGCGATGCCGACTACCTGGTCGGCGCCATCCGCGCTCACGAGGTCACGACCGTCCACTTCGTTCCGCCGATGCTGCGCGTCCTGCTGGAGGCGCCCGATCTCAGCGGCTGCACCACACTGCGTCGTGTCATCTGCAGCGGCGAGACGCTGCCGGAGGCGACACAACGCCGGTTCGGCGAGCGGCTCGGCGCCGAGCTGTTCAACCTGTACGGGCCGACCGAGGCGGCCGTGGACGTCTCCTGGTGGCCGTGCCGGCCGGGAACCGGCGATGCCCGTGTGCCGATCGGCCGTCCGATCGCGAACGTGCGGCTGCACGTGCTCGACGAGAATCTGGAGCCGGTCCCTCCCGGCGCCAAGGGGCAGATCTTCATCGGCGGCGTCGCGCTGGCCCGCGGGTACCTGAACCGGCCGGACCTGACCGCCGAACGTTTCGTTCCAGATCCGTTCGGCGACGAGGGCGCCGGGCGGCTTTATGCAACGGGAGACATCGGCCGTCATCGTGCCGACGGCGCCATCGAATTCCTCGAGCGCAGCGATCATCAGGTGAAGATTCGCGGGTTCCGAGTCGAGCTCGACGAGGTCGCCTCGGCGGTTCGCCGATGCCACGGCGTTCGCGACTGCGTCGTCGTCCGTGTCGACGCGGCGAACGGCAGCGACATGCTGGCGGCGTACGTGGTCGCGGATCCGACCGTCACGCGAACGTCGTTGAAGCAGCGGCTGGCGGCTCTGCTGCCTGAGTTCATGGTCCCGGCGTCGATCGTGCTGCTCGACGCTCTGCCTCTCGCCGCGAGCGGGAAGGTCGATCGCCAGAAGCTGCCCCCGCCGTCGCGAGCGGCGGACGGCGACTTGGAGTACGTCGCGCCGCGCACGGCGCTCGAGGCGGCGGTGAGCCGCGTCTGGGCCCAGGCGTTCGACGTGCCGCAGGTCGGCGTGGACGACAACTTCTTCGACCTCGCCGGCCACTCGCTGCTGGCCATGGAGATCGTGACGCGGCTCAATCATGAGTTTCAGGTGAATCTGCCGCTCGCCCTGTTGCTGTCGGGAGCCCCGAGTGTGGCGCTCGTCGCGAAAGCGCTGGCCGACCAGCTCGGTGAGCGCTCGCGCGAGCTCGTGTGAACCTGCCGGCCGGAGTTGCCCGTGCACACGTGGCCCGCGGAACCTCGCGTCCGTCGCGGCCCGGTGGCTGACCGATGGGGATCGCCGAAATCGCCGTTCTGACGTGCGACCGTCCAGCCAGGCTGGCGCGCGTCCTGGACGGATACGCCACGGTGGTCGACCATCGCGCGCCGCCGGAGCAACTGACGGTCTTCGACGATTCATCATGTCCGGAAATTCGGGCCGAGAACGCCCGCGTGCTCCGGGAGATCGAACGCCATCGCGGCACGCCCATCTGGTACGTGGGACCGATCGAACGGCAGCGGTTCGTCCGCCGATTGGAGCAGGCCGGCTTCCCGCCGGACGTGCTCGAGTTCGGCCTGCTGGGCCGCTCGTGGAACGAACGCACCGTCGGCTGCAACCGCAACGCCGTGCTCCTTGAATCCGCAGGTCGCCTGCTCCTGAGCGTTGACGATGACACCGACGCCGCCGTCAGGCCCTCACCCGCGCTGAAGCCGGGCTTGCGGCTGGCAACGCTCGCCGAGCGCGCCACCGATCCGGTGTTCCCGTGCGACTTATGGACCTACGACACGCACGATGCGGTGCGGAACGATGGGTCATGGCGCGCGGACGGCGTCCTCGCGGTTCACGAGCGGCTCCTCGGTCGAACCGCCCAGGCGTGCGTTGCCGAGTTCGCCGCTCGGAACGAGCCGGTCCGGGTCGACGCGGTGGCGCCCGCGGCGTTCGCCGCCCGCCTCGCGCCGCGGCGCATCGTCGTCACGCTCTCGGGGCTGGCGGGCGACTGCGGATGGCGGTCGCCAGCTCCCTATCTGTGGTTACGGGACAGATCGCTGGGACAACTGACCCGCTCGGCAGAGCACTACCGGGCAGCCTGCGGAACCCGGACCGTGCTTCGTGTCGCAGAGTCGTATGCGGTCGTGGATCGGTCGATGAACATGATGGGGACGTTCTTCGGCCTGGACAACACGCAGATCGCCCCGCCGTTTCCGCCGATTGGCCGGGGACAGGACGTTGTGTTCGGTGTCCTGGCCGGCGCGTGCGTGCCGGACGCCTGTTTCGGCCACGTGCCATGGGCGATGCCGCACGAGCCGGTCGAGTCCCGTCAGTTCCGTGCGCGCGATGTCGTGTCCGCGGCGCTCGGCACCGACTTGTGCGTCGTGACCACCGCGGTGGTGCTGGCGCTCTCCGCCGATCTGCCGGTGGACGATGCCGGCGCGAGCATGCAGATGCTCGGCCGCAGGCTCGCCGCTCTCGGTTCCGATTCGTTCGAGCACGCCGATGCGTGCATCCGTTCGGCGGTGATGCGCCTGGTTGGCGAGCAGTTCGCCGCGCTCGAGCGCCAGTTGCATGGGGGCCAGACGGCCGCGCCGTTCTGGGCGGCCGACGCGCGGCACGCACTGGAGCTCTGGAAGAGAGCGGGGAGGCACGCCGGGTATCACGTGCCGGTCGAGTGTCTGAAGAACACCGATCTCCGAGGGGGAATGGAGCGCACCGTCGCGTACTTGAGGCAGTTCGGCCGTCTGCTCGAGCAGTGGCCGGGTATCGTCCGCGCCAGCATCGCCCTGCGTGAGAGCGGCGGCGGTCTGGCCATTCCGACCCGGTCGAACGCGCTTCGCGGGAAGGACGGGATCGCATGACTGCACACGAGGAAGACCGCACGACCTACACAGTGGTCGTCAACCACGAGGAGCAGTATTCCATCTGGCCGACGCACAAGCAGATTCCGGCGGGGTGGAACGCGGTCGGCGTCGAGGGGCCGAAGGCGGAGTGCCTGGCCCGCATCAATGAGCTGTGGACCGACATGCGTCCGCTCAGCCTGCGGCGGAAGATGGACGCCGATTCGGGCGCGCGGTGACCGTGCGCGGGGGAGAGCCGGAATCATGAGCGATCGCATCGATCGTGCGGCGGGCCGGCCGGCTCCGCTGCGGGAGCGCCAGCCGCGCCCGCCGTTGACGCCGCAGCCGCGCCCGCGTCGCGTGCCGGTGTCGTACGGGCAGGAGCAGCTCTGGTTCCTCGATCGGCTCGAAAAGGGCAGTACGCAGTACACCATGCTTCAGCCGTGGCGCCTGCGCGGGCCGCTCGACACGGGCGCCTTGCGCGCGGCTGTGAATGCCGTCGTCGAACGGCATGAGAGCCTGCGTACGCGGTTTGCCGAGCTCGACGGCGAGCCGTCTCAGATCATTGCGCGGCACCTCGAGATCGGTGTGCCGGTCGAGGACCTCAGGGGGCTCGGGAGACTCTCGCAGACCGAGCGGGTGGCCGAGGCACTGCGCGAGGAGCGGGAGACGCCATTCGACCTGGCGCGTGGGCCGCTGCTGCGCGCCCGGCTGCTGAGGCTGGACGACGCGGATCACGTCTTCCTCCGCAGCGTGCATCACATCGTCTTCGACGGGTGGTCGCAGGAGATATTCAACCGCGAGCTGGCCACGCTCTTCGAGGCGTTTTCCGAGGGACGGGCGAATCCTCTGCCGCCGTTGGGAATCCAGTACGCGGACTTCGCCATCTGGCAGCGGCGGTGGCTCGCAGGCCAGGAGCTCGCCGGGGGCGTTGCGTACTGGAAGGCGCGGCTGGCGGCGCTGCCGGATCGACTCGAGCTCCCCGCCGATCGCGCGCGCCCGGCGACGCAAACCTACCACGGCGGCGTGCATGAGGCCGCCCTTTCCGGACCCGCGCTTGCCGGGGTGCGCGCGTTGACGAGCGACACGCAGGCCACATTGAACATGGTGCTGCTCGCCGCGTTCGGCGTGCTGCTGTCCCGCTACAGCGGCCAGGAGGACATCGCCGTCGGCACGCCGGCCGCGAACCGGACGGACTTCGCGCTCGAACCCTTGATCGGCTTCTTCGTGAACACGCTGGCGATGCGGATGCGGGTGCGCCGGGAGATCACCGCGCGGGAGCTGGTTGCCGCTGTGCGACAGAACGCGGTCGAGGGCTACCACCACCAGGACGTGCCGTTCTCGCGTGTGGTCGCCGAGCTCGCGCCGCGGCGGCAACTGAACGTCCCCCCCGTCGTGCAGGTGCTGTTCGCGATGCACCGGCGCCCGCCCGCCGAATCGCGCCTCGGCCATCTCGTCGTCGAGCCGGTCAGGAGCGACGACCTGCCGGTGCGCTACGACCTGGAGCTGCATGCGTTCGAGGACGACGGCAAACTGTCGTTCTACTGGGTTTACAACACGGATCTGTTCGATCGCTGGCGGATCGAACAGATGGCCCGCCACTACTCGCACCTGCTGGACCAGCTCGGCGCGCATCCCGACCGCGCGCTCGGTGAAATGCAGGTCCTGCCCGAGGACGAGCGGTGGCGCATGCTGCACGGGTGGAACGATCCTGTCGCGGCAGACGGGTTCGCGCTGCCGGAGAAGGTCAGCAACCAGGCCGGGCGGACGCCTGACGCCACCGCGATCGTTTGCGAGCGCGACGTGCTGACGTACCGTGCGCTCGAGACCGCGGCGAACAGGCTGGCGCATGCGCTGATGCGACGCGGCGTCGGCCCCGGCCACATTGTCGGCTTGGCGTGCCGGCGTGGGTGCGGGAGCGTGGTCGTGCTGCTGGGCGTGGTGAAGACGGGCGCTGCATACCTGCCGCTCGACCCGACGTGCCCTCGGGCGCGACTGGCGCTGATGATCGAGGAGGCGGTCCCGCCGCTGCTGCTCGTCGACGGCGACACCGGCGCCGATCTGCCAGGCGTTCCGCAGCTCGACCTCGGCTCACCGTCGTTCCTGCGCGAGTTGTCACGGATGCCGGCCACCCCGCCCGCCGTGCCGGACCGGAGATCGCCACGCGACCTCGCCTACGTGCTCTACACGTCAGGCTCGACCGGAACGCCGAAGGGAGTGATGGTCGAACAGGGCGCGTTGGCGTCCTTTGCCGCAGCCGTCACGTCGCCGCTGCCGTTTGCGGAGAACGACCGGCACGTGGCCGTGACGAACCTGACGTTCGACATCTCGCTGTTCGACCTCCTGCTGCCGCTCTCCCAGGGGGCGCAGGTGATCGTCGCGGGCGGTGAGGAGGTGCGCGACGCCGGACACCTGCGAACTCTGCTGCGGGGGGCATCCGCCACCTCGCTGCAGATTACGCCGAGCCATCTCGCCGTTCTGGCACAGCACGAACCCGAGGCCCTCTGCGGCGTCCGGGTCCTTGCCGGCGGTGAGCCGTTCCCGGCCGGCCTGTCGCGAACGCTGTGCGCGGCCGGCGCGGACGTGTGGAACGGCTACGGACCGACGGAAGCGACGGTGTACACGACGCTGCACCACGTTCGGCGGGGGGAGCTGGACGAGCCTCGAGGCTCCACGGTTCCCATCGGCCGGCGTCTCCCGAACGCACGGATCTACGTGCTCGGCGCGGGCCTCGAACCGGTGCCGATCGGGGTACCTGGTGAATTGCACATCGGCGGCGCGGCAGTCGGCCGTGGCTATCTCGCACGACCTGACTGGACCGGCGACCGGTTTCTCCCGGATCCGTACGGCGCGCCAGCATCGCGCATGTACCGGACCGGAGATCTCGTGCGCTGGCGTCCCGACGGATCGCTGGAGTTCCTCGGACGGACCGATCTGCAGGTCAAGGTGCGGGGATTCCGGATCGAGCTTGGCGAAATCGAGTCGCGGCTGCGCGAGCACGAAAGTGTCGGCGACGCCATTGTCGTCGCGCGCGGGGAAGCGGACGCCCGGGTGCTCGTGGCATACGTCATCCCACGGCAGGGTGCCGTCGTGGAGGCGTTGCGGCTGTACCTGCAGCGTCATCTGCCCGTCTACATGGTCCCTTCGTTCATCGAGCTCGTCGACGAGTGGCCGTTGACGCCTCACGGCAAGATCGATCGCGCCGCCTTGAGCGAGCGAGCGCCCATGGCGCCACCACGGACGGCGCCCATCGAGGAGCCCGATGGCGACGAGGCGACGCTCCGCGCGCTCTTCGCAGACGTGCTGCAACGGACGGACGTGGGGCGGGACGACGATTTCTTCGCTCTCGGAGGGCAGTCGCTCCTCGCGACGCGCCTGGTCAACCGCATTCGCGTGCGGATGGGGGTGGATGTCGACGTCCGCACGGTCTTCGAGACACCGACCGTGCGCGGGCTGGCGGCGTCGCTCCAGCGCAACACACAGGAGACCGGCGCCGTCGACGACGCATCTGCGCACGGCGTGCCCGTGTAGAGGAGCGAGGTGTGCATGGCAGCGACCGAAGGCCATCGTGACGGGACGACGCAGTACCGGGTCGTCGTGAACGATGAGGAGCAGTTTTCCATCTGGCCCGCCGCCAAGCGGATTCCGGCGGGGTGGCGCGACGCAGGCAAACAGGGCCTGCGCACGGAGTGCCTCGAGCACATTCGCACCGTGTGGACCGATATGCGGCCGCGCTCGGTGCGGGCGGCGGCCGAGGCGGCGCGTCACGTGGATGCGGTGTCGAATGCGGATACCGAGTCTCAGCCGCCGCCGGAGGACGACCTCGTCGTCCGGCTCGCGGCGCGGGATCATCCGGTCGAGCCGCTGCTGCGACCCGACCGCAGCGCACGGGCGCTCAAGGATCGGATCGACCGCGGCTCGGTGCACCTCCGATTTTTCGGCGCGAACGGGACGACCGACCTGCCGATCCGGTTCGATCCTCGCGCTGTCGACACCCGCGGCGCCGATTTCGGGCGGCAAACCGGCGTCGTTCGCTTCGAAGGCGCGCTGACGCTGAACGGAGTAGCCGTGGTGTGCACGGCCGAGATCGCTCTCGACACCTTGCGCGGCAGCGGACGGCTCCGCGTCGACGACATTCGCAGCAGCGCCTCGCGCTGACGTGGAAGGTGAGGCTATGGCAGTCCGCTCCCGATTCGAGATTCCGCTCTGGAAGGACGTCCCTGATTCCGACTGGTCTTCATACGAATGGCAGATGCAGCACCGGTTGAAGACCCTCGCCGAGCTCGAGCAGGTGCTCGCGCTCAGCCCGTCCGAACGCCGGGCGGTGGAGCAGCCGGCCGACCGCTTTCTGATGCAGATTCCGCCCTACTGGGCGGCGCTGATGGATGCCGACGATCCCAACTGTCCGATTCGGCGCCAGGCCGTGCCGGTCGACGACGAGCTCTTCACGGCGCCGACCGATCTGATCGACCCGTTGGCCGAGGACCGGCACATGCCCGTGCCGGGGCTCGTCCATCAGTACCCGGACCGCGTGCTGCTGCTCGTGATTGAGTACTGCGCGATGTATTGCCGCTTCTGCACCCGCAGCCGCGTCGTCGGGACCACGGCCGGGTACAGCCGGCAGGCGAACGTCGACAGGGCCCTCGACTACATTCGCGCGCATCCCGAGGTCCGCGATGTCCTGATCTCGGGCGGCGACCCCTTGAGCCTCTCGGACGAGCGGCTCGATGCGGTGCTCGACCGCGTGCGCGCGATCCCGCACGTCGAGTTCCTCCGGATCGGGACGCGCACGCCGGTCACGCTGCCGTTCCGCGTCACAGAGTCGCTCTGCGGAGTGTTGCGCACGCATGCCCCGGTGTGGATGAGCCTGCACTTCAACCACCCGCGCGAGGTGACGCCCGAAGCGGAGCGCGCCTGCGCGATGCTCGCGGACAGCGGCGTTCCGCTCGGCTCACAGACGGTGCTGCTCAAGGGGATCAACGACGACCCGGCGACGATGAAGGCGCTCGTGCACCGGCTGCTGCGAAACCGGGTGCGGCCGTACTACATCTACCAGTGCGACCCCGTCCGCGGGACGTCGCACTTCCGGACGCCTCCGAGCGCCGGAGTTCGGATCATCGAGAACCTTCGAGGGCATACGAGCGGCTACGCCGTACCCACGTTTGTCGTCGACGCGCCTGGCGGCGGGGGCAAGGTGCCCGTAGGACCGCAGTATGTCGTCGCCGAGGAACCCGACCGTCTGGTCGTGCGCAACTACGCCGGAGAGCTGTACGAGTACAAGTTCGAGGCCGATCGCGATGTGCAGGAGCAAGCGTCGCGGGTCATCCCGGCATCTGCGGTGACTATCGGCACGACGACGGGGCAACGAGCACCGGCGCCCGTCTGATTCCACGCTTCCCATCATCGACGGCGGGATCTCTCCATGCCACACCACGTGATGCGCAGCAGCCCGGACGAGAGCGATGTCGCCCGCGTCCGCCCGGTGCGAGCTTCATCCGCACAAGCCCGTCTCTGGTTCGAGCAGTTCGGGTGGAACCGTACCGTCTATCACGTGGCCGCCGCCTTCGTTCTGCGCGGCCCCGTCGACGCGCGCGCGCTTGGCCGCGCCTTCGGCGCCCTGGTCGCGCGCCATGAAGCGCTGCGGACCACGTTCGACGAACAGGCCGGCGAGCCGGTGCAGGTGATTTGGCCGGCACCCGCCGACCTCGAGCCGGCGGCGCTGGTCCCGGTCGAGACGGCAACGGCGGAAGGCGCCGAGGGCCTGCGGGCACGGCTCCGCGCCGCCGTCGATGAGCCGTTCGATCTGCGGAACGGGCCGCTCTGGCGCGTCCGGCTGTGTGTCGTCGCCCCGGACGAGGCTGTGCTGCTCATCGTGATGCACCACATCATCACCGATGGCTGGTCATTCGAGGTCCTCGGGTCGGAGCTCGCCGTCTACTACGGAGCGTTCTTGGGTGGGGCGCCTGCCCCGCAACTCCGCACGACGCTTCAGTACGCCGACTTCGCGGAATGGGAACGCCGCGAGCTGACCGGCACGGCTCTCGAGCCGGCGCGCCGCTACTGGCGCCGGGCGCTGGCCGGCGTGCCGCCCGCCGCCACGCTGCCCGCCGACAGGCCGTTGGCGGCCAGGCGAACGGCGACAGGCGGACACGTCTGGCTCGACGTGTCCGCCGATCAGGCGCAGCGCTTGGGCACGTTCGCCCGCGATCACGGCGCGACGCTCTACTCGCTGCTGCTGACCTGCTTCGGCGTGCTGCTTCACAGGTACTCCGGCGACGAGACGATCGTCATCGGCACGCCGGTCGCGAACCGGCCCCGCGCCGAGTTCGAGTCGGTCGTCGGCCTGTTCGCCAATGCGGTGCCGCTGCGGCTGGACTTCAGCGACAGGCCGACCTTTCGCGACCTGCTCGGACGCGCACGCGCGGCCACAGTCGGCGCGCTCGCCCACCAGGCGCTGTCGTTCGAACAGCTCCTCGAGGCGGCAGGCGTCCAGCGCGATCCGCACCGGACGCCGCTCTTCCAGGTGATGTTCACGCTGCAGCAGAGGGCAACGCTTCGCCTGCCGGGGCTGGCGACCGAGGTCTTCGACATCGGTCATCCGGTGTCCGCCTACGAGCTCTCGCTCATCGTCTTCGAAGGTGAGGTGTTGCGGACGGGGTGGGAGTTCAGCACGGAGCTCTTCGACCGGCCGACCGTCGAGCGTCTGGCCGCCCACTACCTCCGGCTCGCCGATGCGCTGCTGATGGCGCCGGATGCTCCGGTGGGCGACGTCCCGTGGGTGACCACTGACGAAGCATGCTTTCTGCAGGAGTGCTGGGAATCGGAGTGGGTGCCCGAGAGCGCCGGCACGGCGGTGCACCGGAGGTTCGAGGCGTGGGTCCGGCGCAATCCCTATGAGGGTGCCGTGGCACATCAGGGCCGGGCGCTCACGTACGGGCAGGTGAATGCGCGTGCCAATCAGCTGGCCCGCTGTCTCCTTGCGCGCGGAGCCGGACGTGAGAGTCGCGTCGCCGTGTGGCTCGAACGCGGCGTCGAACCCGTCGTGGCGATGCTGGCCGTGCTGAAGGCCGGCGCCGCCTACGTACCGCTCGATGCCCACGATCCGCCCGACCGGCTGCGACGCATCGCCGACGCGTCCGTCGCGTCGCACCTCGTCACCGATCGCGACGACGGCGCCGCTGACTGGCTGGCCATCCCGCAACGCGTTCAGTTGAACGAGCAGGACGCCCTCGCCGCGTACGCGGTGGAGGATCTGTCGCTGCCGGTCGATCCGGACCAGCTCGCGTACGTGTGCTTCACGTCAGGCAGCACCGGCACCCCGAAAGGGGTGATGATCTCGCACCGGTCGATTGCGGCCCGTCTCGAGTGGGAACAGCAGGCCATCCCGCTTCGACCCGGGGACGTGCTCATCAACGCGGCGTCCCTCAGCGTTGACGCGTCAATCTGGGAATTCCTGCGGGCTCTCACGAGCGGCGCGCGTCTCGTCATCCCGCCGGTGTCGCCGACGCTCGATGCCGCGGCGGTCGTGGCGACGATGGCCGCCGAGCGCGTGTCCGTCGCCTGCGTCGTTCCGAGCGTCCTTCGCGCGCTCCTCGACGAGCCTGCGTTCAGCGACTGCACCGCCCTCCGCTCGGTCATCTGCTCGGGCGAGCCGCTGCTCCCGTCCATCCAGGCTCGCTTTTTCGCCGCATCGCAGGCAGACCTGTTCAATTTCTACGGCCAGACGGAAGTCACGATCGACACGGCGTTCAGCCGTTGCGTCCCTGGGCCGGACGGCCCGGGCACGGCGATCGCGCAGCCGGTGGGGGGCGCCTCACTCCGAATGCTGGATCGCGGCATGGAGCCGGTGCCGATCGGCGTGGCGGGGGAGGTCTACGTCGGCGGCGGGGGGCTGGCGCGCGGCTATATCGGCCGGCCCGCGGAGACGGCCGAGCGGTTCATTCCGGATCGGTTCAGCAGTGACCGTGGCGCACGGTTGTACCGGAGCGGCGACGTCGGCCGGATCCGGGCCGACGGCTCGCTCGAAATCGTCGGCCGCGCCGACGAACAGGTGAAGTGGAACGGCGTGCGCGTCGAACTGACGGAGATCGAGGCGATCCTGCGAACGCATCCGGCCGTCGCCGACGCCGCGGTGGTCCTGCGCGACATGCGGCGATCGAGGTCGGACGACCCCGATCGCGCGGCGCCGCGGAACGACATGGACCATCTCCTGGCCGCGCACGCTCGAGCCCATTGAGGCGTCCGCCATGCTCACCACGTCCCCGCACGTCGCGCCGGTCATGTCACCGGTGTGCTCTTACAACGAATGGGATCCCCTGGAAGAGGTGATCGTCGGCGTGGCCGATGGCGCCGCCGTGCCGCATTGGCACTCTACGCTGAAGGCAACCATGCCGTCGCGCCAGTGGAAGTTCTTCCAGCAACGGGGGGGCCAGCCGTTTCCGTCCGACGACGTGATACGCGCGAGCGCCGATCTGGCGGCGCTCGTCCACATCCTGGAGGCCGAGGGCGTGCGGGTCCGTCGTCCCGAGCCGCTCGACCACGCGCGCCCGTATGCGACGCCGGACTGGGCCAGCCCTGGCGGGCTGTACTCCGCGATGCCCCGAGATCTCCTGCTGGTCGTCGGCGACGAGATCATCGAGACGCCCATGGCCTGGCGATCGCGGTACTTCGAGGTTCACGCCTATCGCCCGCTGCTCCGTGAGTACTTCCGCTCCGGCGCGCGGTGGTCGGCCGCGCCGCGCCCGCAACTGTCCGACGAGCTGTACGAAGCGGATTACGACGAGCCGCCGCCCGGCGCGCCGATGCGCTACGTGATCAACGAGCTCGAGCCGACGTTCGATGCCGCAGATTTCATCCGCTGCGGCCGCGATCTCTTCTACATCAGGTCGCACGTCACGAACGCGTCCGGCGTCGCGTGGCTGGCCAGGCACCTGGGGCCCGAGTACCGCCTGCACGAGCTGACATGCACCGACACCCACCCGATGCACATCGACACGACCTTCTTACCTATCGGACCGGGCAAGCTGCTTGTGAATCCCGATCGCGTCCGCACGGTGCCGCCGGTGCTGCGCGGCTGGGACATTTTCGAGGCGCCGCGGCCGTGCACCACCGACCTGTCGCGGCTGTACATGAGCGGCCCGTGGCTCAGCATGAACGTGCTCATGCTGGACGAGAAGCGCGTGATTGTCGCCGCGCACGAGGAGACCCTCATTCGGGCGTTCCGAAGCTGGGGGCTGCAGCCGATCGCGTGCCCCTTCGACGGGTTCTACCGGCTCGGCGGGTCTATGCATTGCGCGACACTCGACGTCAGGCGGCGCGGCACGCTCCAGTCGTATCTCTGAGGCGGGAATGGCGCACACGTTGATCGATCGCCTCTCGCGGCTGTCAGCCGCCGATCGGCCCCAGATCGCCGCCCGGTTGTCGCCGTGGCTGGAGGAGGGCGCGCCGTCCGAGCCGGAGGACGTCCGGCGCCTGGTGGCGTTCGTCGTGCCAAAGGAGGGGGCTCTCGTCGATGCCGCTGAACTGCTGGAATTCCTGCGGTCGCGGTTGCAGCGGCAGGCTGTGCCGTCGGATGTCGTGGCGTTGTCCGAGCTTCCGCGGCTGGCGGGGGGCAAGGTGGATCGCCTGGCGCTCGAGCGGCTGCCGCTCATGGCCGACGGCGGCGCGGCACGGGAAGCCATCGGTTCGCCGATCGAGCAGATTCTTCACGGGTTATGGTGCGAGATCCTGCAGATCGAGCGGCTCGGCCGCGACGACGACTTCCTCGCCGCCGGCGGCCACTCGCTTCTGGCGACGCGACTCGTGACGCGCACCCGCCGGTCGCTCGGCGTCCAGCTCACGGTGCGCGATCTCTTCGATCACCCGACGCTGAGAGCGTTCGCGACACACGTCGAGGCTCGCCGCCGGCGCGACGCCGTGCCGCTGCCGCCGCTCACCCGGATGCCGCGCGAGGGCCGTTTGCCGCTGTCGATCGGACAACGGCGCCTCTGGGTCGTGAGTCAGGTCGACCCGGAGGCCGCCGACTACAACTGCGCGATGCCCTTCCGGCTGGTGGGGCGCGTCGATGCCGGCGCGCTGGAGCGCGCGCTCACCGCGATCATCGAGCGGCACGAGGTGCTTCGGACCGTGTTCGTAACGGAGAGGGGCCAGCCGGAACAGGTCGTTGTCCCCGCGGCTCGGGTCCGTATGCCGGTGATCGATCTCCGGTGGCTGCCTCCTGCCGAGCGGGACTGTGAATGCCAGCGGCGTCTGTACGAGCAATCGCGGCGTCCGTTCGATCTCCGGCACGCCCCGCTGCTCCGCGCGGCGCTCTTCCGCACCGGCGACGACGAGCACGTGTTTCTGCTGGTCGTTCACCACATCGCATGCGACGGGTGGTCGGGCGCGATTCTGGCGCGCGAGCTGAGTACCCTCTATGCGGCGGCACGTCGCGGGGCCGCGCCGGCGCTGCCGCCGCTGCCGGTGCAGTACGCTGATTACGCGGCGTGGCAGCACGAGGTCGCCGCCACCCCGCTGTTCGACCGGCAGCTCGATTACTGGGCGCGGCAGCTCGCCGACGTCCCCACGCTCGTCGGCCTGCCGTTCGATCGCGCGCGGCCCGCCGTGCGATCCGGCAACGGCGCCACGATGCGCGTCGAGCTGCCGGAGGAGCTCGTCGAGCGGCTCCGGCCGCTCGCGCGCGAGGCAGGGACCACCGTGTTCGTGACGCTGCTCGCCGCCTTCAACGTTCTGCTCCATCGCTACTCAGGACAGACGGACATCGTCGTCGGCACGGACTTCGCGGGACGAGGACGGCAGGAAGTCGAACCGCTCCTGGGATTCTTCGTCAATCAGCTTGCGCTGCGGACCGAGCTCGCCGGCGCGATGACGTTTCGCGACGCCGTCCAGCGCGTGCATGACACGGCGCTCGCCGCCTACGACAACGCCGATGTTCCGTTCGATCAGGTCGTCGAACGCCTGCGGCCCGAGAGGACGCCTGGCATCAATCCCTTGATCCAGATCGACTTCACCCTGCACGACTTTGCCCTGGCGGACGTGGTGTTGCCAGGTGCGGCGGCGTCGCCGCTGGCGATCGACATCGGCGTGTCGCGCTTCGACCTCGAGATCAACCTGCATCCCGACGGCGGGCGCATCGCCGGCACGGTGCAATACGACACCGATTTATTCGATGCCGCGACCGTCGAACGCCTGCTCGAGCACTACGACCGGGTGCTCGACGCGGCGTCACGGGAGCCGCGCAGCGTGATTGCGGACATTCCGCTCGTCGACGAAGGCGAGCGCGCGCAACTGGCCGGCTGGAACGCGACGGCGCGGGAGTTCCCGCTCGACCGGCCGCTCATCGATCTCGTCCTGGAGCAGGCGTCGCGCACGCCCGATGCGGTGGCCGCGGTCTTTGGCGCGGAGGTCGCGACCTACGCCGAGTTGGCACGGCGCGCCGCTTCGATCGGCTCGGCCCTGCGCGCGCGGGGGGCGGGTCCCGACGAGCTCGTCGCCGTGCTCGCGCACCGGTCGATTGCGTTCCTGGCGACGATTCTCGGCATCTTTCAGGCGCGCGCCGCGTACCTGCCTCTCGATCCACGGCAGCCGCCGGCGCGCCACGCGCAGATTCTGCGCGAGAGCGGGGCGAGGCTCCTGGCGGTCGCGCCCGAGCTCGAAGACCTGCTGGGTACAGTCGACACGATGCCCGACGCGTGCGTCGAGCGTCTCGAGGTCCTGGAGCGCGCCGTTCCGGCGCGCTGGCACTCGCAGCAGGCCGCGACTGGCGACCTGGCATACGTGATGTTCACCTCCGGCTCCACCGGGGTGCCAAAGGGCGCCATGGTCGACCAGGTCGGAATGGTGAACCACCTGTTCTCGAAGGTCGACGCCCTCGGCCTGACCAATGCCACCCGGCTGGCGCAGACCGCCGCGCAGTGGTTCGACATCTCGGTCTGGCAGTTTCTGGCGCCGCTCCTGGTGGGCGGGCAGGTGCACATCATCGACGATGCCACGGTGCGCGATCCGCGCCTGCTCCATCGTGCGCTCGAAGACGCCGATATCACCGTCGCGGAAGTCGTCCCATCCCTGCTCCGGCCGCTCATCGACGAGCTCTCGGACACGCGGGGGACCCCGCTCCCCGCGCTCCAGTGGATGATCGCGACCGGCGAGTCGCTCTCGCCCGAGCTGACGCGCCTGTGGCTGCGGCGGTGCCCGGGCGTCCCGCTCTTGAACGCGTACGGGCCCACCGAGTGCTCCGACGACGTGACGCACGCCGTGATTGCCGATCCGCCCCCGCTGACGCAGCTTCGGATGCCGATCGGCCGCCCGCTGCCGAACATGCGCGTGCACGTGCTCGACGGCGCCGGGAATCAGCAGCCGATCGGCGCGACGGGAGAGCTCCATGTCGGCGGCGTCGGCGTCGGGCGCGGGTACCTGCACGACGCGGAGGCGACGGCCACGGCGTTCCTGCCCGACCCGCTCGGCGACCGGCCTGGCAGACGCCTGTACCGGACGGGCGATCTGGGCCGGCTCCGATCGGACGGCGAGATCGAGTTCGTCGGGCGGGACGACGATCAGGTGAAGGTGCGCGGGTACCGCATCGAGCTCGGCGAGATCGAAGCCGTCCTCGAACAGCACACCGCCGTGCGCGAAGCTGTCGTCACCGTGCGGGAGGACGAGCCCGGCAAGCCGCAGCTCGTCGGCTACATCGTCCCGCGCGGGTCCGACGAACTGGCGGATGCCGGCGGCGGTGACTGGCAGGCCGAGCGCGTGTCGGCCTGGCACGAGATCTTCGAGGACACCTACCGGACGGAAGTGGCCGGCCAGGACCCGCTGTTCGTGGGCTGGAACAGCAGCTACACGGGCAAGCCGATGAGCGACGCCGAGATGGAGGAGTGGCGCGACTGGACCGTGGCCGCCGTCCTCGGCCGCCGGCCCACCGCCGTGCTGGAGATTGGGTGTGGCACCGGGCTCCTTCTGGCACGGATTGCTCCCACGACGAACCGCTACTGGGGAACGGACTTCTCGCCCCATGCGATCGAACAGTTGTCCGCCAGGCTGGAGGCGACCGGTCCGTTGCCGCAGGTCCGCCTGCTGGAGAGGGAAGCGGCTGACTTCAGCGGCATCCCTCGAGGTGGCTTCGATGGCGTCATTCTCAACTCGGTGGTGCAGTATTTTCCGCACGTCGAGTATCTGGTGAACGTGCTGCGGGGGGCGGTCGACGCGCTGGCGCCCGGCGGCTTCATGTTCGTCGGCGACGTCCGGCATTACGGGCTGCTGCGCACGCTGCATACCTCGATCGAGCTGTCCAATGCGCCCGACGATCTGCCGGTGTCCGCTCTGCGGGAACGGATCGGGCAGCGGATGCTGCGGGAAGAGGAGCTCCTGATCCATCCACGATTCTTCCATGCGTTCCGTCGTGAGGTCCCGCGTGTCACCGGCCTCGCCATCAGCCTGAAGCGCGGCTCCACGCACAACGAGCTGACGCGCGCCCGCTACCAGGTGATCCTCGAGGTGGACACGCCACCCGCTGGGGACGTGGACATCCAGTGGATACGCTGCGCGGGCGACGTCGCGGCAATGGGTGCAGCCGTGCGGGCCCAACTGGCCGACGGCGCGGCCGCCGTCGGCATCCGCGGCGTGCCGAACGCGAGGCTCGAACGCGACGTCGTGGCCGCGGACTGGCTGGTGCGCCGGCCGCTGCCGACCGCCGGCGAGGTGCGGGCCGCGCTGGAGCACGTCCCGCCCGGCGTCGACCCGGAGGTCTTCTGGGCATTGGCCGCCGACGTCGCGGCGGACGTGCACGTCGTCTGGTCGGACGCCGACGACGGCCGCTACGACGTCGTGTTCACGCGGCCGGGCGTGTCCGTCCGGGACTCGGCATCGGCGGCAGCCGAGCCGGCGGCGCCGTGGGCCTCGTACACGAGCAACCCGCTGCAGGGCAAGTTTGCCGCCCGGCTGGCGCCGCAGTTGCGGCAGTTCGTCGCCGATCGTCTGCCGGAGCAGATGGTGCCGTCGGCGTTGGTGATGCTGGATGCGCTGCCCATGACGGCGAACGGCAAGCTGAATCGGCGCGCGCTGCCGGCCCCGGCCGTCGACCGGCCCGACGTCGGCGAGGCGTACGTCGGCCCGCGGACGGTCCTCGAGCGGCGCCTCGCCGACATCTGGTCCGAACTGTTGCGCGTGAAGCGGATCGGTGTCCGCGACAACTTCTTCGCGCTCGGCGGCCATTCGCTCATTGCCATCCAGGTGATCTCACGCATCCGCAATGCCCTGGGCGTTCACCTGGACGTCCGGACGATCTTCGAGCGGCAGACCATCGAAGCCATCGCCGAGCGCGTCGAGGCGATGACCGCCGAGGCGGGCGCCTGCGCGGGCCGCCGCCGCGCCGGGCTGCCGGTTGAGCTCCTGCGCAAGGGACCGAAGCGGCAGCACTGGAATCTCGCCGCGTACCAGCTTCCCGAGTGGTACTTGCACGAGCTCGCGCCGGAAAGCGCCTTCTACAACATCTGTCTCCATCTGGTGTTCACGGGCGACCTCAGCGTGGACGGGATGGCGCGCGCCTGGCAGATGCTCGTCGATCGCCACGGCGTGCTGCGGATGACGTTCACGACCGTGGACGGCCGGCCGGTGATGCGCGTCGCGGATCGGCTGCCGATCACGCTGCAGGACCTCTATGTCGATCGTCGCAACGTGCCCGAAGCGGAGTGGCGCGACGACGTGCAGCGCATCCTGGAGGAGGTCAGCGCGACCGTGCTCGATTTCGAGCGCGGGCCGCTCTTCCGCGTGCGGCTCGTCGAGCTCCCGGGGCGGAGGCACCTGCTCGTCTTTCTGGTGCATCACATCATCTGGGACGAGACCTCGACGATGATCCTGTGGCGCGAGCTCGCCGAGTGTTACAACGCGCTGCGCCAGGACCGGGCGCCGAAGCTGCCACGGCTCGAGTTCGAGTACACCGACTTTGCCGAGTCGGTGGACCTGGCGCTCGAGTCCGGCCGGCTCGAGGACCAGCGGCGTTATTGGCTCGACCAGTTCGCCAGCGTCCCGGACCCGCTGGATGTGCCGGCGGACTTCCCGAGGCCGCCGATTCAGAGCTTCAGGGGCGACGACCTGAGGCACGACTTTTCGCCGGAGCTGTCGCAGGCACTCGAGGCGTTCGCGAAGTCCCAGAACGCCACGCTCTACATCGCGCTCCTGGCGGTGCTGAACCTGTGGATCCACCGGCTCACCGGTCGCGAGGACTTCGTGGTCGGCTCGCCGATCGCGAACCGCGACGACGAGCGCATTGAATCGATGATGGGCCTGTTCGCCACCGCGCTCCCCATGAGGGCGGCGGTGAACCCAACGATGACGTTCGAGGACCTGCTGCGCCGGACGCGGGACGTGGCCATCGCGGCGTACGACAATCACGCCTATCCGAGCATTCTCGCGATTCAGGAGATCGGGCCGCCGATGGACGGCTCGCGCAACCGGCTGTTCTCGGTGATGTACGGGCTGCAGAACGAGAAGACCCGCCTGACGGTCGATACCCGGTTCGACGGCGACGTCGAGATCGCCTCGCTGCACGACGTCGTCACCGCCGACGCCAGAACGGCACCGTTCGACCTGACGCTCATCGTCGATTACGCCAGGGATCACATCTTCGTCCGGTTCCAGTACAGCACGGACCTCTTCCGGCGCGAGACCGTCGGCCGCTTTGCGCGGCAGCTTGACGGGCTCGTGTCGCAGGTCGTACGTGACGCGGGGCGGCCGCTCGTCGACTACGAGATCATGGACGCGTCCGAACGCGCGGCTGCGCTCGAACGGTCGTCGGGCCCGGTCGTCGCGATCCCGTCCGTCGAGGGCGTGCACGCGCTGGTCGAAGCGCAGGCCCGCCGGCATGCAGACGCCGTCGCGGTGCAATCGGACGACACCGCGCTCACCTACCGCGAGCTCGTCGACGCGTTCACGGCCATCGCCGCGCGGCTTCTGCAGATGGGGGTCGGTCCGGAGGAGCGGATCGGCGTCGTGATGGAGCCCTCGCCGGCGGCGGCCGCCGCCGTGCTTGGCGTCCTGAAGGCGGGCGCCGCCTACGTGGCGATCGCCCCGCGCGGGCCCTCCGCGCGCCGTCGGGCCATCCTGGCCGCTGCCGGCGCCAGGATCGTGCTCGCCGCCGATGGTGAGGCGCTCGACGATGTGGGTGAGGGGCGCACGGTTGTCCGCGTGGGCCGGCGCGGAAAAGCTCCGGTCACCGCTCTTCCGGCGACGTGGCCTCGCGTCGAGCTCGATCGGCTCGCGTACGTCATCTTCACCTCGGGAACGACCGGCGTTCCAAAAGGCATTCAGATTGCGCATCGCGGGATCGTCAACCTGCTCGCCGCGACAGAACGGGTGCACCCGCTGCACGGCGGCGACGTCGTGCTCGGGGTCACGCCGCTCGGCTTCGACGCCTCCGTGATCGACCTCTTCTGGCCGGTGGCCCACGGCGTGCGCGCCATCAGCGCCCCGAGCGAATCGGCGACGGACCCCTTCGTGATCGCCCGCCTCATTCGCCAGCACGGCGTGACGATCTGGGAGTGTGTGCCGACCGTCCTCGAGGGTGTGGTCTCGGCGCGTGGGGCCGGCCGGCTGGAGGCGCTCCCGTCGTTGCGCCTTGTCATGTGTGGAGGTGCGCCGCTTCGCTCGGAGCTGGCGCGGGAGTTCCGGCGGCTCTTTCCAGACTCCCGGCTCGCCAACCACTATGGGCCGAGCGAGGTCACCGTGGATGCGACGGCGTTGATCGATGTCGAAGCCGACCGTCCGGATGTCCACGTGCCGATCGGCCGCCCGCTCGATAACACACGTGTGTACGTCCTGGACGCGCAGCGCTCGCCGGTGCCTCCCCAGGTGCCAGGCGAGATCTACGTCGGCTCGCCCGGCCTGGCGCGCGGCTATCTCGCGGACGCCCCGGCGACGGCAGATGCCTTCGTCCCCGATCCGTTCTCGCCCCAGCCGGGAGCGCGGATGTACCGCACGGGCGATCGCGGGCGGTTCGATGACGCCGGCCGCCTTCACTGTCTCGGGCGGCTGGATGGTCAAGTCAAGGTGCAGGGAAACCGGGTTGAGCTTGGCGACGTCGAGGCGGCGATCGCGTCGCATCCGGCGGTCGTTCGGTGCCACGTCGCGCATCGGGCGACAGCCGTCGGCGGCGATCAACTCATCGCCTGGGTGGAGCTGCGCCGGGATCTTGCCGAGGTGAGCCTCACTCCCGAGGGAATCCGTCAGTGGGTGGGGGAGAAGCTTCCCGCCTACATGGTGCCGACCTGGGTATCCATCCTCGGATCGCTTCCGCTGACGACGAGCAACAAGGTCGACCGGCGAGCGCTCGAGGCGGTGATGCCGAGCGGGGACGGCCGGGATGCGGCGCCGTCAACCGACGTGCAGCGGCGCCTGTACGAGATATGGCGTCGCGTCTTGCGGCGCGACAATGTCGGCGTCACCGGCAACTTCTTCGCGCTCGGCGGTCACTCGATATTGGCAACCGAGATGCTGGCGCTGGCCAACACCGAGTTGGGTACGACCATCACCCTCCGGCAGCTCTTTTCGACGCCGACGATTGTCGGGCTGGAGCGTCTCATCGGCACGCCCCCTGCCGGCACGAGTGGGCTCGCGCTCGGCAGCGGTCCGGATCGGGCGGTTCACGAGGCGAACCGGTTGTCCTGGAACGCGGCGACCCGGGTGCACAACAGCCACAAGGCGGACCAAGCGGCGTTTTTCCGGGCCGGGGGCACGACGCTGTTCGACGAGGAGTGTCAGCTCCTCGGCGACGTGACGGGGCGGCGGCTCGTGCACCTGCTGTGCAACGCGGGGCAGGACACGATCAGCCTCGCGCGCCTCGGCACGAGCGCGACCGTCGGCGTCGACATCAGCGACGTGGCGATCGCCGAGGCGCGCGACCTCGCCAGGGCCGTCGGCGCCGACATCACCTTTGTGCGGTCGGACGTGTACGACTGGCTCGCCGAGGAAGCGGCACGCGGCGGCGAGTACGACGTCGCCGTCATGTCGTATGGAGCGTTGTGCTGGCTGTCGGACCTTCGATCGTGGGCTCACGGCATGGCACGGATTCTCCCTCGCGGGGGACGCTTCGTCGGCGTCGACTTCCATCCGGTCGTGATGATGTTCGACGACGCGTGGCGGATGGTGCACGGCTACTTCGGGTCGGCGCACCCCGTGGAGTCGCCCGGGGTGACCGATTACGTCGCCGAGGCGGCGGACGGGCTCGTGCCGTGGGGGTTCCGGCCCGGCATCACGGACTTCGTCAATCCCCATCCCGATTTCACGTACCAGTGGAGCCTGGGCGAGATTCTCACGGCTCTGCTCGGTGTGGGGTTCCAGATCACGCGTTTCGAGGAATATCGCTACTGTAACGGTGCGCCGCTGTTGAAAGGCATGCGCCGGCTGTCGGACCGACGCTTTGGATCGCCGGCCGAACTGCCCGAGCTGCCGCTGATGTTCGGTGTCGTGGCGCAGCGCACCTGATTCCGGACCATCCTCTCCAACCCGTTTCAACGATCGGTCGTCTTCGTGTCGCGGAGACCTCCCGGGCGCCGCGATCGTTTCCGGCCGCTGCAGTGGTGGCAGACGGCCGGGCGTGTCGACCTATGCGCGAGTTACCGCTTGTCGTGCCCCAACAGGGGCCGCCACACGAGATCTTCGCTCGCGACTGGCTGGTGTTCTTCGGCTGCCGCGACGACAGCGGCCGGCCGCTCGCGGAAGGGCGGCTCGCCGAGGAGTGTCGCGCCGGAGTGCCGCTCGTCCTGAAGCCCTGCCCGTTCGAGGGCAGCCGGTTTCAGCACGCCCGGCCGATGAACTACTCGGCGCTGAAGCATCTCGGACCCCAATGGAAGGAGTTGCGCCGCATCAGCGCGTACGCCCGCCGGGAGCACGTGCGTCGCTATCCGCGCGGGCGGTTCGATCTCGGCGACGTGCTGTGGTTCGTCTCCGCCCTGGTGAATCTCCAGAACTACCTCCTCAGGCGCGTGAAGGACCCGATGCGCGACGGAGAGTTCCCCAGCGTCATCGGGACTCTGTACAAGACGGCGACAGGGGTCACCGCCGCGTCCTTCATCATGTACGTGTCAGTCTGGCTTGACGGGGCGGACGAACGGGCGCCGGCCGACCCTCAGGCGATCCACCAGTTCGCCGAAACGCACCGGCTCCTCATCGGCGCGCGCGAGGTGTGCGCGGGACCTCCAGAGCTCATCGATGAATCGCTGCGCCTGATGGTGCTCGGAGACGAGCCCGACGATCCGACGCCGCCTTCCATCTGGTGGCTGATCGACGACTGGGAGGCCTACCTGGCCTACGCCACCGCCATGATGAAGACGGAGGTGCTCAAGCAGGCGTTCGCGATTCAGCACTTCGCGATGATGCACGAGCTCGTCGGCGAGCTCCAGGGGAGCGCCGATCGCGAGGCGGCGTCGCTCGCCGGGCGCGTCCAGGAATGGATCGACGGCGACGGCGAGCGCTCGTGGTACTCGGCGCAGTCGTCCGGCGGCGTCATCAACAGGTACATCGCCTCCAGGAGCGCCGGCGATCGGGCGCGTGTGCTGGCGGGCATGGCGCGGCTGGTCGATCGCCTGGAGCGTGCGGGGACGCGCGGCATTCCACCCGCGGTCTTCACCGCCTCGGTGACCGCGCCCCCCGATCCGCTGCAGCAGCGCGCCGTGAGAGAGATCAGGCGCGCGCTGCCCCGCGCGGGGGCGGCGACGGTGGACCTCGTCGCCTGCAGCCTGGCGCGCCAGGCGGTGATGGAGTCGCTGACGGTCGAGGCGTTCACGGCGCTCGGCGCCGAGTTCGCCGGAGCGCTTGGTAAGGCCAGCTCCAGGTTCTACGGAGAAGCGGACGTCGCCCGCGCGGTCGGCATCACACTGCGGCAGCATCTGTGCCGCGCCCTGACGCTCGACGTGCCTCTGCCCCCGGCCATGGTGACGTGATGACACGATGGACTGCCGCAAGCGACCCCACGTGGACCGTTCCGGAGGGCGGGCCCGCCGGCCGGTCCGGCCGGGGCGCGATCAAGGGCAACGTGCTCGAGGCGATTGGCAACACGCCGCTGATTCATCTGCAACGGCTGCTTCCCGACCGTCAGTTGGAGGTCTACGCGAAGCTCGAGGCCCTCAACCCCGGTGGCAGCCTCAAGGATCGCGCGGCCCTGCGCATACTGGAGCGGGCTATCGAGAGCGGGGCCGTTCGCGCCGGAACGGTGGTCGTCGAGTCGAGCTCCGGAAACATGGGGATCGGCCTCGCGCAGGTGTGCCGGTATCTCGGCCTCAGGTTCCTCTGCGTCGCCGACCCGCGAACGACCGCGCAGAACATCGCGTTGCTGAAAGCGTACGGCGCCGACGTCGAGATCATCGGCCGGCCGGACCCCGCGACCGGCGAGTATCTCACGGCGCGGATTGCGCGGGTCCGGGAGCTGCTCCAGGAGATTCCGAACAGCTTCTGGCCCAACCAGTATGCCAACACCGATAACGCCGAGGCGCACCGCGCCGGAACGATGGCCGAAATCGTGACCGCGCTGGACGGCGCCGTCGATTACGTGTTCTGCGCCACGAGCACCTGCGGAACGCTGCGCGGCTGCGCCGAGCTCGTCGCCGCGCTTGGCCTGCCCACGCGCGTCATTGCCGTGGACGCGGCCGGGAGCGCCATCTTCGGAGGACCGAAGGCCGAACGCCTCATTCCGGGGTTCGGCGCCGGAATCGTTCCGGCGCTGTTCCACGAGAATCTCGCCGCCGAGTGCCTCCACGTGAGCACGCTGGAGTGCATCGTCAGTTGCCGGCTGCTCGCCCGGCGCGAGGCCATCCTCGGCGGCGGGTCCTCGGGCGCCGTCGTCGCCGCGATCAGGCGGATGCAGCCGCGGCTGCCGCGCGGCGCGCGATGCGTACTCGTGCTGTGCGATCGTGGTGAACGGTACCTCGACACGATCTATTCGGACGAATGGGTGACCGAGCGCTTCGGCGAGGTCACCGCATTGTGGGACGACCGCGAGGCAGTGACGTGACGGACGAACTGCGGATCCTCGCCGCCGGTGACGTCGACAGGCTGCTGCGCGGCCGCGAGCGGGAGTTGATCGAACTGGTACGCCGAACCTACCTGGCGCATGCCGCCGGGCGGAGCGTCCTGCCGCACGCGACCTTCCTCCGGTTTCCCTCCGATGCGGCGAACCGTATCATCGCGCTGCCAGCCTACCTGAACGATCGCGCGCCGGTTGCCGGCGTCAAGTGGATTGCCTCCTTTCCCGCGAACGTGGACGCGGGCCGTACCCGTGCATCGGCAGTGCTCGTCCTCAACTCGGTTGAGACCGGACGGCCGCTGGCAGTCCTCGAGGGTTCGATTATCAGCCTGCGGCGGACGGCGGCCAGCGCCGTCCTGGCGGCGCAGTCGCTGCACGTCTGGCAGGGACGAGAGGCCATGGGCGTGGTGGGATGTGGCCCCGTCAACCTCTCGATCGTCATGATGCTGGCTCGAGTCGCGTCGCTCGACGCGGTCTGGGCCTACGACCTCGTGTCCGATCGCGCGGCTGCGTTCGCGGAGCGCCTGGCGGCGGCGCATCCGGCGATTCCCGTCCACATGGCGGCCGACGCCCGGGACGTGCTCGCCCGTTGCCGGCTGGTGTCGTTCGCGACCACCGCGTCGCTGCCATACCTCGACGATCCGGCGGCGCTCCGGCCGGGGCATACGATCCTGCACGTGTCGCTCCGCGACTTCGGTCCGCGCGCCGTTCGAGCCGCCGACAACGTGGTCGACGACGTGGATCACGTGTGTCAGGCCGGCACCTCGGTGCACCTCGCGGCACAGGGGAGCGGTGACCGTGCATTCATCCGGTGCACGCTGGCGGACGTCCTTGCCGGCCGCGCGGCGGCGCGACGGTCGGCTGACGCCGCGGTGATATTCAGCCCGTTCGGTCTCGGTGTCCTCGACCTCGCAGTCGGGCAACTGGTGCTCGAGACGGCGCGGTCGGCCGCCGTGGGGATCGCGGTTCCGAAGTTCTGCGACGACGGCTCGGACCGGAGCGCGGCGACCCCCACCCTGGCCGCACGTTCCTGAGGACCCTCGGCACCTGGTGCCGGCCACCGGGACCGCGCACATCCGAGCCCCGATG
>JBOGIW010000404.1:0-9475 GCA_050748045.1 Vicinamibacterales bacterium | reverse complement strand
TTCGAAAAGTGTTCGCGCCAGTGCCGCGAATGTGAACGCCCGGCGCCTCCGTGTCACACCTGTCGAGCTGGTGCGCACGGGGCCGCGCGGGCGTCAGCTCTGGATCGCCGGGCTCCCGGTGGCGCCCGGACGGAACCTCGGCGCGACGCTGGACGCGGCGGTGACTGGCGATCCCGCTCACACCGCGCGCACGCTGGCGTCGCTCGACGGCGCGTTCGCCGCGTTCGTGTGGGATCCCGCCGAGCGGAAGCTCGTGGTCGTGACGGATTTTCTCGGCCTGCAGCCTCTCTACCTGCGACGCACGGCCGCGGGCCTTGCGCTCGGCTCGACCATCCGCGACCTCGCCGACAGCTGAGCGCCGGACCCGGCAGGCTGGGGTGCCTTCGTCGGCTTCGGCCACTTCATCGGCGACCGCACGTCGGCGGCAGAGGTCGTCCGGATCGGCGCGGCGACGATTCTCGAGTACGAGCCCGACGCCGATCGTTTGACGACGCGCACGTACTGGACGTGGCCCGACGTCGATCCACGCCTCACCGAGGCCGACGTCGACACCGGGGACCTGCTCGACCTGCTGGCCGCGAGCCTCGAGGCGTACGCCGTCTACGGCTCCAACGGGACGCTGCTCCTCAGCGGCGGCTACGAATCGCGGCTCCTCGCAGCGCTCCTCGTACGGGCCGGCGCGCGGCCGGCGGCGCTCACGCTGCGCAACCCGTACGAGCATCTCGAGATCGACGGACGCTTCGCGGCCCGCGTGGCGCGCGCGCTCGATATCCGGCACGACGTGCGCGATCCGGATCCGCACTTCTTCTCGACGCCGCAGTATCTCGAGTACGTGAAGCTGAGCGACGTCGGCACGACGAGTGTGAACCTGTTCATCGCGCAGGTGTGCGCGGAGCTGCAGGCGGCGCGCGTGGAGGCCAGCTGGGACGGCGTGGGCTATGGCATCGTGATCAAGGACAAGTCGGAGCCCTCATTCGATACGTTCTTTCGGAGCAGTCTGAAGCCGGCCGATTCGCCGGCGTGGCTCGCGGCGCGCCGCGTCTTTTCGCCCGGATTCGCCGATGCGATGTGGGCGGAGCTCGGCGCGACGCTTTCGGACGAGGTCGCCCGCTGCCACGAGGGGCCCCCCGGCGTGGCCGAGTTCTTCGTGCGCAACCGGGCGCGGAACCGCACCACGCCGAATGCGCTGAAGGTGTACGCGAATTTCGTGCTGCCGTTCATGCCCGGGCTGACGAAGGCGTTCTACGAGCGCGCGGTACCGCTGCCGCCGCGGCTCAAGGCCGGCGATGCGTTGTACCGGCGGATCATCGAGCGCCATTTCCCCGCGCTCGCGCGGCTGCCGTACTGTTCCGGTGGTGCGCTCGTCCCCGGGACACGCACCGGCGCCGGCTATCGCATGCTCGCGGCGCGCAGCGCCCTTGTCGAGCACCCGCGCGTCGGCCACGTGCTGCGGCGCTTCGGTCTGACCCCCGCCCGTCCCGAGAGTCTCGCTGTCGCGAGGGCCGTGCGCGACGCGAACCTCGACGACGCGCTCCTGAACGCCGACGAGATCCGCGCGATGCAGCGAGCGGATCCGAGCGGTACGAACCAGGACACCTTTGCCCGGGAACTGGTGTTCTACTGGTCCATGTGGCGCGAGGTCATGACGCGGCCCGACAGCGCGACCGCCGTCGCGTGAAGAACCGAAGGGCCGGCGGCCGGCCCTCCGGACCAGAGACCAGAGACCAGAGACAGCTAGTTCCCCGATCCCAGGTTCACCCTGGGCGGCCGCGCCGACGGGAGTGCCAGGGCCACGAACTCCGGTGGAAAGTTGCCGCTGGCGACGGCGACGACGATGTACTGGTGCCCATTGTGGAAAAAGCTCATCGGCGCCGTGTTGGTCTGTGCCGGGAGCTCGACCTTCGCGATCTCCGAGCCGGTCTGCTTGTCGAGCGCATGGAAGTAGCGGTCGCCGCCGCGTCCCTCGCCGTAGAAGAGCAGCGTCTTCGTGACGAGCAGGTTGGCGTGCGAGTTCTGACCGGTGTTCCCGATATCGACGCCCTTGAGCGCCGGGTGCTCCTTGATCCGGTCGGGCGTGTTGCCGTTCGGGATGCGCCACGCGATCTCGCCCTTGTTCAGGTTGTAGGCCACGATGCTGCCGTACGGCGGCTTCAAGAGCGGCAGCGGAGCGTTTTCCTTCCCGCCTGACGGACCGCGGCCGCCAAAGCCGGCGTTGACGTACGCCGACGTCGGCGCGTCGCCGCCCCATCCGGCCCACGGCTTGGCGTTGGGGTATTTCTTCTTGGCCTCGATCAGCCGCAGCAGCGTGTAGCCACGCTGCGTGGCCACGTACACCCAGCCCGTTTCAGGATCGGCGGCCGCGCCCCCGGGGATATTCGCGCCGCCGTTGGCGCCTGGCACGACGTAGGCGCCACCTTCCTCGTCTTTCGGGCCCTTGGCGAGCATGGGCGGCGTGTAGTGCGGGCCGATCCGGTGCCGGCTGACAATCTCCAGCGCTTCTTTCCTCAGCTCAGGCGTGAAGTCAATCAGCTTGTCCTCGGTCATGCCCTGCCACTCGAAAGCCGGCGGCCTGGTCGGGTGCGGCTGCGTCGGCCACGGCTTCTCGCCCGGCACGTCGGAGTCGGTCGGCACGGGCCGCTCCTCGATCGGCCAGACCGGCTCGCCGGTGTGGCGGTTGAACACGTAGAGGTATCCCTGCTTCGTGGCCTGCGCGACGATCGGGATGCGCTTGCCATCGACGGTGATGTCGAGCAGCTTCGGCGCATCAGGGGTGTCGTAATTCCAGATGTCATGGTGGACGAACTGGAAGTGCCAGACGCGCTTCCCGGTCTTCGCATCGAGCGCGATGAGGCTCGTCCCGAAGACATTCTGGCCGGGGCGGTGCCCACCGTAGTAATCGTTGGTCGGCGTGTCGGTCGGGACGTAGACGATGTTCTTCTCGACGTCGGCGGAGAGCGGCGCCCACGGCGACACGTTGCCGGTGTAGTACCAGGAGCCGTCGCCCCAGGTCTCGTTGAACGGCTCGCCGGGCTTCGGCACGGGATCGAACCGCCACAGCATCTTGCCGGTCCTGGCGTCGTAGCCCCGAACGATGCCCGGGATGTTCTCCTTGTTCTCGGGATAGTAGCCGCGATCGTGCGAATTGCCGACGACCACGACGCCATTGACGACGATCGCCGCCGACGAGGTGGTGATGTCGCCGTAATCCATCACGCCGCGCACCGGGTGGACCTTGTACTTCGGCGCCTTGGGGTGGCTCGGATTGTCGAGGCCGTAGGCGAGATCGACCTTGCCCGCCTTGCCGAACGTGGGCGCGGGCTGGCCCGTATCCGCGTCGATC
Source organism: Vicinamibacterales bacterium (assembly GCA_050748045.1). Taxonomy (GTDB): domain Bacteria; phylum Acidobacteriota; class Vicinamibacteria; order Vicinamibacterales; family UBA2999; genus CAVYVZ01. Next base: position 6,135 of record JBOGIW010000404.1, on the reverse strand, counting down.
GCCCACAGGGTGAAGCCCGCGCCGAGATAGTAGATGACGGGCTTCCCGTCGACGCGCGAGAAGGCGACGCCCTTGCCGTAGTTCTTGCGCGTGGACGCGTCCCACCGCGGGTCCCCGTCGGTCTTCTCGCGCCACATCCAGAGCGTCTCGCCCGTCGCCGGCTCGATGCACACGACGGTGCGGCGGATGCCCGCGACGGTGTAGAGCTTGCCGTTCACGTAGATTGGCGTCGCCCGGAGGATGTTGTCGGGCTCGGGACCGAAGTTGGCGGCCCTCCATCGCCACATCACTTGCAGCGTGCCGACGTTGCCCGCGTTGATCTGGTCGAGCGCGGAGTAGCGGGTGCTACCGGCATCGCCGCCCCAGTACGCCCATTCGGCGCCTGGAGGCGCCTTGCCGTTCTCGTCGTGGCCGTCACGCGCGTTGACGAGGACCGCGCCGGCGCCGACCGCGAAGGCGAGCACGACGCCACCGATCCGCCGGGTGTAGCGACTCTCTCTGTGCATGCATCCTCCGAGCAGGTCCCGAGAAAACGGCCAATGCTACCGCCGGTTTTGTCACGGTTTGTCACGCGCGACGCCTCGCCGCCCGGCCGACCGGGCGGCGCTGACCCGCGCTCGCCGGTCCGTCACTCCTCGGCCGGCGCGTCGGCGCGACCTAACGTCGGCCGAATCCGGGGCCGATACGTGGGCAGCATGAAGCCACGAACGCGGCTCGTGCTCGTCGTCGAGGACGAGCCGGGCATCCGGCAGCCGCTCGAGCAGTTCCTCCAGATGCGCGGCTACGCCGTCGTCTGTGCGGACAAGGTGCCGGATGCGCTGCACCTGCTCAGGCTGCACGAGCCGGACGCGGCGATCGTGGACCTCTGCCTCAAGAAAGGGTCGGGCCGCGACGTGATCGTGAAGATCCCGCCACGCGTGCCCGTGATCATCTTCTCGGGCATGCGCGCCGAAAGCAGCGAGCTCGAACGCCTGCGCCCGCGCACCCGGATCATCGAGAAGCCCTATGCGCTCACGATGCTCCTCGAGCAGCTCGAGGAGATGCTCAGCCGCTCACAGAATATTCTTACCGAGCGCTGACAGGACGAGCTCGGTGCCGAACTCCGCCGTGGCATTGCGGATGTCGAGCGTCGGGTTCACCTCGACGAGGTCCAGGGCGACCAGCCGCCGGCTGTCGGCGAGCATCTCCATGATCATGTGCGCCTCCCGGTAGTCGAAGCCGCCCTTGACAGGCGTGCCGACGCCGGGAGCGATGCCCGGATCGCAGACGTCCATGTCGAATGAGACGTGCACGCCGCCCGTGCCGTCGGTGGCCAGCGCGATTGCGCGCTCCGCCACCTTGGCAATCCCGTCGCGATCGATGTCCTTGATCGTGAAGACGTGCACCCCGGCGGAGCGGATCTGCTCTTTCTCCTGGTCGTCGAGGTTGCGGATGCCGACGAGCACCGTGTGTTGAGGCAAGACCGACGGCGAGCCGCCGATCGACGCAAGCTCGATCGGCTCATGGCCGAGGAGCGCGGCGAGCGGCATGCCGTGCACGTTGCCGCTGCCGGTCGTCTCGGGCGTGTTCATGTCCCCATGCGCGTCCACCCACATCAGCCCGACCGGCTTCTGCTGTGTCTTCTGCAGCCAGGTGGCGCTCGCGGCCACCGAGCCGGCGGCGAGGCTGTGATCGCCTCCGAGCACGAGCGGCAGCGCGCCGTCCTCGAGCGATTTGAGCGCCGCGTCGTACAGCTTCTGGCAGACCTTGCCTATCTCCTTGGCGTACCGCTTCTTCGGGTTCTCGGGCTTCTTCGTTTCGGGGATCGGCGCCGCCAGGTCGCCCTTGTCCACGACGGCATAGCCGAGTGCCGCGATCTGATCGCTCAGGCCGGCGATGCGGAACGCGGACGGGCCCATGTCCACGCCGCGACGCCCGCCGCCGAGGTCCAGGGGGACGCCGATGATGTGGATCGTCTTCATCGCGTCCGGTAGGAGACCGACATCCCTTCACCCGACGGCGACACGATGGTCGTGAAGAGGGCCGGATGGGCGTGAATCGTGTCGAGGAACGGCGTCATTTCGTGCTTCTTGTTGACGACGTTGTGCGCGACGAACACGCCGCCGGCGGCAAGGCGCGGAAAGACGAGGTCGAAGAACTTCTTGTAGTCGGGCTTCCACGCGTCGAGGAACACGAGGTCGAACGCGCCGGCGAGCGCGGGAATCTCCTTGAACGCGTCGCCGTGTATCACGCGAACCACGTCGTCGAGCCCCGCCGTCTTCACGTTTGCCGCCGCGTCCCTGGCGCGCCGCGGATCGTACTCGATGGCCGCCACCGTGCCGCCGGTTTCGCGCGCGCCGAGCCCCAGCCAGATGGCGCTGTAGCCGCTCGCGGCCCCGATCTCGACGACCGTTTTCGCGCCGCGCGCGGACACGAGCACGCGGAGGAAGCGCCCGTCTTCCTCCGACACGGCGAGCTGGTCCGTGTCGGCGGCCTTGATCGCCTGCAGGACCGAGGCAATCCGTGGCGTCAGGCTTCCGTTCGGTCGTGGGGGCTGTGCCGGGCTCCCGACGACGACGCTCACGAGACAGGAGATCGAGAGGGCCACCCGACGCGGAGAACGCATCGGACGATTCTACTGTGCTCCGACAAACGCCGCCGCGCGCGCAGCCTGGGCGCGCCCGTCCTGCACGCAGTCGGGGATGCCCACCGCGCGGAACCCGCTCCCCGCGACGAAGAGGCCCGGCGCGGCCTCGAGGCGCTCGTCGATGGCCGCCACGCGATGGAGGTGGCCCACCTCGTACTGGGGGCTCTGGCGCATCCACCGGTACACGCGCGGCTCGAACACCGGGTCGCCGGCGATGCCGAGGATGTCGGTCAGCTCCTCGCGCGCCGTGTCGCGCAGCTCGGCGTCGGAGCGCTCGACACGATGAGGGTCGCGACCGCCGCCGAGGAACACGCGCAGCAGCACGTGGCCGGCCGGCCCGCGTTCGGGCCACTTCGACGTCACCCAGGTCGACGCCAGCAGTGGCCTGCGCTCGACGCGCGGCACCACGAAGCCCGTGCCCTGGAGCGGATGGGCCACCTGTTCGCGACGGTACCCGAGCGCGACGGTCGCCGTCGAGGCGTACGGGATCGTCTCGCACAGCCCCGCCAGGGTCGTGTCGATGGATCGCAGGAGCCCCGCGGCCGCGTACGCCGGCACGGCGAGGATCGCCGCGCGCGCCTGGACGATGCCGTGGGAGGTCTCGATCGCGAAGCCGTGTGCCCGCCGAAGCTCCAGCACACGCCAGCCGAGCCGCATCGTGCCTGGCGCGAGGGCCGTCGTCAGTGCGTCCACGAGCTCCATCGTTCCCCCGGGCAGAGACACGAACGCCCCCTGCGAGGACGGCTTGACGTGGAGCGCACGGAACCCGCGGATGACGCTCCCGTGCGTCTGCTCGATCTCGAGGAGTCGCGGGAACAAGGCTCTCGTGGAGAGGCGGTCGACGTCGCCGGCGTGGATCCCGGCCAGGAGCGGTTCCGCGAGGTACGCGACGGCCTCCTCGCCGAACCGCCGGCGCACGAACGACGCGAGCGATTCGTCGTCGACGCCGGTCCGCCGCGGGACGCCCGCCTCCAGCGCCATGCGGAGCTTCGCGGCAAGGCTGAAGAGGCTCGACATGACGAGCGGCGCGACGCGGATGGGGAAGCCGAGCGCCGAGCCCTCGATGAGCGGGTGGAGCCTTCCGTCGCGCAGCACGTACGCGGTGCGCGGCGCCAGCGTCGGATGGAGGCGGTCGCCGATCCCCAGCTCGCGGCAGAGCGACACGGCCGCCGGCTTCTGCACGAGGATGGCATCCGGGCCGGCGTCGATCGTCCAGCCGTCGAAGCGCTCGGTGAGGATGACGCCGCCCGCGCGCGGCGCCCCGTCGAGCACGCAGGCCGTAACACCGCGCTTCTGCAGCTCCCATGCGGCGGACAGCCCTGCGATGCCGGCGCCGACGACCGCGACGTCGACCGCGCCGCTCACGGCGAGCGCCGCGAGCGAGTGTGCACGTGCCGCGCCAGGATCTGCACGTGCTCGGGCGGCGTGCTCGGCAGGATGCCGTGCCCGAGGTTGAAGATGTGTCCGGGCCGTCCCGCCGCCCGCGCGAGCACATCGCCGGCCGCGTCGAGCATGCGGCCCGTGGGGCCGAGGAGCAGGGTGGGATCGAGGTTGCCTTGCACCGCGTGGTCGTGTCCGATCCGCTGCCACGCGTCGTCGAGCGGGATGCGCCAGTCGATTCCGATGACGTCGCCGCCGGCGTCGCGCAGGAGCTCGAGGAGCGTGGCCGTGCCGGTGCCGAAATGGATCGTCGGCACGCGGGGGCCCACGATCTCGAAGATGCGTTTCGTGTGCGGCTGCGCGAACTCCCGGTAGTCGGCGGGATTCAGCGCGCCGACCCACGAGTCGAAGACCTGCACGGCGTCGACGCCGGCTTCGATCTGGGCGACGAGGTAATCGCCAGCAACGCCGGCGAACCGCGCGCACAGGCGATGCCACGCGCCGGGATGGCCGTACATCAGCGACTTCGTGCGGGCGAAGTTGCTCGAGTGCCCGCCTTCGATGGCGTAGGACGCCAGCGTGAACGGCGCGCCGGCGAAGCCGATGAGCGGCACGCGGCCGGCGAGCTCGCGCTGGACCTGCCGGATCGTCTGGAGCACGTGGCCGAGCTCGTCGCGCGGCTCGAAGGCCCTCACGTCGTCGACGTCGGCGGGCGACGCGATGGGCCGTTCGAGTTGCGGTCCCTCGCCCTCGATGAAGTCGAACGGCAGCCCCATGGGCTCGAGCGGCAGGAGGAGATCCGAGAAGAGGATCGCGGCGTCGACCTCGATGCGTCTGACCGGCTGCAGCGTGACCTCGGTCGCCAGGTCCGGCTCGCGACAGAGGTCGATGAGCGAGTGTTTCGCGCGAAGGGCGCGGTACTCCGACATGTACCGGCCGGCCTGGCGCATGAACCACACGGGCGTGGCGTCCACCGGCTCGCGCCGGCACGCTCGGAGGAATCGCGAGTTGTTCACAGGGGTAACAGAGCTCTCAGCGGGTCACTCCTGTACCGGGGCATTCAGCAGTTCGCGGGCGAGCGTGACGAGCTCTTCCAGCCAGAGCGGCTTGTAGCGAAGCTCCGCATGGAGCGCCGTGATCTCGGCGGCTTGCTCGTCATCCAGGTAATAGTCGCCCGTCACGATGGCCACGGGCGTGTGCGTCAAGCCCGGGATGGCGCGGATGGCGCGCAGAAACTGGAGGCCGCTCGTCAGGGGCATCCGCAGGTCGAGGATGACGGCGTGCGGCCGGTGCGACTGGGCGAGGGTGAGCCCCTCGTCAGCCGACAGCGCCGCCCACACCTCGTAACCCTCGAGGCGCAGCATTCGCGAAAACGTGTCCGTCACGCTCACGTCGTCGTCCACGATGAGAATGCGGGACGCGGGTTTGGTGGCTGGGGACGACACGGCTCATTGTGGAACCCGACCGAAAGTCGGTCAAGGCCGGGGCGGCGGTCAGGCAGAAGCCCTAGGAAGGTCGACCCCGGCGCCGGGCCTCGTCAGAATCGGCAGAAATCCTGCTGGATCCCCCGATCTCTCTGTGAAATCCCATGCTATAGTCACCCGGTTTATGCCAATCCTCGTGCGGCCCGTCCGCGAGCAGCTCGAGCACGACCGGGTCATTCGCCTTCTGCACGCGAAGTACAAGAGAAAATTCGACGTCGGCATGAACCCCGGCATGGAGCAGTCCGCGCCTGTCGGCACGGGCCCCTCGGCCATGTACCCGGACCTTGTTCTGCAGTCGACCGAACGCTCGCGAAAGCTCATGGGCGTGGTCGAGGTGGAAACGGGGGAGTCGGTCAACAATCTGGAGGCGATGTCGCAGTGGGCGTCGTTCGCCCGGCTGCGCGCGCCGTTTCACCTCTACGTTCCCGCCACGATGATCGACGTGGCGCGGCGGCTCTGCACGGACATGCAGATCCCGGTGACCGAGATCTGGACGTATCACCCGGTCGGCGACCAGATGCGGTTCACGCTGGTGCAGAAAGCGCCCGCGGTACCTGAGAAGGCGCCTCACGCCGAGGCGCCCGAGCCCGTACGTCCGGCGGCGCCGGTGCGCGAGGCGCCGCGGCCCGTGCGTCGGGCCACGCC
>JBOGIW010000403.1:0-4159 GCA_050748045.1 Vicinamibacterales bacterium | reverse complement strand
TCGCGGCCCTGGAGACGGTGCTGGCTCGCGGCTACGACGGCGGCACCGAACTTTCAGGCGGCCAATGGCAGCGGGTCGCGCTCGCCCGCGCGCTGTGCGCCGTCCAGCTCGGAGCCGGCGTCGTCCTGCTGGACGAACCCACGGCGCAGCTCGACGTGCGCGGCGAAGCCGAGATCTTCGATCGGATCCTCGCCGCCACCCGCCACTGCACAACCATCCTCATCTCTCACCGTTTTTCCACCGTGCGCCACGCCGACCGCATCGCGGTGCTCCACGAGGGTCGCGTCGTGGAGCTCGGGACGCACGACGAGCTCGTCGCGAAAGGCGGGCGCTACCGCACGATGTTCGATCTGCAGGCCCAACGCTTCGGCGCGCCGGAAGACGAGGAAGGAACCACGTATGACGTCCTCGGCTGAGCGCCGCGACAGGGCGAAGGCGGCCGGCGACCTGCCACCGGCGCTCTCGTCGATGTGGCGCCTGTGCACGCTCGGCTACCGCCACGAGCCGCGGCTGATGCCCGCCGCGTTCGTGCTGTCGCAGCTCGCGGCGCTGCCGGATGCCCTAATCGCGTTGTGGCTCATGCTGCTCGGCCGGGGGGTGATCGAGGGCAGGCCCGACCTCGTGCGCGCCGCGGCCATCGGCCTCGGCGTGCTGGCCACGGCGACCTGGCTGCTGCAGACGGTCAGCACCCGTGTGCAGCGGCGCTTCCACGACAGGGTCACGATCGCGCTCGAGTCGCACGTCGCCAGCCTCCAGGCGTCGATTGCGACGCTGGCGCATCACGAGCGCCCCGAGTATCTCGACCGGCTCGCGATGCTGCGCGATCAGGTGTTCGTGCTCGACCACATGTACCTGTCACTGTTTTCGACGTGCGGGTGGATCCTGCGCCTCGCCATCACGGTGGCGCTCCTGGCGTCGATTCACGTTGCGCTGATGCTCCTGGCGGTGTTCGCGCTTCCCGCCGTCTTCACGTCCACCTGGCGGCCGGCCGTGGAACGTGCCGCTCAGGAGCGTGTGGCGCAGGACGCTCGCCTGGCCCGGCACCTGTTCACCGTCGCGACGACGGCGCCGCCAGGGAAGGAAGTACGTGTCACGGGGATCGGCCATCGCCTCGTCGCCGAGCGTCGCGAGACCTGGGAGCGCACATACGCGCCGGTGTCGGCGGCCCGATGGGTCTCGGCGATGTGGCACACGCTGGCGTGGGCGCTGTTCGGAGCCGCCTACGTCGGCGCAGTGGTGTTCGTGTCGTCGGGCCTTGGCTCGCCGGCGGCCGACGTCCTCCTGGTGCTCGCCGCCGGCTCGCGCCTGTCGGCGTATGTCGGCGCGACGGTCGGCGAAATCGGGTTCCTCCGAGGCTTCTGGATGGACGGCTCGAGGCGTCTCGCCTGGCTCGAAGACTACGCCGCGGCGCTGACCCGGTCGGCGGATCAGCCGGTGCCCGCCGTCGTGCAGCGCGGCATCCGCCTCGAGCACGTGTCGTTCGTCTATCCGGGGACCTCGCGCCTGGTCCTCGACGATGTGTCGCTGTCGCTGCCGGCCGGGTCGGTGGTCGCCGTTGTCGGCGAGAACGGCGCCGGCAAGACCACGCTGGTCAAGCTGCTCGCGAAGATGTACGAGCCGACGGCGGGGGCCATTTTCGTCGACGACAGCCCTCTCGCCCGGATGCCCGCCGTCGAATGGCGGTCGCGCCTGGCGGGCGCGTTTCAGGATTTCTTTCGCTTCGAATTCCGCGCGCGCCACACGGTCGGCCTGGGTGACGTGCCGCGGCTCGACGACGAGCCTGCCGTGGTCACCGCCGTCGGGCGTGCGGGTGCCGACGACCTCGTCGCCCGCCTGGGGTCGGGCCTCGAGACGCAGCTGGGGCCCACCTGGCCGGGCGGCGTCGACGTGTCCTTCGGGCAGTGGCAGAAGCTCGCCCTGGCTCGCGGCTTCATGCGCGACCGCCCGCTGCTCCTCGTGCTGGACGAGCCGACGGCCGCGCTCGACGCCGAGACCGAGCACGCCCTCTTCGAGCGCTTCGCCGCCGCCGCTCGCGGCAACGGGGGCGACGGGCGGATCACAATCCTCGTCTCGCACCGGTTCTCCACCGTGCGCATGGCCGACGTCATCGCCGTCATCGACGGCGCGCGTCTCGTGGAGGTCGGCACGCATGACGAGCTGATGGCGAAACGCGGACAGTATGCGGAGCTCTACGGCATTCAGGCTGCCGCGTACCGGTGAGGCCGTCGTCATGCCGAGGAAGAAGATCAGCTTTGACACCGTGCGGGAGCTGGGACGCGCCCTTCCCGACGTCGAGGAGGGGACGGTGTACGGGTCGCCGGCTCTCAAGGTTCGGGGGAAGATGTTCGCCTGTCTTGCCGTTCATCGATCGGCCGAACCGAACTCCCTCGTAGTTCTCATCGGTTTCGATCAACGAGACGAGCTCATCGCCTCCGACCCGATGACCTATTACCTGAGGGATCACTACGTGAACTATCCGGTGGCGCTCGTGCGCTTGACCCGCGTTCACCATGACGCGTTGCGGGACCTGCTGCACATGGCGTGGCGCTTCGTCTCGATGAAGGCCAAGCGACGAGTTGGGCGGCCCACGCCGAGATAACTGCGAGTAGAATTTTTGGCGTGCATCGCAGGTTGCGCGCGGACGAGACCCGGTGAGCGACTCGCACCTGGCTCTCGTGCTGAGCGGCGGCGGCGCCCGTGCGGCGTACCAGGTCGGCGTCCTGCGTCATCTCGCGTCGCGGTACCCGGGCATCGCGCCAGGCATCCTGACGGGGGTGTCGGCCGGCGGCATCATTGCCACGCACCTCGCGTCGCGCCAGGGCAGCTTCTGGCGGTCCGTGGACGATCTCCTGGAGATCTGGCGCAGCCTGCGCATCGACGACGTGTTCCGCGTCGATCCGACGAGCCTCGCGTCGCGCGTCGCCCGATGGGGCGTTCGCCTGGTGTCGGGCGGTGCCGCCGTGGCGCCGCGCGCGCGGAGCTTCGTGGACACGACCCCGCTGCGGGAGCTGCTGGTGCGGACGCTCGAGGTCGACGCCGGCGCCGGCCTCGCAGGCATTGCGCGCAATCTCGAGGCGGGCGCGTTGCGCGCCGTCGCGATCACGGCGGCCAGCTATACGACGGGCCAGTCGATCACGTGGGTGCAGGGACGCCAGGACTGCGGCATCGAGAACTGGGAACGTCCGCAGCGCAAGGGCATCACCTGCCGCCTGCGCGTGGAGCACGTGCTGGCGTCGGCCGCCTTGCCGTTCTTCTTTCCGGCGGTCGAGGTCGACGGCGCCTGGTACGGCGACGGCGGCATGCGGCAGACCGCACCCCTCTCGCCCGCCGTGCACCTTGGCGCGCGGAAGATCATCGCGGTGTCCACGCGGTACGCACGCTCGCGCGAGGAGGCCGACCGGCCCTCCGTGAGCGGCTATCCACCGCCGGCACAGGTGGTCGGCCTTCTCTACAACACCATTTTTCTGGACCTGCTGGACGGCGACGCGCTGCGGCTTCAACAGCTCAATACGCTCGTCGCACGGCTCCCGCCCGAGGCGCGCGACGGGCTGCGTACGATCGATCTGCTCGTCCTGCGGCCGTCACGGGATCTCGGCCGGCTCGCCAACGAGTTCGAAGCCGACCTGCCGCGGGCGTTCCGGTTCCTCGTGCGCGGCCTCGGAAGCCGCGAGACGCGGTCGAACGACATGCTCAGCCTGCTGATGTTCCAGCCTGACTACATTTCGGAACTGCTCGACCTCGGCGAGCAGGACGCACGCGCGCGAGCGGCGGACATCGAGGCGTTCCTGTCGGCCGGCTGACGCGGCTTGGGTCACACGGGGAGGGCCTTGGGATGGACGGACGTCTCTTCGCCTCTCGCCCGGCCCGGACGGGCGCTCCTCGCAGTAGACTTATGCCCCTGGAGCGATCACCGATGACGTCGCGTCGTTTTCCGGCCTGGCTCGTCCTGCTCGTGTTCGTGTCGATCGCGTGCGTCGACGCCCAGGGGACGCAGGCGCCGCCGAAGCCGTGCGAGCCCGAGGTTGGACAGGAGGGCAAGGACGTCGTCTGGGTTCCGACGCCGCAGGCGGTCGTGGAGACGATGCTCGACCTGGCGAAGGTCACGCCGCAGGACTTCGTCATCGACCTCGGGTCCGGCGACGGCCGCACGGTCATCGCG
>JBOGIW010000402.1:0-1698 GCA_050748045.1 Vicinamibacterales bacterium | reverse complement strand
CTGTGGAGAGGCGGACGGCCGGTGGCGGCGGTGGCGCGCCGCGCGGCGCGGCTCGCCGCATGGCCGGGCGCCGCCGTGCTCCTGTTTCTGATCAACAGCCGCATCACCGTGGGCGCCTGGTTCGTCTCCGGCGGCTTCTACGTGCCGGACCCCACGTACCAGGGCCAGCTCGGTCGGACGCTCGTGTCGATCTGGTGGGGCACGCACGAGCTGAGCGGCTACGTGCTGGAGGTCGCCGCGCTGGCGGCGGCGCTCGTGCTCGCCGCGCGCGCGCTGGCCCGCCGCGAGGATGCCGCCCTCCTCGTGCCGATCGCGCTCCTCGCCGCCGCCGCGCTGCCGTTCTACGCATTCATCGAGGGTCACCCGTACCGCATCCGCTACATGATCCCGCTCGTCGCCGCCAGCGCCGCGTTCGCCGGGATCGGCGTGGGCCTGCTGCGCCGGGCGGCGCCGGTGGCGGCGGTGGCCCTCGTGGCATCCGTCGTCGTCGAGTCGCCGCCGTGGAGCCGGGAGGCGCCGCTCCTCGTCGAGGCGCAGTGGGACCGCCCGACGAGCGCCGCCCGACGCCGGGTCAGCGCGTGCCTCGTGCGCGAGTACCGGGGAGACAAAATCGTCGCCAGCATGGGATCGCTCGCGCACTACATGCAGGAGCTGTCACACGACGGCTTCGACATTGCCGACTTCGTCAACGAGGGCAACGGCGTGATCTGGGAGATGGTGCTCGAGACAGGGCCGGCGCCGCACGCGGGCTGGATGCTCGTCGAGGAACAGGCGGAAGGCGGCGACGTCCTCGCGCAGAAGATCCGCGGGTCCCCCACCTTCGCACGCCGCATGCAGCGTGTCTGCGAAGGTGGAGGCGTGGCGCTGTACAGGCGGAACAGGATCGAGCCGCCAGAGGTCAGCGGCCGAAGCGCAGCCCGACCGTGAGGGCGTAGGTCCACCCGCCGAGGTCGAGCACCGGGCCGACGAACTCCACCGGCAGATCGGCGTCGGCCGAGTGATAGCGAATCTCGCCGCCGACCGAGAACGTGTCGGCCGCGAAGCGGATCCCGCCGAACGCGATGGGCCCGGTCTCGTTGCCCTCCGCGACGTACGTCTCGCGAAAGATGCTCCCGTCGCTGAAGTCGACGAACTCCCCGGACTCGCTGTACCGCCAGTTGAAGATGCCGAGGCCGGCGCCAAAGTACGGCTGCACGCCGCTCGACTGGCCGAGCGGCAGCACGCGAATCGTGAAGCTCACCGGCACGAGACGCAGGCGGAGATCCTGATCGATCTCCGTGCCGTCGTTATCGACGAAATCCTCATAGACGGTCGGCACCGTGCGACGGTAGAAGCCGATCCCGGCGCCGGCTTCGAAGTACTCACCGATCGGCAGGAGCCACTCGCCGCCGACTGACGCACCGGAGAAGTCGCCCATCTCGAATACGAGGAAGTCGCGATTCTCGACCAGCGTGTCGCCGTCGACGCGGGCGTCGAAGCCGCGGGGCGCAAAGCCTCCGAGCGAGAAGTTCAGCGTTTGCTGCGCGGCCGCGGTGACGGGCATCGCCGCCGCGCAAGCGGACGTGACAAGGAGTGAGAAGGCAAGACGTGTGACCATGCCGCTCCGGAGAGCACGGCGTGTGCCAGCGGCTGAACCGCCAAAACGCGCCATCTCGCGGCGGCGTGTCGCTCCGGCAGGTCATTCCGTCCTGTTTCGAG
>JBOGIW010000401.1:0-4903 GCA_050748045.1 Vicinamibacterales bacterium | reverse complement strand
TTCATCGTGCTCTCGGCGCTGATGTCGCTCGTCGTCGGCATCTGGGCGATTGACGCCTACCAGGCGGATGGATCGGCGACGTGGGCCGCGCTGGCGGTGCTGGCATTTGCCGGCGGCGCGTTCCTTGTCGTCTACGGCAACCGTTTCCTGCAGAAAACAAGGAATCTCGGCGTTGCGGCGCTCGTGGCTGCGGGAACGATCGGCCTGCCGAACGATCTCCTCGCCTGCGCGGTGTGCATCGGCAACACGGAATCGTCGCTGCGCGACGGGATGAATGCGGGCGTGCTGGCGCTTCTCGGCTTCGCGCTCTTCATGATCGTCAGCTTCGCCGCTTTCTTCATCTACCTTTGGCGGAAATCAAAGTCGGTCGAGTCATCACAAGAGGGAGAACCCGCTCATGCGTGAGCTTCTCGGGATGCCCGTCGCGGGCTCGGCGCACGCCGATCAGATCGACCAGATCATCGTCGTCATTCACTGGCTGATGGCCGTGCTGTTCATCGGCTGGGGGCTGTTCTTCATCTACACGCTCATTCGCTTCCGCTCCGGCGCGAACCCGAAGGCGAGTTATCACGGCATGAAGGGCACCTGGTCGAAGTACATCGAGGGCGGGGTGCTCGCCGCAGAGATCCTCGTGCTCGTGGCGCTTGCCATGCCAGCCTGGGCGGAGCGCGTGGCCGCCTTCCCGGACGAGCATGCGTCGACGGTGGTGCGTGTGGTCGCGGAGCAGTTCGCGTGGAACATCCACTACCCGGGCCCCGACCACAAGTTCGGCCGCACGGATATCACGCTGGTATCTGCCGCGAATCCTCTCGGTCTCGACCGCACCGATCCGGACGGGAAGGACGACGTCACGACGATCAACCAGCTCAATCTCCCGGCGAACAAGCCGGTGATCGTGCACCTCTCCAGCAAGGACGTCATCCACAGCTTCGGCCTCAACGAGATGCGTGTGAAGCAGGACGCCATCCCCGGCATCGTCCACAACCTCTGGTTCACGCCGACGATGACGGGCGAGTGGGAGATCGCGTGCTCGCAGCTCTGCGGCCTCGGCCACTACCGGATGCGCGGCTTCTACACGATCCAGTCGGACGCCGACTTCGAGGCGTTCCTGAAGGAGAACGCGCCGGCGGAGTAGCGCGGGCCTGGTCTCCGGTCTTCGTCTCTGGTCCTGGGCCGGCGTGCGCCGGCCCGTTCCACGTACGCGCCTTACCGGCTCATCGCCGCCATGCGGCGCTGCATTTCATCCGGCGCCACGTCTTCGACGTGCGTGGCGAGCTGCCACTCGTGGCCGAAAGGATCCGTGAGTATCCCCCAGCGATCACCCCAGAACATGTCGGCGAGCGGGGCTTTCGCCGTCGCGCCCGCGGCGATCGCCTTCGCAAACGCGGCGTCCACGTCGCGTACGTAGATGAACAGGCTTACCGGTGTGCCCCCGAGGGAGGCCGGCGACTTCGATCCCTGCATCTCCTCGGAGAGCATCAGCCGCCCGCCCGCGATCTCGAGGTCGGCGTGCATGATGGCGCCGCCGGGCCCCGGCATGCGCGTGCGTTCGGTGGCGCCGAACGCTTTCGTGTAGAAGTCGATGGCCGCGGCGCCGTTGCTGACGACGACGTAGGGAACCGGGCCCTTGAACCCTTCGGGAATCGGACTGACAGGCATGGGACGCTCCTTCCGAATCCATATTACGCAGGCGCGGCCGATTCTGTAACGTCAGGTCACCTCGGCCGTTCGGAGCGAGTAGACCGGCGGCAGCCAGTTCATCGCCAGCTCCCACGTCCGGCCCCCGTCGTGGCCGACGAGCACGTGGCCGCCCTGCGTGCCGACGTACACGGCGGGCGAATCCAGCTCGTCGGTGGTCATGGCGCCGCGGAGCACATTCTGGAAGGCGTTGACCTGGGGCAATCCGTTCGTGAGCGCCTCCCACGCCGCGCCGCGGTTGCGGCTGCGGAACACGCGGAACGCGCCGCCCGGCGTCACGCGCGCCACGTCGGCCTCTTCCGGAACGACGTAGACCGTGTCGCCCTCGTGCGGGTGCACGGCGATCGCGAAACCGAAGCGCGACGGCAGTCCTTCTGAGATGTCGGTCCATGCGTCGCCGGCGTCATCGCTCCGGTACACGCCGCAGTGGTTCTGCTGGTACAGCACCGCCGGCTGCTGCGGGTGCACCGCGAGCGAGTGGACGCACTGGCCGACCTCGGGCAGCGGGTCGGGCAGGAAGTCTGCGCGCACGCCCGCGTTCTTCGGCGCCCACGTGTCGCCACCGTCGTCCGATCGGAACACGCCTGCCGCGGAGATCGCGACGAAGAGGCGCGCCGGTCGCCGAGGATCGAAGCAGATGCGGTGCACCATCAGGCCGCCCGCCCCGGGCGACCACTTGTCGCGTGTCGGATGATCGCTGAGACTCCGAACCTCGTGCCACGACGCGCCCGCATCGTCGCTGCGGAAGAGCGAGGCGGGATCGACGCCCGCGTACCACGCGCCTCCGGGTCCGCTCTCGACGACCCAGATCCGCTCCACGGTCAGGCCGCGGTCATCCGCGAAGCGCACGCCCGGCGCTTCCGTCCACGTCGATCCCCAGTCGCGCGACACCTGCACACCGGGACCCCACCATCCGCTCTTGAACGTCGCCGTCACGACGCCCGCTTCGCGCAGGAGGCCGACGTGATTCACTTCCACGCCGTTGAAGAACGGGCCGCGGAGGTCCCAGTCGTGGCGACCCTCGTCGGAGAATGCGACGAACGCGCCCTTGCGCGTGCCAATGAGCAATGCAACTCGCTTCGGCATGCCTTCACATTAACCCATCTGTGTGACGTCATTCTCCTAGAGAGGAGGGCGAAGCTGTCTGGCACGCGGCTTGATCGGCGAGAGGAGGGGGATGCAAGCGAAGTCGTCTCGCCAGGGAGGAGCTTGGAATGGCCAAGCGACAGACGAAAGTACCGCGGGCGCGCAAAACGGACGCGAGAGCCCGTGACGATGACTCGGTGCTGGTGCGGTCGGCGGAGTCGCTCGGACGCGTCATCGGGTCGCTGCAGCGCCAGCTTCAGCGCCGCTCGACGCGCGCGGCGTCAACCGGCCACGATGCGAGCGCGGCGCGTCCGGAACCGCCACGAATCGACGAACCGTCCGGCGGCGTGGGACACGCGAGGGGCGGGCCCGCCGCCGTACGCAAGCCGCGCGCACGCCAGACGAAGCCGGCGGGCAAGCCCGTCCTCGCGCGCAAGAGCCCGGCGGGCAAGACCTCGCACGCCCGCAAGGCGTCCGGCTCCCGCCGGCGCACGTGAACGCACAAGCCCTCAACCGCCAGGGGCTGAGGGAAGATCGTTCCGGCTGTCGCTATAATCCGCGCAGCCAGGAGGATCTTCGTGCGATTCGCTCCGCTCTCGGTCGCGCTCGTGCTGGCGTCGGGCTTCGCCGGACACGCCGCCAGGCAGACCCCGACCTACACGGCCATCATCGCCGGTGGCACCGTCTACGACGGCACCGGCGGCCCGGGCCGGCGCGCGGACATCGGCCTTCGCGGCGATCGGATTGCCGCCGTCGGCGATCTCCGCGGCGCCACGGCGCTGTCCCGCGTGGATGCGGCAGGACTGGCCGTCGCGCCCGGCTTCATCAACATGCTGTCGTGGGCGACCGAATCGCTCCTCGTCGACGGCCGGTCGCAGGGCGAGATCCGGCAGGGCGTGACCACGCAGATCTTCGGCGAAGGCGACTCGATGGGGCCGCTCACCGAGGAGATGCGGGCGCGGCGGCTCGCGTCGCAGGGTCACCTCAAGTTCGAGATCCCGTGGACCTCCCTCGGCGACTACCTGCGGTACCTCGAGAAGAAGGGGGTTGCGCAGAACGTGGCGTCGTTCATCGGCGCCACCACGATCCGCGAGCATGTCATTGGCCTGGAGGACAAGAAACCGACCGCCGCCGAGCTCGACGCCATGCGGGCGCTCGTGCGCCGGGAGATGGAGGACGGCGCGCTCGGCGTCGGCTCGTCGCTCATTTACGCCCCGGCCTTCTACGCGACGACGGGGGAGCTGGTCGAGCTGTGCAAGGTCGCCGCGCAGTACGGCGGCAAGTACATCTCGCACATACGGAGCGAAGGCAACCGGCTGGAAGAAGCCGTGGCGGAGCTCCTGCGCATCGCGCGCGACGCGAAAATCCCGGCGGAGATCTATCACCTGAAGGCGGCCGGCGCCCGCAACTGGCGGAAGATGGACAAGGTGCTTGCCACGATCGAAGCGGCCCGCAAGGAGGGCCTCGCGATCACGGCCAACATGTACATGTATCCGGCCGGCGCCACGGGGCTCGACGCGGCGATGCCCCCGTCGGCGCTCGACGGCGGCTACGAGGCGCTCTTCACGCGCCTGCAGGACCCGGGCTACCGCGCGCGGCTCGCGCGCGAGATCGCCACGCCGACCGACGCCTGGGAGAACCTCTATCTCGCCGCCGGATCCCCGGACCGCGTGCTGCTCGTCGACTTCAAGAACGAGGCGCTGAAGCCGCTGACCGGCAAGACGCTCGCCGCGGTGGCGAAGATGCGCAAGACGAGTCCCGCCGAGACCATCATGGACCTCGTGCTCGAGGATCGATCGCGCGTGGGCGCGGTCTACTTCATGATGTCCGAGGAGAACCTCACGAAGCAGATCAAGAAGCCGTGGGTGTCGCTCGGGTCGGATGCCGGCTCGCTGGCGGCCGAAGGCGTGTTCCTGGAGTCCTCCACCCACCCGCGCGCGTACGGCAATTTCGCGCGGCTGTTCGGGAAGTACGTGCGCGAGGAGAAGGCCCTCACGCTCGCCGACGCCGTTCACCGCGTGACGGGCCTGCCGGCCACCAACCTCGAGCTGGATGGCCGCGGCTTCCTTCGTCCCGGTTTCTTCGCGGATGTCGTCGTCTTCGACCCGGCCACGATTGC
>JBOGIW010000400.1:0-2413 GCA_050748045.1 Vicinamibacterales bacterium | reverse complement strand
CATTCACGACTCCACGCCGGTTTATCCCGGCGCACACCACGGGCTGCTAGGCGCGCGAAGCGCGCCAAGAGATACTGGCAACCAGCCGAGGCGCGCTGCGGGGATATCAAGGGGCAGCGCCCCTTGGCTGGTAAGATGGCCGAACCTCATGGCCCGCCACCTCCTCTTCGCCCTCGCCTGTCTCCTGCTCGCCGCGCCGGCGGCCGCCCAGGACCCGGAGCCGGCCACACGAGCTGAGCTCCTGGAGAGGATGCGGGAGCAGAAAGCCAGGAACCTGCAGCCCGCCGAGCCGAAGGGGATCGAGAAGACGCTGCTCTACATCGAGAAGCACCGCATCCTGGAACGCCTGTCGATTGCCGACGGCTGGTACCCGAGGATCGGCGGGCTGACCACGGGCGGAGGATTCGCGGGCGGCGCCGGCTACCGGAAGCACCTCGTCGACGATCGGCTGTTCTTGAACGCGTCGATGGCCATCTCAACAAAGGCGTACAAAGAGGTCGTGGCCGACGCGAGCCTGACCGAGTTGCTCGGCGGATGGCTCGAGATCGGCGCCAACGTCCACTGGCGCGACTTCCCGCAGGAAGACTTCTTCGGCATCGGCAACGACTCGGCGGAGGCCGCCCGAACGAGCTACGCGTTCGAGAGCCGCGGCGTCAGCGGGCGGGTGGCGCTCACGCCGAAGTCATGGCTTCGCGCCGGCACCGAGATGGGCTACCGCTCGCCGACGATTGTCTCGGGCACCGACCCGCGATTCCCGTCGATTGAAGCCCTCTTCACCGACACGGACGCGCCGGGACTCTCGGCCCAGCCGTCGTTTCTCTTCAAGAGCCTCTTCGTCGCGATCGACTATCGCGACCAGCCCGGCAACCCACGCAGCGGAGGACTGTGGCGCGCGACGTACGGCGCGTGGAGCGATCGCGAGCTGAACCAGTACGACTTCGGCCGCTTCGACGCCGAGGCGGCGCACTTCTTCCCCGTCTTCGACAAGAAGCGCGTGTTCGCCGTGCGCGTCGGCCTGGCCTACGTCAACAACGACCCCGCGAACCGCGTGCCGTTCTATTTCCTCCCCTACATCGGCGGCTCCGACACCGTGCGGGGTTTCAAGGAGTTCCGCTTCCGCGACGAGAACGCGGTCTTCCTGAACGCGGAATACCGGTGGGAAGCGTTCGCCGGCCTCGACATGGCCCTCTTCTTCGACGCCGGCGAGGTGCGCCCGAACTGGGAGAACATCGACCTGCAGGACCTGAAGACGTCGTACGGCGTCGGCTTCAGGTTCAACAATTTCAGGAGCGTGTTCCTGCGCTTCGACGTGGGCCTCGGCGGCGAAGGCACGCAGATCTTTTTCAAGTTCGGACCGGCATTCTAGGGATTGGACGCGGAGATGCTGACGCTTCAACGCACGCGGAGACAACGTCGAACGCTCGGCCTCCTCGTGGGGATCGCCGTCGGTCTCGGCGTCGTTGGCGAAACGGCGACGCCGAAGTTCTTTCCCGACGATCCGATCGCGGTCGATCCCGAGACGCAGGACGCCACGAGCGTTGGCGAACAGGATCTGAGCGACCCGTACGACTTCCTGGAGAACACGTTCATGAACCCGGCGGACTCGGCCAACGTCCGCGCGATGAACGTGAATACCCTCGACGAGGTCCCCGACTCGAGCTGGTGGACGAACCGCATCCTGACCAGGCCGATGTCGGCGGCGGAGGTGGCGCGCGGCCCGATGACCGGCACGGGACCGGCAGACGGGATCTGGACGATCGTCGGCTCGAAGAACGAAGGGCTCACGCCGGGGTTCCGCATCACCGACTCCACGGGGCAGCTCTACTTCATCAAGTTCGATCCGCTCACGAACCCGGAAATGGCCACGGGGGCCGAGGCGGTGACGACGCCGCTCTTCCATGCGCTCGGGTATTACGTGGCGGAGAACTACATCGCCACGCTGCGCCGCGAGAACCTCCGCATCGGGCCGAAGGCCACGCTGTACCGCGAGTTCAGCGGGCTGGAGACGCCGCTCACGTACCAGGATGTCGACGCGCTGCTGAAGCGGGTCGCGCGGAGCGCCGACGGCGGCTACCGCGTGATTGCGAGCAAGGCCGTCGAAGGCACGCCGCTCGGACCGTTCCGCTACTACGGCACGAGACCCGACGACCCGAACGACGTGTTCCCCCACGAGCACCGCCGCGAGCTGCGCGGACTGTGGGTGATCAACGCCTGGCTCAACCACGACGACTCGCGCGCCATCAACACGCTGGACATGCTGGTGAAGGAGAACGGCCGCCAGTTCATCCGCCATCACCTGATCGACATCGGCTCCATCCTGGGCAGCGGCAGCGTCATCGAGCAAAAGCCGCGCGCCGGCAACGAGTACCTCTGGGAGCCGCGCCCTACCTTCCTGCGCATCGTTACGATGGGC
>JBOGIW010000399.1:0-15830 GCA_050748045.1 Vicinamibacterales bacterium | reverse complement strand
GAACGCGCGCAAAGACCGCTAGAGATCGCTAGGGACCACAGCCGTTCGGGGCCTCAGGAGCTTGTGGCCGCAAGGTCGTGGGGGTTCGAGTCCCCCCTTCCGCACCAAAACTCGCTCACGCTCGTTTCGGTCCGTCTGGGGGAACCCAGGCACTCGACCGTCGGCGCTCCGCGCCTCGGTCGTCAGGCACGAGTCCCCCCTTCCGCACCACTCACACGCCTTCGGCTCGCGCCACGCTGTCAGCGCGAGCTCGTGTAGGCGCCCACCATGCCCTTCGTCCCGGCCGTCAGGCCTTCGAGGCTCTTCCAGGCAGTTGTCTCCTCGGTCAGGCCTCCCGTCAAGCCCCAGATCACCGCGTCGCCCTGTGTGACGCCGATGCTGCCGAAGCCCCAGATCACGGCATTGGCCCAGGACTGTGGATCGGTCCAGACCAGGTTGAAGCCCCAGATGACGGCGTGGCTCCAGCTCGTATCGAAGCCCCAGATCACGGCGTTCGCCCACGCCGGCTGGTTGAAGTTGACGGTCGGACCTTCCACGAGGGTGAATCCCCAGATCACTGCCTGCTTCCACGTGAGATCCTGCCCGTCGATCCGCGTCCATGGAAACGGCGACGCGGTCAGCCACATTTCGCCCGCGAAGGCCGACGTGTCGATCGCCTGCCCGAGGTCAATCGCGCCTTTCGCATTCAGCGCGCCGCCACCCTGCCTCAGCGCGTCGTATTCCGCCCCGGCGGCATCGCGCACGTTGAACGCGGTGTACTGGAGAACGGCCTTGACGGCATTCGGCGTCAGCGACGGGCGCGCTGGGAAGCCGTTCGCGGACCGGTTCGCTTCCACGAGCAGCGCGACGGCGCCGCTCGTCACGGCCGCGGCCATGCTGGTCCCGCTGAGGCGCATGTAGTCGCCGTCAGCGGCCTTGAGCTCCGGATACGTCCGAAGCAGCGTGCCTCGCTTGGCGGCTGCGGCCACGATGTTGTGCCCCGGCGCCACGACATCGGGCTTGACGAGGCCGTCGTACCACGTCGGACCTGCCGAGCTGTAGTCGGCGATCCGGTCGTCGCTGCGCGAGGTCGTATCTTCGGTGCGCAGCGCCCCGGCGGTAATGGCAGACGGCGCATTACCGGGCGAGGTCACGCCGGCGTATCCAAGGGCGCCGGTTTCGGGGCTCTTGCCGAAGTTGCCCGCGGCGGCCACGACGATGATGCCGGCGCGCGTTGCGCGCTCGACGGCCTGCACGAGCGGATCGCTGGCGGCGGGCTCGTAGATCGGGTGACCGAGCGAGAGGTTGATGACATGAATGCCAAGCGCCGCCCGATGATCGACGGCGAAATCAATGGCGCGGATGACGTCGCTCGTCCACCCGTTCCCGTTCTTGTCGAGGACCTTGAAGACTATCAGGCCGACGTTCGGCGCGAGGCCGCGGTAAGCGCGATTCGAGGACAGCGCGCCCGAGCCGCCGATCGTGCTGGCCACATGCGTGCCATGGCCGTAATCGTCGTAGGGAGTCGTCGCAATTCCGCCCTGGGTGAAGTCGTAGAAGCCGCGCACGCGGCCCTGGAACTCGGACGACATCTCGAGACCTGAGTCGATGACCGCCACGCCGACGCCACGGCCACTCCAGGTGCTGCTGACGCCGAGCGTCGAGCGCAGCACGGCCGGCGGCACGGCCACGCCTGACGTATCTGCGCCGCTAGGGAGCAGCACGGAACCGACCACCCTCACGAGACCGCCCACTATCCCAAGGAGACCGCCGAGCAGTCCGTTCGGGCGCACGACGGCGTCGGTCGACACCGAGAGGATGCCGTCCTGCCCGGAGAGAGCGGCGAGGTCGGCGCCGTGCACGACGGCAGTCAGCGCGTCAATGGAGGCGTGCTCCGCGACGATTCGATCGCCATGCGCCACGAGCTGCTTCCGCAGCGCCGCCCGGGCCCGTGCGCGCGCACGAATGATGACGCGCTGCGAGGCGCCGTTGCCGGTCTCGACCTCACGTCGAAGCCGCTCGTCGAGCGACGACCTGCGCGATCGATCCGCGGCGTTGACCGGCATTCCGTTGCCGATCAACACGGCGATCGCCACGAACACCGCGGCAAGGGCGCGGCCGTTTCGCCGCACAATTCTGGTCATGTTCCGTTTCCGTTCGCGTCGAGGTTCCCGGTGTCGAGTGATGCACACGGCTGCACAAGAGCGCGGGCAGCGAGCGCGAACTCAGCAAGGCAATCGATGAGCCAGAATCGGTCTCGGGCCGCGTTCGTTTAAATCCTTGGCAATCAGACCGTTAGTGAACGCGATTGGCGGGAGCCCGCTCGCGGTTCAGGCTCGTGTCTCGTCGTACGACACGTCGCCGCGATGGATTCTTTGGAACTCATTGATACTCTAGCCGTTGCACACGTTTTTCAGTTTCCGCACATGTGTACCGGCATGAGCCATGTGCGCACGCTAGAGGACGACGGGCCGAAGCCGCCTGAGACTGGCGGCGACAGCCCGGGCCGCGGCCAGGACGAGCCGCCGATGGGCGTCGTCGAACGCGTTCGCGTCGAGGGCGTAGAAAGTGAGGACGGCGACCACGCGTCCGTCCGCCGTGACGGGGACCGCCAGCGCGCTGCGCAGTGGACTCTCACCCCGGCGCGCCTCGTCGAGATCCAGGCGGGCGTCCGAGTTCATGATCGTCTGCCCGGTGGCGGCCACCCATCCGCTCAGACGCTCGCCCACGGCGAAACGGGTTGTTCGGAGGCCGATCGAGGCCGGTCCGGCGTCATACGCCGCTATCAGCGCATCGCTGCCCTCGTCGTACTCGAACAGCACGAAGGACGAAGCGGGCACATGCGGCCGGAGGTGCTTCCAGAGCGCATCGCCGACCATCGAGGTCGAGCCGAGGGCTGCGAGCGCGCGTCCGAGCTCGTAGAACATCAGCAGCAACGGTTCGTTCGCATCGGTGCCATCCCGTGAGGCGGCCGGCTCGCTGACCGCGACCGGCACGGGCGCGATCGCTGGCGGCCCTTCTCGCGTGCGCTCGGACCCGTCCAGCGCAAAGAACGCATCGACCACGCGGGGGTCGTACATCGACCCGCGGCGATTGTGCAGAATCTGCAGCGCGTCACGATCGTCGAGCCGCGGCCGATAAGGCCGGTCAGACGTCAGCGCGTCGAAACAGTCCACCACCGCGAGAATTCGAGCGCCGATCGGAATACGCTCGCCGCTCAGGCCGTCCGGGTATCCGCTTCCGTCCCAGTTCTCGTGGTGGTGCCGCACGATCGGGACGACAGGGTACGGAAACCCGATCACCGACAGGATGTCGGCCCCGATCGGCGCGTGACGCTTCATGATCTCGTATTCGGGCGGTGTCAACTTGCCCGGCTTGTTCAGGATGTGCTCTGGAATCGCCAGCTTTCCGACGTCGTGGAGCAGCGAGGCGGCTTTGATCGCCTCGACCTCGGCGTCCTCCTCGACTCGCAGGCCGTGCGCGAGCCGGACCGCCAGATCCTGCACGCGGCGGATGTGATCGTGCGTCACCTGGTCTTTCGCATCGATCGCCTGCGCCAGTGCTTCGATGGCCGCCACGTAGACCTTGTTGAGCTTTCCCAGGTGGCTGATCTGATCCTGCGCTCTGCCGACCGCATGCCTGAACGTCACGTAGAGAAGCACGGGCAGGGGCGCGATCAAGATGACGATGTCGAGCGTGCTGAGGCGCGCCAGGACCATCAGCAGCATGCCACCGAAGACGCCCCCGAAGTACGACACCCACAGGCCGCTGAAGTGCTCGCGCCAGAAGGCCAGGATCGGACGGCGCTGTTCGAAACTGACCGCCCTCGCCACGAGTCCCGTGTTTATGCCGAAGTCGAGAACGCCGAAGAGGGTCAGCAGCACCAGGAGGCGCAACGCTCCCCAGGCGCCGTCGAGCAGAGGGCCATCCCCGGCCAGATAGAAGAACACTTGGGCGGCGCTCCAGGTGCCGATGGCAGGGGCCGCAATATTGAAGAGGAAGCGGTCGGCCGTTCGGCGGCTGACCGACATCTGACAGGAAAGGACGAGGCCGTCGAGCCCTGCGGTAATGGCGCCCGCGGATGGCCCAAAGAGCAACGCCGCGGCGATGCTGAACGTGTCCGAAATCGAAAAGCTGATCTTTCCCGCGAGGCTATGGAGCCTCGCCCACCCGCTGACGACCGTCAACGCCATCAGGATCAGCCACTGGGACGCAGGCGGATGCCGAACGACATCGACGGCCGCGTGCACGAGGATCGCGGCGCCGAGCAGAATGATCCCGGAGATGTACGCTGCGGCCTGTCGGCTCAGGGAAGCGGGTTGCTGGCTCACAGTCTGTCCCGTACTCCCGTTTATCGGGCTGAAGGTTGTTCATGCCCACTCCCCGCCGGTGAAATCGGTGCGATTTGGATCGTTTTCGCCGGCGAACCGCCGGCGTGCAGGCATGCCTTCTCGACCGGCCCCTCGTCACATTCGCAGAGCTTGACCACAGGAGAGCGTGTCCGGCGGAGCCGGTCTAAAGGACTACGCGCCTGCGCAGAAACACGCAAAATCTCACGATTGGAACCGACCAAGTGACCCTCGTCACGCGCCGCCACTCCTCGCGGACTGCCCGGCGGAGCGCGTCCTCGTTGATGTGGAGCTCGACCTTGCGGCACCATCAGCACCGTGGCTCTGGCGCCGCGCAACACCTCATACGCCATCGCGCCGCGGGCCGTTTGGCTCCGACCGCCGGCGTGCTGCACAATCGCTCCGGCACAGGAGGCGCGGTGGACAGCTTCAAGGCCTACAGGCTCACGGAGGTCGATCGGACGATCAGGGCGGAGTTCGTCGAGTGCAGCCTCGACGACCTCGATCCGGGCGACGTCCTCGTGCGCGTGGCCTGCTCCAGCGTGAACTACAAGGACGCGCTCGCCGCGACGGGCAAGGGCAGGATTCTTCGCCGCCCGTCGTGCATCGGCGGCATCGACTTCTCCGGCACGGTCGTCTCCTCGACCGACCCGCGCTTTGCCGCCGGCGAGGCGGTCGCCGGCGTGGGCTTCGATCTCGGCGTGTCGCACGATGGAGGCTACGCGGAGTACGCGCGCGCGCCGGGCGATTGGCTCGTGAAGCTGCCCGCCGGTCTGTCGCTCTGGGAGGCGATGGCCTTCGGCACGGCCGGCTTCACGGCCGCGTTGGGCATCATCCGCCTGGAACAGAACGGGCTGAAGCCCGCCAACGGCCCTGTGATCGTGAGCGGTGCCACGGGCGGTGTCGGCTCGCTCGCCATCGCGGCCCTCGCCCGGCTCGGGTACCACGTGGTCGCGCTCACCGGAAAGGCTGGCGAGGCGGCCTATCTCACGAAGCTCGGCGCCTCCGAGGTAAGACTGAGAAGCTCGCTGAATCTCACGCGCATCAAGCCTCTGGACAAGGCCACCTGGGCCGGCGCCATCGACAACCTCGGCGGCGACGTCCTGGCCTGGATGGCGAGCACCATGAAGGTGAACGGCGTCATCGCGTCGATCGGCCTCGCCGAGAACGCAGCGCTCAACACGACCGTGTTGCCGCTCATCCTGCGCGGCGTGAGCCTCCTCGGCATCAACTCGACCGACAGCCCCGGTCCCGAGCTTCGGCACGACGCCTGGCGCCGCCTGGCCGGCGACATGCGGCCGCCCGTTCTCGACGAGATCGCTCGCACGATTCCCTTCGACGAGCTCCCGTCGATCTTCGATCGGTTCATCAACGCGCAGGTTCGCGGGCGCATCGTCGTCCGTATCGCGGCCTGAGCCGGCGTGGCAGGCGGCGCTCACGCGCGAACCGATCGCGATCGCTCGCGGAAGGCGCCGCCCGCCCGCGCTTGCCAGGACTATGGTCCGCCTCACCAAAGTCTGTTGCGCGAGCCGCCGATCGTCGGCCACGATAGAACATCCAGTCATGTCCTCGCGGTAATGCGTGACGCACGTGGAACCGACCGCCATCGCGCAGGCGTACGACGACATCGCGGAGCGTTTCCACGCCGCCCGTTCACGCACGGTCGGCGTGGACTACGCCGATCGCTTCGCGGCGCTCCTCCCGCCACGAGGAGACGTGCTGGAGCTTGGCTGCGGAACAGGCATTCCGCTGACGGCACGGCTGGTTGCGCGGGGGTTCGACGTGCACGGCTTCGACGCGTCGCCCCGGATGATCGACCTCGCGCGCCTCAACGTCCCTGGGGCCACGTTCGATGTGGCCGACATGACGCGATGGAAGCCGTCCCATCCCTATGACGGCGTCTTCGCCTGGGACTCGGTCTTCCATCTCATGCCCAGCGCGCAGGGGGCAGTCATCGGCATGCTCGGACGGGCCCTTCGGACAAACGGCGTTGCGCTGCTGACGGTGGGAGGCCGTGCCGGCGAGATCAGCTCGGCCATGTTCGAGCGTACGTTCTACTACAGCGCGCTGACGGTCGATGAGTACCAAATGACGTTCCACCAGCACGGCCTGCGCCTTGTCTTTCGGGAAATGGACCAGCCCGACGCCAACGCCCACATCGTCCTGTGTGCGAGAAAGGCGGAACAAGCGGCTCCAGACAACCGCTGAGTTTGGTTGAGTTTTCATTCAGGACAGCCCGGCAGCCTTTTTTTGCAGTTTAGTCGCCACCGCACCTGGGACGAGACGATTCGGGCATCCGCCGGAGCAGACCTGAAAACGGGGTGGATTTCTTCACCCAATCCCACGGCGGCCGCTCGGACCATCTGGCCCGCATCATGGTTCTTGCAGGAGCCGTGACTACGCTCGACGAAGCTCATGCGACGGCCTTCGTGCTTCAAAATCCCCTCATCAAGCTGTGGCGCGCCCGCGGCCTCAATCGTGTCTTCAATGCGGCCCTTCCCTTTGCGCCGGCACCCCTGCGCGACTGGCTCGAGCGCGAGCGCGCGCGCATCCGCGACGTCGATCTCAAGGAGCAGATCCGCCGCCGCAGCCGGCTCGTGCCGGAGCCCGCCTACCGCGCGCTGCTCGCGCGTGGTCTCGGAGCGCTCCTCGAGCGCCACGGGCCGGAGTCGTTTGGCGATTACCTCGAGTTCGGCGTCTACAACGGCACCTCGCTGACCTGCATGTATCGGGAGCTCGTCTCCTTCGGTCTGGACGACGTGCGGCTGTTCGGGTTCGACTCGTTCCAGGGCCTGCCTCCGGACGCCCACCTCGAGGATGAGGGGCGCTGGCGGCCCGGCTCATGCTGTTCGTCGTTGAGCTTCACGACCGCCGTGCTCGAGTCGGAAGGCGTCGACCGGTCGCGCGTCACGCTCGTCCCGGGCTGGTTCCGCGACACGCTGAACGCGCGGACGATCCGTCGCCACGGGATTCGCAAGGCGAGCATCGTCATGATCGACTGCGACCTCTACTCGGCCGCCCGCGACGCGCTCGAGTTCTGCGGCCCGCTCATCGGCGATCACGCGCTGCTGCTCTTCGACGAATACCGTCCGTACGGGCTGGACGGCAAGCTGGCTGGCGAGCGGCGGGCCTTCGACGAGTTCCTCGCGGACTGGCGGTGCTTCGAGGCGAGGCCGTTCGGCAGCTACATCCGCCGGGCCGAGGCCTTCCTGGTCACCCGCACGCGGTAGGCGCACGTGCGCCGGGTTGTGGTACGCTGCCGCCCTCTTCATCAGGAGGGCAGAGATGCGAGTCTTCATTACGCCGCTGGCGGTTGCCGCGCTGGCGGCCGCCGGCATCGAGTACGGCAGCGCGCAGACCGGTCAGAGCGCGAACGCGATGAGCTTCTTCATCACCAGCGCCGGACCCGGCAACGGCGCGAATCTCGGCGGCCTCGCCGGCGCCGACGCGCAGTGCCAGAAGCTGGCGGCCGCCGCGGGCCAGGGCAGCCGGACGTGGCGCGCCTACTTGAGCACGAGCGGCTCCGGCGGCCAGAAGCCGACGAATGCGCGCGATCGCATCGGCACCGGACCCTGGTACAACGCGAAGGGCGTAACGGTAGCCGAGAACGTCGCGAACCTCCACAGCGACAACAACAAGCTGTCGAAGGAGAACTCGCTCACCGAGACGGGCGCAGTCGTGAACGGCCGCGGCGATACGCCGAACCGTCACGACATCCTGACCGGGTCGCAGCTCGACGGGACGGCGTTCACCGACGCCGCCGATCATACCTGCTCCAACTGGACGAGCAGCGCCGCCGAGGGGAGCGCCCAGGTAGGTCATCACGATCGCCAGGGCGGCGGCCAGAACCCGACGTCGTGGCACTCGGCGCACGCCTCGCGCGGCTGCGGCCAGGAGAACCTGCGCGGCACGGGTGGCGACGGCCTCTTCTACTGCTTCGCCGTGAAGTAGGCTCGTGAAGCGGCTGGCGCGCGTCGCGAGGATCGCGGCGGTCGTCCTGCTGGCCTTCGCGGCCGCGGCGGCCGCCCTGTACTGGGGCGCCGGCGTGGACGTCCGGCTCGACGGCTCCGGCATCCCGCGGATCGTGCGCGAGCCGCCAGCCGCGGACATTGCGAGGGCCGTCGAGTCGCATCGCGCCGCGCAGCGATCCGCGCCGGCGGCAGCGCCAGCCGCAACGCCGCCTGCCGCCTCGCCAGACACGTCAGGCACGCCTCCCGTGATCGCGGCGGCTCCGAGCGAAAGCCCGCCGCCGGCCGTTCCGGTGCGGCATCCGTACTGGACCGGCTTCCGCGGGCCGCTGCGCGACGGCATCTACCGCGAGCAGCCGATTCTCACCTCGTGGCCCGAGGACGGCCTCGTCCCGGTCTGGAAGCAGCCGATCGGCGGCGGCTATGCCTCGTTCGCCATCGCGCGCGGCCGCGCCTTCACGATCGAGCAGCGGCGCGCGCAGGAAGTGGTCACGGCCTACGACGTCGCGACGGGCCGCGAGATCTGGGCGCACGGCTGGGACGGCGAGTTCAAGGAGTGGATGGGCGGCGACGGACCGCGCGCCACGCCCACCTGGCTCGACGGCCGCCTCTACGCGCTCGGCGCGCTCGGTGAGCTCAGGTGTCTCGACGAGCGCACGGGCGCGCTCGTGTGGCGCATCAACATCCTCGACGACAACGCCGCCTCGAACCTGCCGTGGGGCATGGCCGCCTCGCCGCTCGTCATCGACGATCTCGTCGTCGTGCTGCCGGGCGGTCCAGCGGGGCGCTCGGTCGTCGCCTACGATCGCCACACCGGCGCGCGCCGCTGGTCGGCGTTGAACGACAAGCAGGCCTACTCGGCGCCGATGCTCGCCACCATCGCCGGCACACGGCAGATCCTCATCCTCACGGCCACGCGCCTCGTCGCCGTGACGCCGGAAGCCGGCGAGGTCCTCTGGGAATATCCGTGGCCGACGGCCAACGACATCAACGCCTCGCAGCCGGTCATCCTTCCGCCCGGCAACCGCGTGCTGCTCTCCTCGGGCTACGGGCACGGCGCGGCGCTCCTCGAGGTCACCGACACCGCGGGCCGCTTCGGCACGAGGCTTCTGTGGGAGCACACGCGCCTCAAGAACCGGTTCTCGAGCTCCGTGGAACACGGGGGCTTCATCTACGGCCTGGATGAGAACATCCTGACCTGCCTCGATGCGGCCACTGGCGACGTGCAGTGGAAGGGCGGCCGATACGGCCACGGCCAGTTCGTGCTGGCGAGCGGGCATCTCGTGCTCCTGACGGAGGAAGGCGAGCTGACGCTCGTGCGCGCCACACCCGAACGACACCATGAGGTGGCGAGGTTTCCGGTGCTCGAGGGCAAGACCTGGAACCACCCCGCCATCGACGAAGGCCGCCTGCTCGTGCGGAATCTCGCGGAGATGGCCGCGTTCGACCTGCGGCCTCGCTGATTCGTCCCTGCCACACCCTCCCTTTCGGCGAAGTCGCGACGAAACGCTGGCGAGTATACTCGCCGGCATGCGCCTGCTCCTGCTGCTCGCCATCGCCTTCGTCGCGCTCGCCGCGACGGCTCCCACACAGGAGCGGCACCCCCGCGCGCGCGATCTCGGTCTCGCCCCAGGCGTGTTCGAGCCGGGGCGAATGAATGCGATCACCGACGTCGCCGGCGTCCGCGTCGGGCACGTCACGCTCGTCGACGGGGATGCCGTCCGCACCGGCGTAACCGCCGTCGTGCCTCACGGCGGCAACCTGTTCCGGGACAAAGTGGCGGGCGCGGTGTTCGCCGGCAACGCCTTCGGAAAGCTGGCCGGCTCCACACAGGTCGAGGAGCTCGGCACGATCGAAACACCCGTCGTCCTCACGAACACGCTCGGCGTCGGCGCGGCGGTGGAAGGCGTGGTGAGGTGGACGCTGCAGCAGCCGGGCAACGAGGAGGTCCGCTCGGTCAACGCGCTCGTCGGCGAGACGAACGACGGCGGGCTGAATGACATCCGGGGCCTCCACGTCCGGCCGGCGCACGTAAGCGATGCCATCCGATCGGCGCGCGAGGGCGCCGTGGCGGAAGGCAGCGTCGGCGCCGGAACGGGGACGCGCGCGTTCGGCTGGAAGGGCGGCATCGGCACGGCGTCGCGCGTGCTGAAGGGACGCGGCGACTACACGGTCGGCGTGCTCGTGCAAAGCAACTTCGGGGGCGTGCTGGCGATGGGCGGGGCGCCCGTGGGGAAGGCGCTCGGCCGGTACGCGTTCGCGCCGGCGAGAAGCCAGGATCTCGACGCCTCGAGCCCGGACGGTTCCTGCATGATCGTCGTCGCGACCGACGCGCCGATCGACGCGCGCGACCTGAAGCGGCTCGCGGCGCGGGCGCTCTTCGGTCTCGCGCGGACGGGGTCGTCGTACAGCAACGGCAGCGGCGACTACGCTATCGCGTTCACGACGTCGACGGCGATGCGCACCACGTTCGGCGATGCCGCGCCGCGCGCGCGGACGATCCTCCCCGCCGATGGCGTGTCACCACTATTCCAGGCGGCGCTCGAGGCGACGGAGGAAGCGGTCTACAACTCGCTGCTCCAGGCGACCACCGTCGAGAGCCGGTTCGGGAAGGCCGAGGCGATCCCGATCGATCGCGTGCGGGAGATCCTGGTGAAGTACAACGTCATTCGCTGACGTCACGGGGACGCGGAGACGCGGAGACGCCGAGGCGTTACACGCCCGCCATGTCCCACTTCCGGATGATCTCCTGCACGAGCTTCGCGATCTTGTCGTTCACCTTCGCGAAGTACTCCTTCGCCTTCGCGAGATTGAACGTCGGGTAGCCTTCCCCCGCCTTGTAGAGACCGATCGTCGACGGGTTCGGATACGCGCTCCACGTGCCGGGCGCGGGGTTC
Organism: Vicinamibacterales bacterium; assembly: GCA_050748045.1. Classification (GTDB taxonomy): domain Bacteria; phylum Acidobacteriota; class Vicinamibacteria; order Vicinamibacterales; family UBA2999; genus CAVYVZ01. The sequence continues at coordinate 4,637 of JBOGIW010000399.1, read as the reverse complement.
GGCGTCGCCAGATCCGGCGCGTAGCGCTCCTTGTGCACCACCGAGGGATCGATGGCCATGATGAACGCGTTCTCGTTCTCCCCGGCGTGGCCCCCGTCCTGCCCGAACACCTCGAGCGTGACGTCCGACGCGTACGACCACCAGTTGATGACCAGCGTCCGCACGCCGGCCTCGCGCCCGACGTCGGCGGCCACCGACGAGAGAACCGCGGTCTGGGGGCCGCCATGCCCGTTGATCAGGATGATGTTCCTGAACCTGTTCTTGGCGAGGCCCAGCAGCACGGCCCTGACATAGGGCCGGTAGGCCTCCTCGGGCACGGTGAACGTGCCCGGATACGCGTCCATGCTGCCCGTGAACCCGTACGGCACGACCGGGGCCACGAAGGCGTTGAGGCGCGGCGCAATCTCGCGCGCGATCGCCACCGGCGCGAGGATGTCGGCGCCGTTGGCGGTCACGCCGTGCGGCTCCAGCGTGCCGAGCGGCAGCAGCACCGTGGTCACTTTGGCCGGCACGTACTCGCGAAACTCCATCCAGTTGATACGGTCGAGCTCGCGCGTCGTCTGCGCGTGGGCCGCACCCCAGGCCGCCAGGCTCACGACGGTGAGAAATCCAACTCGGCTGAACATGCTACGATTCGTCCTTTCGCCCATGCGTCAGATTCCGCTCGCCGCCATCCGTGAGGCGGCGTCGTCCATCTACACGGTGGTCACGCGAACACCCCTCGTCCGGCTCCCCCTCTCCGCGGAGCTCGCGGAACGGTTCGCCGGAAGCGAAATTTACCTCAAGCTCGAGCTGCTGCAGCCCATTGGATCGTTCAAGATCCGCGGCGCCTGGAACGTCGTCCGCCAGCTCTCCGGCGACGCGCTCCGTGAGGGCGTCTGGACCGTGAGTGCGGGCAACGCGGCGCAGGGCGTGGCGCTGGCCGCCCGCACGGCGGGTGTGCCCTGCTCGGTGATGGTGATTGACACCGCGCCCAAGGCGAAGCTCCAGGCGATCGAGCGCCTGGGCGCCGCCATCGTGCCGGCCAGCTATGACGAGTGCTGGCACACCGTGGAGGCCCATGGCTCCGACCGCATGCGCGGCTGTTTCATCCACCCCTTCGACGACGATCGGTTCATCGCCGGAAACGGGACGGCGGGGATGGAGATCGTCGAGGACCTGCCGGACGTCGATACCATCGTGGCGCCCCTCGGCGGCGGCGGCCTGCTGGCGGGTGTCGCCGCAGCCGTCCGGGCGCTCCGGCCCTCGGCGCGCGTCTTTGCCGCCGAGCCGGAAACGGCCGCACCGTTCGACGCCTCGCTCAAGGCGGGACGGGCCAGCTACTTCGAGGGATGGCAGGCCTCATTCGTGGACGGGGCGGGCGGGCGATCGGTCTTGCCGACGATGTGGCCGCTCCTCCAGGGCCTGCTGGCGGGTTCTGTCGTCGTGTCGCTGCCGGAGGTGGCGGCGGCGATGAAGCTCCTCGCCGAGCGCGTCCACGTCGTCGCCGAGGGTGCCGCAGGCTGCGCCGTCGCGGCCGCCCTCTCGGGACACATCAGGGGCCGGAAGGTCGTCGCCATCGTCTCCGGCGGCAACATCGATCTTCCCACGTTCGCGTCGCTCGTCGGCGCCTGTTGAGGGTACAGAGTGCTTTCGCTTCCTGAACGGATCCATCGGCTCGAAGAGCTCGCGTACGACCTCTGGTGGAGCTGGACGCGCGACGCGCGCAACGTGTTCCGCGGCCTCGACTATCCGCTCTGGCGACAGACGGCCCACAACCCCGTGAAGATGCTGCGGCTCCTGCCGCGCGACAGCCTCGAGCGCGCCGTCCTCGACCCCGAATGGCTCGCCCGCTACGACCACGCGATCGCCCGGCTCGACGAAGTGCGCGCGGCGCGCAACACCTGGTGGGAGCGGGAGTGCGGCGACCTGCACGGGAAGTCCGTCGCGTATTTCTCGGCCGAGTTCGCGCTGCACCAGTCGCTGCCGATCTATGCCGGCGGCCTCGGCGTGCTGGCCGGCGACCACTGCAAGGAGGCGAGCGACCTCGGCGTGCCGCTCATCGGCCTCGGGTTCATGTATCCGCAGGGGTACTTCCACCAGCGGCTCTCCGCCGAGGGGTGGCAGGAGGAAAGCTACGAGAAGCTCAATTGGGCCGATGCGCCGATCGAGCCGGCCATGACGCCCGATGGGAAGCCCTGCATCACCGCCGTCCCGCTCGGGAACCGCACGGTGCTCGTCGCGGCGTGGCGCGTGCGCGTCGGCCGGGTGAAGCTGTACCTGCTCGATACCGATCTCGAGGAGAACGCGGCGTGGGACCGCGAGCTCTCCGCCCGCCTGTACGGCGGCGACCGCGAGACGCGCATCCAGCAGGAGATCGTCCTGGGAATCGGCGGGGTGCGCGTGCTGAGGCAGATGGGCTCCGACCCGTCGGTGTACCACCTGAACGAAGGGCACGCCGCTTTTGTCGTGCTGCAGCGCATCCGTGATTTCTGCGAGAACGGGTGGACCTTCGAGGCGGCGCTCGAAGAGGTCCGCCGCACGACGGTGTTCACCACCCATACGCCCGTGCCGGCCGGCCACGACGCGTTCCCGTTTCATCTCGTCGAGACGCACCTGGCGGGCGCGTGGGGCGACCTCGGCGGCCACCGCGAGAAGTTCCTCGCGCTCGGCCATCACGACAACGGCGGCGGACCGATGTTCAACATGACGGCGCTCGCGCTCCGCACGAGCGGCGCGGTGAACGGCGTCAGCCGGCTCCACGGCGAAGTCACCAGGCAGATGTGGCAGTCGATCTGGCCGGGTGTCCCGTACGAGCAGCTCCCCGTGCACCACATCACCAACGGCGTGCACGTGCCGACGTGGATCTCCTCGGAGATTGGGTCCGTCCTCGAGCGCCACCTGGGCGCCGACTGGCTGGACCGTCACGACGAGCCGGCCCTGGCGGACAAGGTGCTGGACATTCCGGACGGAGAGCTGTGGGAGGCGCGGCACGCGCTCCGCACGTTCCTCTTCAACTTCATCCGGGAGCGCGCGCGGAATCGCTGGACGGAGGAGCAGGTGGGCGCGGCGCGCGTGGTCGCGGCCGGCACGATGTTCGACCAGAACACGCTCACGATCGGCTTCGCGCGCCGCTTCACCGGCTACAAGCGCCCCGAGCTCGTCTTCACCGATCCCGACCGCCTCGCCCAGATCCTGAATCGGCCGGGCCGCGCCGTGCAGATCGTGTTCGCGGGCAAAGCGCACCCCGCCGACGACATCGGCAAGCACCACCTGCAGCGAATCTACAAGCGCGCGCTCGACCCGAAGTTCGGCGGCCGCATCGCGTTCGTGGACGACTACGACCTCCACGTCGCGCACTTCCTCGTCCAGGGGTGCGACGTCTGGCTGAACAACCCCCGCAAGCCGAACGAGGCCAGCGGCACGAGCGGCATGAAGGCAGCGCTCAACGGCACCCCCCACCTGTCGATCGGCGACGGCTGGTGGGCCGAAGGCTACACCGGCGAGAACGGCTGGCTCATCGAAGGGCACGCCGACCCGAACGACTACGGCGCGCAGGACTGGGCCGATGCCCAGGCCATTTACACGCTCATCGAAGAGCAGCTCGTGCCCACGTTCTACGCCCGGGAGAGGGACGGCGTCCCGAGGCGCTGGATCCAGGTCGTCAAGCAGTCGATCCGCACCGTCCTCCCCCGCTTCAGCACGCGGCGCATGGTCAAGGAGTACGTGCGGACGATGTACCTGCCGGCGCTCCGGAAGGAACCGGTCACTCGTTGACGACGGGCCCCTGCAGGCGGGCCGGCGTGTCGCGGACCCTTCGTCCGCGCACCCGCGGAGGAAGGCGAAAGGTATAATTCTCGAACAATGTCTCGAAAGACCGTCGCGAAGTCGAAGTGCGCGCTGTGCGGCGCCAAGGACGTGTCGGAACCGCGCGGGGAGGAACGGTACTGTCGCGACTGCTGGGAAAAGAAGATCGCCGTCGAGGAAATCGTCGCGCGCGAGTTCGCGCTCAAGCGATACATCCGCGCGCACAGCGCGGAGAAGTACCTGGTCTATCACTCGACCATCAAGCGTCCCTGCGGTCAGATCATCGTCGTCGACGACGGGTATGACCTGTTCCTGACGATGGTGCTGTACCCGAACTTCGGGTGGGACGAGCCGGCGTACCACCTCGAGGGCGACCCCGAGGGGCGTTCGTTCGCCGAAATCCTGGTGGACGTCGTCGCCACGGAGGTGATCGAGCCGTGGGGCGGCGGCAAGTGGCACCTGGAGATCTTCCGCTCGGCGAACCCGGAGCCGGAGGACTGGAACGGCGAAATGTAAACTCTCAACTCCCAAACCCCTCAACTCTCAACGCCCAACTCCCAACGCCCAACTCCCAAGACCCTCAACTCCCAAACCCCCAACTCCCAGCTCAACGTAAGCGTCCGGCGAACACCGTCTTGAATTGAGGGTGGCCGGCAGCGACGGTCCGAGCAGGAGGGTGGTGATGGCGAAGGGATCCGGATCGGCTGCCGGGCGGGGGGCGCGATTGGCTGGGAGCTTGGGAGTTGGGAGTTCGGGCTTGGGAGTTGGGAGTTCGGGCTTGGGAGTTGGGAGTTGGGGATTGGGAGTTCGGAGTTCTATAATCCGCGGATAGCCGGAGCGTATCCTTGGAG
>JBOGIW010000398.1:0-4050 GCA_050748045.1 Vicinamibacterales bacterium | reverse complement strand
CTCGAGACGGTGCGGCTCCTGCGCAGCCAGTTGCGCACCAAGTCCGAGCTGCGGGTGATCGACGCCGACGTGCTCCCGCTGACCGACGTGGCGACCGAACGTCGCGAGAACGGCAACGGCGACGAGGCGGCCGACGGGACCCCCGAGGAAGGACAGGCCGCCCCAGGCATGATCCGGGACGAGAGAGACCTGGAACCCTACGAGCACGTCTTCGCCAACGTCGAGTACTGGAAGCGAATCGGCGAAGAGTACCAGAGCCCGCTCATCGTGACCGGCACGGTGATGTTCACGCCCCATCAGCGATCCGGCTTCGTGCAGCGCGAGCAGGAGGTGTTCGACTCGCTCGGGCGCCGCCGTGTCGTCCCGATCCGCACGTACATGGAGCGCAAGGGCTTCATCCTGAAGCCGAAGTTCGTGTTCATCGACGGCCGGACGGGCACGACGCTCCACTCGGAGACGTTCCGCGAAGAGATCCTCTACAACGCCAACCAGAGCACGCCGGCGCTCTCGTCGTACTTCGAGCTCATGGACCGGCTCATTCCGAGCTTCCTGAGCACGCTGAGCAGCCAGAAGATCCGCGGCACGCGCGTCCTCCTGAAGTAGGCTGTGTTAGACTTGTTCTTTTGTGCGCCCGTATCGGGCCCATCGACGAGGACACGCGCGTGTACGCGATCATCCAGGCCAGTGGCCGGCAGGTGAAGGTTTCCCCGGGCGCCGTCGTCGAAATCGACGGCGTGGCGCGGATCGACGGCACCCCGCTCGAGAAGGGCGCCAAGGTGACCTTCGACCGGGTGCTGCTCGTTGAAAAAGACGCGGGTGATATTCTGGCGGGCGCGCCGTACGTGGCCGACGCCCGCGTGCTCGGCGTCATCGACGGCGAGTCGCGCGGACCCAAGCTTCGCGTCTTCAAGAAGAAGCGGCGCAAGGGCTTCCGCAAGACGCGCGGCCATCGCAGCGTCTTCACGCGCGTGCGCATCACGGACATCGAGGCGTAACCCCGGGGGACCGCGGGGGGCGCGGGTACAACTATGGCTCACAAGAAGGGACAGGGCAGCTCACGCAACGGGCGCGACTCCAACTCGCAGCGCCTCGGAGTCAAGCGCCATGACGGCAATCGGGTGACGGGCGGCTCGATCCTGATCCGCCAGCGCGGCCGCCGGTTCCAGCCCGGGCTCAACGTCGGCCTCGGCAAGGACGACACGCTCTTCGCGAAAGTCACCGGCACGGTGCGCTTCGAGGACCGCGGCGCGCGCGGCCGCAGGATCTCGATCATTCCCGCCGAGTAGGCAGCCCGTATACTGATCGAGTGTTCGTCGACGAAGTCGACATCCACGTCACCGCCGGCCGTGGAGGCCGAGGCGCGCTGAGCTTCCGTCGCGAGAAGTACGTGCCGCGCGGCGGCCCCGACGGCGGCGATGGCGGCGCCGGCGGCGCCGTCTACATCGTCGCGACGCCCCGCAGGAACACGCTCGTCGACTTCCGCTTCCATCCCGAGTTCGAGGCGGAGCGCGGCCAGCATGGCCAGGGCTCCAATCGGACCGGCCAGACGGGACACGACCTCGTGATCCAGGTCCCCGTCGGGACGCTCGTGTACGAGAAGACCCGGGACGGGAACGAGCCGCAGCTCGTCGCGGACCTGGCCGGGGAAGGACAGCGCGTGCTCGTCGCGAGGGGCGGACGCGGCGGCCTCGGCAACGCGCGCTTCGCCACGTCCACGAACCGTGCGCCGCGCAAGACGCAGCCGGGCGAACCGGGCGAGGAGCGGTTCCTGCGGCTCGAGCTCAAGCTCCTCGCCGACGTCGGGCTCGTCGGCTTTCCGAACGCAGGCAAATCGACGCTCATCGCCCGCATCTCGGCGGCGCGGCCGAAGATTGCTGACTACCCCTTCACGACGTTGACGCCGAATCTCGGCGTCGTGTCGATGAGCGGCGACCGCAGCTTCGTCGTCGCGGACGTGCCCGGGCTCGTGGAGGGCGCGCACGCCGGGCAGGGGCTCGGACACCAGTTCCTGCGCCACATCGAGCGCACGAAAGTGCTTCTTCACCTGGTCGACGTCTCGAGCGCGTCGGGCCGCGAGCCGGTGGAGGACTTCGACACGATCGTCGAGGAGCTGCGCCTCTTCGACCCGAAGCTCGCGGCGAAGCCGCAGGTCGTCGCCGCGAACAAGATCGATGCGCTCGACCGGCCCGAACGGCTCGAGGCGCTGGAACGGCACGTCAGAGCGTTGAGGCTGCCGCTCGTCCGCATCTCGGCGGTGACGGGCGCGGGCATCCCGGCGCTCCTCGAGGCGGCCTGGCGGGAAATCGCCGCGGTTCGCGAGCCCGTCGCGCAGGAATGACGAGCGGCGCACATCGTCTCGGGCTGCTCGGCGGGACGCTCGACCCGGTGCACGTCGGTCACCTCGAGGCCGCCGATGCCGCGCGCAACGCCCTGACGCTCGACGAGATCCTCGTGATTCCGGCGCACGATCCCCCTCACCGCCCCGGCGACCCGCACGCGTCGGCGTTTCACCGCTTTGCCATGGTGGCGCTCGCGATCCAGGGCCGCGCCGGATATCGCGCGTCGGACATGGAGCTGCGCCGGGAAGGGGCGTCGTATACGGCGCACACGCTGCGCGATCTCGGGGCCGAAGGGTGGCGGCCGTCGCAGTTGTACTTCATCGTCGGCACCGATGCCTTCGCCGAGATCGCCACGTGGTACGCGTATCCGGCGATCCTCGACGCCTGCCGCTTCGCCGTCGTGGCACGGCCGGGAATGACGATCGACGCCGCGCTCGCGCGCACACCCGACCTCCGGATGCGCGTCGGCGATTCGATCCATCTCGTGCACACGGCCACGAGTGCCGTGTCGTCGAGCGAGATCCGCGCGAGGCTCGCGTCGGGGCAGCCGGTCGACGGTCTCGTGCCGCCTGCGGTTGCCCGGCACATCGCCGTGCACCGCTTGTACCGCGTGGAAGAGGCTTCGTGAACCGCGATCCGCGATCCGCGATTCCCGATCGGCGATCCGCGATCCGCGATCCGCGATTCCCGATCCGCAGTCCGGGATTCGATCGGAATCGGCATGACCGAGATTCGTCGTGAGAATCTAGAATCGGAATCAGACGTCAAGCATTCAACCGCATTTCACCCCATGGCCAAGACCGAGACGAAAGCGGCCACCGACAGGAAGGTCGTGACAGACTCGAGGCGGAGGCCCGCGGCGCGGCTGCCGAAGGCCGTCGTCCGCGCGGCACGGGCCGCGCTCGACAAGCAAGCCACCGGCGTCGTCGTGCTCGACCTGCGCAAGGCCGGCGGTTTCACCGACTACTTCGTCCTCTGCACCGGGGGCAACCCCAGGCAGATCCAGGCGATCGCCGACGCCGTCGAGAACACGCTGCGAATCGAGCTCGGCGAGAAACCGGCGCTCGTCGAGGGCGTCGAGAAATCCGAGTGGGTCCTGCTCGACTACTTCAACTTCGTCGTGCACGTCTTCAGCCGGGACTGCCGGGCCTTTTACGGGCTCGAGCGGCTCTGGGGAAGCGCGGTTCGCCACGACATCGAGGGATGATCGCCAGGGCGATCGAGGGCGTCGTCGGCGTGCTGGTCGCCCCTGAGTGCGCCGCGTGCGGAGGGGTCCTGGAAGCGCCGTGCGAGGGACCCGTCTGCGCGGCGTGCTGGCGTGCGGTGCATCCGGTCGCCGCACCGTTCTGCGGGATCTGCGGCGATCCGCTCCGGTCCTGGCGCGTCCTGACCGTCGCCGACGGGCTCTGTGCGCGCTGCCGCCGTGTGCCCCCGTCGTTCAGCGTCGCCCGCTCGGCGGGCAGCTACGAGGGCGCGCTGCGCGACATCATCCACGCCTTCAAGTACGACGCCCGCCGCACGCTGGCGGCCCCCCTCGCCGCGTTGATGCGGGACCGGGCCGCGGATCTGCTGCGCGACGCCGATCTCGTGGTGCCGGTGCCGCTCCACGTGTGGCGGCGGCTGCGCCGCGGCTTCAATCAGGCCGAGGATCTCGCGAAGCGGCTGGGCGTGCCGATGTGCCGCGCGCTCCGGCGCACGCGCGCGACGCTGC
>JBOGIW010000397.1:0-2479 GCA_050748045.1 Vicinamibacterales bacterium | reverse complement strand
GTACGACGCCGGCATCTGGCTGGCAAAGGCCGACGGCAGCGAGCCGCCGCGGAAGCTCACCGGCGGCACGGGCGACACGGCGCCGCGGTGGTCGCCCGACGGCCGGCGCCTCGCCTTCGTCCGCGCGGTGGAGAAGGACGGCCGCCCGGAGCGGCCGCAGATCTTCGTGCTGGCGATGGACGGCGGCGAAGCGCGCGGCATCACCGAGATGCCCCGCGGCGCCGGCAACCCGCAGTGGTCGCCCGACGGCCGGACGATCGCCTTCTCCTCGACCGCTACGCCCGAGGACCTCAGGAAGGAGGCCGAGAAGAAGGCGGCCGAAACCGCCGACGCCGGCAAGAAGCCGGACGAGAAGCCGCGCGAGAGCGACGTGCGCGTCATCACCAACGCCGTGTACCGGGCGAATGGCGTCGCCGACTTCGGCTACGTGGATCCCGACCGCCCGTCGCACATCTGGACGGTCGCCGTGCCGGACGCCGCGGCGCCGCTCCCGAAGCCGGCGCAGGTCACGTCGGGGGACTTCGCGGAAGGCAACTTCCAGTGGTCGCCGGACGGCACGCGGATCTTCTTCGTGTCCAACCGGGTCAAGGAGCCGTACTACTATCCGAGCGACAACGACCTGTATTCGGTGCCGGCGACGGGAGGAGAGCCGTCGAAGGTCGTGAGCATCGACGGCACGATCGGCGACTACGCGTTCTCGCCCGACGGCCGTCGACTGGCGTTTGTCGGCACGCTGCACGGAAACCCCGTGCGCTCGCACAACCAGTCGGACCTCTGGGTGGCCGACCTCCCCGCCGCCGGGAGCCTGGCGACGCCGCGCAACCTGACGGCGAGCTACGACTTCGACATCGACGGCGGCCTCGGCGGCGACCAGCGCGCGCCGCGCGGCGCCAGCCCCTCGGCGCCCGTGTGGAGCCGCGACGGCCGGACGATCCTCGTGAAGGCCGGCGAGCAGGGAGACGCGAACCTGAAACGGATCGACGCGGCATCGGGCACGGTGGCGCCGGTGACGAAGGGGCACCACGACGTCATGTCCTACACGGCCGACACGACCGGGCAGACGCTCGCCGTGGTGCTCTCGTCGCAGACGGTCATCGGCGACGTGCAGCTCCTCGACGCCGCCAGGGGATCGATGAAGCAGCTCACGACCTTCAACGACGAGCTCTTCAACCAGCTCACGCTGAGCGAGCCGGAGGAGATCTGGTACACGAGCTTCGACGGCAAGAAGATCCAGGGCTGGGTCCTCAAGCCGTCGTCGTTCGACCCGTCGCGCAAGTACCCGCTGATCCTGGAGATCCACGGCGGGCCGCACTCCGCGTACGGCAACACCTTCACGCACGAGTTCCAGTGGATGGCGGCGAAGGGGTACGTCGTGCTCTACACGAACCCGCGCGGCAGCTCGAACTACGGCCAGGACTTCGGCAACATCATCCAGTTCCGCTACCCGGGCGACGACTTCAAGGACCTGATGGCGGGCGTGGACGAGATCGTCAAGAAGGGCTACGTGGACGAGGCGCGCATGGGCGTCACGGGCGGGAGCGGCGGGGGCCTCCTCACGAACTGGGTGGTCACGCAGACGCCGCGCTTCAAGGCGGCGGTCTCGCAGCGCGACATCTCGGACTGGACGAGCTTCTGGTACACGTCGGACTTCTGGCTCTACAACCCGAACTGGTTCCGGAAGCCGCCGTTCCAGGATCCCACAGACTTCGCGCAGCGCTCACCGATCACGCACGTGGAGAAGATCCAGACGCCGCTCATGTTCATCCTCGGCGACGAGGACTGGCGCACGCCGCCCTCGGCGGGCGGCGAGCAGCTCTTCCGCGCCCTGAAGTACCTGAAGAAGCCGACGGTGATGGTTCGCTTCCCCGACGAGCACCACGAGCTCTCCCGCTCGGGCAAGCCCTGGCACCGCGTCGAGCGCCTCCAGCACATCGTCGGCTGGATGGACAAGCACCTGATGGGCGAGGCCGTCAGCACCTACGAATGAATCACGACGCGCATTCGCCTTCCATGATCTCGGGGGCGAACTCGGCGTCCTCGCCGATGTCCACGTAGTCCTCGGAGGTGAGGTCGTCGAAGCGCTCGAGGTGGGCCAACGCGGCGCGGACGCGGCCCACCTCGACGCGCGCAAAGAAGTCGGCGGCCCGCTCGCCGGGGGCGCGCTCGTGCTGGAAGAGCGACACGAGGCGCGCGACGGCCTCGGCAATGCGCCGCGCGGGAATCTTCGCGGCGAGGCGCCCGAAGTCGACCTTCTCGTCGCCGATGCGGCCGCCCACGAGCACGAAGTACTGGGGCACGGCACGCCCGCCGACCTTCCGCACGCTCCCCTGGAACCCGATCGCGGCGACGTGGTGCTGGCCGCAGCCGTTCGGGCAGCCGCTGATCTTGATGCCGGCGCCCTGCGCCGCCTCGACGAGCTCGGGCGCGTCGCGCAGCGCGTCGGCGAGGACGCGCGCGAGCCCGCGCGACTGTGTGACGG
>JBOGIW010000396.1:0-3757 GCA_050748045.1 Vicinamibacterales bacterium | reverse complement strand
GCGCGGGTCGATGACGATGCGGCCGACGCGGCCGGTGCGGTCGAGGCCCATGTGCGTCCACGACTGGCCGGCGTCGGTCGACTTGTAGATGCCGTTGCCGAGGGAGATGTTGCTGCGGATGCAGTCTTCGCCGGTGCCGGCCCACACGATGTTCGGATCGGAGGGCGCCACCGCGAGGGCGCCGATCGACTGCACCGGCTGGTCGTCGAAGACCGGCGCCCAGTGGGCGCCGCCGTCGGTCGTCTTCCAGACGCCGCCCGACGCCGCGCCGGCGTAATAGACGTTGGAATCGCCAGGCACGCCGGCCACGGCCGACACGCGGTTACCGACGGGACCGATATGGCGGTACGGGAGCCGCGTCAGCAGCTCCGGGGTCACGCGCGCCGCCTGCGCGGCGAGCGCGCCGGCGGCAGCGGCCACGAGGGCCGCGGCGGTCACGACTTGCCATCCAGCTCGTCTCGGCATGGGTCTCCTGAGTGAGACGTCGCGCCTTCCTTATCCCGGATCTGCCCGGGAGCGCGATCGGAGTCTAGTGACATCGTGACGAACGGTCCTGAAGCGATACATTAAGGGTTCTAAATTTTCTTAAGACTGGCTCCGCCTGGTCGGCACGGCCAGTCGCGCGGGTGAAGCGCTCCCCCGGTACAGCGCCGCGGCGTCAAAACGCACACGGGCGACAGCCTGATGTCTTGAGCGCTGCCGGAGCCCCGCGCCCAGACGGTCTGTGCCTTAGTCGTGTCTGGCCGCCCGAGGATGCGATGGGCCATCGGTGAGCAGCACACCGTCCGGCGCCATTGGGCCTTTCGTGCTTGGAAACATGGTCCGCGTGAACACGAATGCGTCCATCTGACGCGTCCAGTCCGTCTCAATCGGTGAGTACCCCAGCGGCCTCGCTCTCGTCGGCCGCCGCAGCCAGTTCGCGTTGGGCAGCGTCCGCAAGTCCAAAAACAGGAATCGAGGCCCCACGTTCGTGCTGAGATCCTCGAAAGAGCCGTCGTTGGTCACTTTCAAATCCAATGTTCGGCCGCCCGTCACGTCCCCGGCCTTTCCATCGGCTGCCGTGAACCCGATGGTGTAGATCGCCGCGCCCAGCGACGTGCGCGCGACCTGGCCCATCGTAAGAACGTTCTCATAGCTAAACGTGGCGCCAGGTCCCAATTTGATCGCCGACGGGTCGTACAATGCGTGGAACATCGCGGCCCACACGATGAGACGGCGACCCTTGTACCGCTCGTTCGCCAGCCAAACCAGGGTCTCGCCCATCCGCTGATCACGCATGTTGCTGTCCGTCGCCTTGAATTGCCCGGCCGCTTCGCGTAACCGCGCGATCCCCTCGAGCGAGAACAGGGCGTCGTCGGCCGTACGCCGCATGAGCGCGAAGTCGCGTGCGTCGTGCGTCGATTCAAGCCTGGCGCGGGCAGCGTCGAGGGTGACGGGTAGGGCCCGCCATTTTTCAGCGACGGCGCGTATACTCGCGGCACCGGAATCGGGCTTCAACACGGTCAAGTCGCGGAGCAGGCTCGAACGCAGCGGCTCGGAAAGGAGCGTCGGATCCGCCTTGTCGACAAACGCGATCATCGCATCACGCCAACGCGTCGCACCGCCCACGCCCGAGAATTGATGGTCGACTCCGATCATCTCGAGTGGCCTGTTCGTGCCGGCAACCGACCGCGCGTACTCGAACACAGGTTTCACCTGGGCGCTCAACGCCCAGATCGGATAGAGCCCACGGCCCATCGCCTCTTCGACCGGCAGAGCACGGTCGCGCACCGCCGCGTCCATGTCCCGGCAATTGAACAGCCCCGCTTCCCAGGCCAGCACATCGAATCCCATCCGCTGATGAAGAAACTTGATCAGACGGCCCTTAGCCAGGAACGTTGCACCGTCGCCGTGCGATTGTTCGCCCAGCACGACGACCTGTGCGTCACCAATGGCCGGAATGAGCGGGTTCAAGTCGTTGAAGTCGTCATCGGCGACCGTCGGATCGATCGAACGGATCGGAACGGCGTTCCGCGACAGCCACTCGATCTGAGCCGATCGATTCTCAGGTTGGCTCACCTCGATCGAGAAAACGAGGACTGCCGCCAGCAGTACTGCACATGTGTCTGTTTCGCGCATAGGGACTCTTCATCGACTCGTCGCAGCACGCGAACGGACGTCAGCGCGACGTCGTTGAAGTCTAGTCGGCCGGCGCCAGGCCGTCTTGAACATCGATATTCGGAAATCTAAATTTTTCTAGAACTGTTTGGATCGTTGAACGGCGGAGGGCCGACTCTGAGCTCAGTCGATCGCATGGCGCCGCGAGCGCACGATCATCGCTCAGGCCGACGCTGCGGTCGAGTGCGCGAACGTATGCGTCAGGCCGGCGTCACGCCCGCAGCCCGGCGGAGGGAACGTGCCGGAGTGCGGAGCCGCTCGTCGCGGGCCAGGCCGATCCGCCGCAGCAGCTCCGGGAACCGGCGATCCGACCGCAGCCGGTCGAGCGTCGGATCGACGCCCAGGTAGACCAGCCAGGTGCTGCGATCGTCGAACGCCTGCTGCAGCCAGTGGAACGCCTGGTCGGTGTCGCCGAGCCCCGCGTGGACGACGCCCACGCAGTAGGGCGAGACATACCGCCGGCTCGACAGGCGCCGCAGCTCGTCGAGGATCTTCCGGGCTTTCGCGCGGCGACCCGACACGCCGTAGACATGGCCGAGCGCGCTCAGCATCGGCACGCTCGGCGCCGACAGGGTGAGCCCCTTCTGCAGCTCGCGGACCGCCTCGTCGTACGCGCCCTTCTGCTCGTAGTTGACGCCGAGCGCCCAGTGGGCGATGCCGAAGTGCGGATCGATCTCGATCGCCCGCCGCAGCTCCGCGATGGAGTCGTCATGTCGCCGCGCGTAGTACAGGCCGATCGCGATGTTGGTGTTGACCATCACCGACATCGGGTCGCGCTCCCGCGCGCGCTCCATGGCGCGCAGCGCCGCCTCGACGTCGCCGGCCGCCAGCGAGCACTGGGAGGACCACTGGTGCACCCGCGGGTGCTCGGGGTCGAGCTCGAGCGCCTGATGGAACTCCCGGGCAGCCTGCACCGCATCCCAGCCGTAGAAGAGATGGACACATCCGAGGGTCGTGTGGGCGACGCCCAGGGACGCGTCGTACTCCAGGGCCTTCAGCGCGGCGGCCGTCACGCGCGGGTAACAGGTCGCCGGCGACAGCGCGCCGAAGTAGGCCAGCAGGTGATAGCAGTCGGCCAGCCCGAGATACGCGGAGGCGTACCCCGGGTCTTCCTCGATCGCCTGCTCGAAGCAGACGATGCCGCGGTTGAGGCTCTCCTCGGTGCGCCGCTCCCAGAAGAACCGGCCTTTCAAGTACGCGTGGTAGGCCTTCATGCTCGCCGTGTCCTGGCCCCGCAGGCGCTGCTGATCGTCGGCGTTCAGCCTGAGCATCAGCGCGCGCGTGATGCGCTCGGACATCGTGTCGGCGACGGCGAGCGGGTCGCCGAGCCGTTCGTCGAACTGGCACGCGGACATGACGCTGCCGTCGCGGACGCGCACGAGCCGCATTGTCACGCGCACGCGGTCGCCGAGCCGCTGGATCGTGCCGTCGAGCACCCCCTTGACGCCGAGCCCGCGTCCCAGGGCGGCGACATCGTCGGCGGAGTGCCGCTGGAGGTGCCGGGTGACGGGCCGGACGCCAATCTCGCTGTGGCGGCTCAGGCGCGTGATGAGCGCTTCGGTGACGCCCAGGCCGAGCTGGGTGACGGCCTCCTCGGCGC
>JBOGIW010000395.1:0-10912 GCA_050748045.1 Vicinamibacterales bacterium | reverse complement strand
GAGCGCGCGGCGCTCGTCGGAGGCGAACCCCATCTCCAACGCCTTCAGCTCGCCGAGCTGCGACGCCATCGCGCCGACGATCTGCCGGGCTTCGGTGTAGACAAGGTCGGCGGCCATGAGCTCTTCGTCGTCGCCCAGGTGCTCGCGCACGCGATCGTCCACGACGACGAGCGCATCGACGGTTTCACCGAATGCGAGGAGCGCCGTCGGCGCGCCGGGTGCGCGCGCCCGGGTGCGCAATACCGACGTGTCATCGTAGAGCTGCTGCACGAGCACGCTGGCGCGCGTCAGCGCCTCGCCGCGCTGCTGGCCGGGCGCCACGTAGGCCTGCTGCGCGGCCCAAAGCGCCGCCGCGTCTGCGCTCATGCGATCGAGACGCGCGTCCACCTCGCGCTCGATGATGAACCCTTCGCGGCCACGACTGTAGACGTCCCACGCAACAGACGCCGCCGAAAGCCCGGCGAGCAGGAACAGCGCGAGAAGGGTGAGACGAACGGCTCGCCTCTGCATCGCCTCACAGGATAGAACTCAACTCCCAACTCCGCAACTCCCAACTCCGCAACTCCCAACTCCGCAACTCTCAGCTCCCAATTCCCAGCTCCCAGCTCCCGGCTCCCGGTCCCCGGATCTCAGCCTTGGGCTCCAACCCCCAGCTCCCAACTCTCAGTGGTGGAGTGATTGACTGGTTACGCGATCCGGCGGTCGGTGATTGTCGAGCAATCGAGGCGTTGGGCCTTCGGTGTTGGGCGGTGAGCCGTGGGCGTTGGGAGTTGGGCGTTGGGAGTTTGGGCGTTGGGAGTTGATCCCCGCGTCGATCCATAATCCGCTCGGGTGAGGTCAGGCATGCCAGGAATCCGCATCGTGGCGCCGTCGGTTTCAGAGAGCGCTCGCGTCCTCACGCCGGACGCTCTCGGGCTTATCGAAGACCTGTCCCGGCGCTTCGGACCTCGCATCGACGAGCTGCTCCAGCGGCGCCGGATGAGGCAGGCCCAGTTCGATGCCGGATCGCGCCCTGATTTCCTGTCCGAGACGGCTCACGTGCGCGCGAGCGCGTGGCGCGTCGCGCCCATTCCACCGGATTTGCTGGATCGCCGGGTTGAGATCACCGGTCCTGTCGATCGCAAGATGATCATCAATGCGCTCAACTCCGGAGCCCAGGTCTTCATGGCGGACTTCGAGGACTCGAATGCGCCGACGTGGGCCAATCAGATCGGCGGGCAGGCCAACCTCGTAGATGCCGTGCGCCGGAGGATCGAGTACGCCCAGCCGGACAGCGGGAAACACTATGCGTTGAACCCGACGGTGGCGACGTTGATGGTTCGGCCGCGCGGCCTGCATCTCGTCGAATCGCACGTGCTCCTCGACGATCGGCCGATTCCCGGCTCGCTCTTCGACTTCGGCCTGTTCTTCTTTCACAACGCCCAGGAGCTGATGCACAGGGGCACGGCCCCCTATTTCTATCTGCCCAAGCTTCAGGGCCACCTCGAGGCCCGGCTCTGGAACGATGTGTTCCTCCACGCGCAGGCCGCGCTCGGCATGCCATCGGGCACCATCAGAGCCACGGTGCTCATCGAGACGCTGCCCGCGGCCTTCGAGATGGACGAGATTCTGTACGAGCTGCGTGAGCACAGCGCCGGGCTCAACTGTGGGCGGTGGGATTACATCTTCAGCTCGATCAAGACGCTGAGGCACGATCCTGCATTCGTGCTGCCCGATCGCGCGCAGGTGACGATGGAGGTTCCGTTCCTGCGGTCGTACACCCAGTTGTTGATCCGCACGTGTCATCGGCGTGGTGCGCACGCGATGGGCGGCATGGCGGCGCAGATTCCCATCAAGGGCGACTCTCAGGCGAACGAGGCCGCGCTGGCGAAGGTGCGCGCAGACAAGCAGCGCGAGGCGCGCGAGGGGCACGACGGCACGTGGGTGGCGCACCCAGGTCTGGTCGAGATCGCGAAGGACGAGTTCGACCGTCACATGCCCGGTCCGAATCAGATCGACCGGCTCAGAGACGACGTCGAGGTGACCGCGGCGATGCTCGTCGAGTCGCCGGTCGGTACTCGTACCGAGGCCGGCCTGCGCCACAACATCCGCGTGGGTATCCAGTACCTCGAGGCATGGCTCGGTGGTTTGGGGTGTGTGCCGCTCTACAACCTGATGGAGGACGCCGCGACGGCCGAGATCAGCCGCGCGCAGATCTGGCAGTGGCTCCGGCACGGCGCTGAGCTCGACGACGGGCGGCGCGTCACGCGAGAGCTGGTCCAGCGGGTGATTCCCGAAGAGTTGTCACGCATCCGTGGCGAAATCGGCCCGAAACGGTTCGAGAAGGGTCGATTTCCAGAGGCGAGGGCGCTCTTCGAGCGCGTGTCCACGGCCGAGGCGCTCGAGGACTTCCTGACGGTCCCCGCCTACGAGGCGCTGATCGCATTTGAAAATCGCGCCGAGCCAGTGTAGAAGAGGCGGACCATGACCCTTTTCGCAACGATGCCGACGACCTTGTTCGATCTGCTCCGGCCGATTCCGGGTGGAAGCCCTGCCGTCGTGATTCCGGAACAGCACATCACCATCACGTACGACGGCCTCCGAAGCCAGGTGGAGGCGCTTGCCGACAGCCTCGCGGCGGAAGGTATCGGCCGTGGAGACCGTGTGGGCATGGCGCTCCCCAACGGGCTCCCGGCGATCGTCTCGTTCCTGGCGGCGTCGGTTGCCGGCACGGCGGCTCCGCTCAATCAGGCCTACCGTGAAGAGGAGTTCCGCTTCTATCTCGAAGACACGTCGGCCCGGGTTCTCCTCTTGCCGCCGGATGGCGTGGAGGAAGCCCGCAAGGCGGCGGGCGACACGGTCCGGATTCTCACCGTCGACATGGACGCGCAGGGCACCGTGCGCCTGGTCGGCGGCGGCAGCGGTCGCAGCGTGGCGCCGCCCGCCGTCGACGATACGGCGCTCATCCTCCACACGAGCGGCAGCACGGGACGGCCGAAACGCGTGCCGCTGACCCACGCGAACCTGTCCCTCTCGGCCGCCAACGTGGCGCGCACTTACGCGCTCGGCCCCGGCGATGTCTCGCTGTGCGTGATGCCGCTCTTCCACGTCCATGGGCTCGTCGCTTCGGTGCTCGCCACCCTCGCCACGGGCGGCACCGTCGTCGTGCCCGGCAAGTTCAATCCGCTGTCGTTCTGGCGGGTGGCACACGATCACCGCGCCACGTGGTACTCGGCCGTGCCGACGCTGCACCAGCTCCTGCTGGCGCGTGCCACACCGGGCGCGCCAAAGCCTGCAGGCGCCGAGGCGCTCAGGTTCATTCGCTCGTGCAGCGCGTCGCTCCCCCCGCAGGTGATGCACGACCTGGAGGCCGCGTTCGGCGCGCCGGTCCTCGAAGCCTACGGGATGACGGAGGCCGCGCACCAGATGTCGTCGAACCCGCTGCCCCCGGCCGCGCGCAAGCCGGGATCGGTCGGACCGGGAACGGGCGTTGGCATCAGCATCATGGACGACGCCGGCCGGCACCTCTCGCCCGGAGCGCGCGGCGAGGTGGTCATCAAAGGGCCCAACGTCATCCTGGGCTACGAGAACAATCCGGACGCCAACGCCACGTCGTTTGTCGACGGCTGGTTCCGCACGGGCGACCAGGGCGTTCTCGATGAGCACGGATACCTCTCCTTGACCGGACGTCTCAAGGAGCTCATCAATCGCGGGGGAGAGAAGATCTCGCCGCGTGAGATCGATGAGGTGCTGCTGACGCACCCCAAGATCGCCGAGGCCGTTTGCTTCGGCACGCCGCACCCGACGTGGGGCGAGGAAGTCGCGGCGGCGGTCGTCGTCCGCGAGCCGGTCACGGAGGCCGACCTGCAGGCGTTCTGCAAGGAGCACCTAGCCGACTTCAAGCGGCCGAAACAGATCTTCATCACCGAGACGATCCCACGTACCGCCACGGGCAAGATCCAGCGGCGTCTGGTGGCGCAGGCGTTCTCGGCCGTCAAGCCGTAAGAATCGTGACGTGAGAATCGTCATCGTCGGCGCCGGCGCGATCGGGGGCTATATCGGAGCCCGTCTGGCGCTTCACGGCGCCGACGTGGTGCTCCACGCGCGCGGTCCCCACCTCGAGGCGATGCGCACTCGCGGTCTTCGCGTGAAGAGCCCGGACGGTGACTTCGAGGTCAGGCCGGCGGTCACAGGCGATCTCGCCGCGGTGGGGCAGGCAGACGTGGTCGTCCTCGGTGTGAAGGCGCACCACCTGCCGGGCATCGCGCCGCAGCTTCAGCCGCTCCTCGGACCCGAGACGGCCGTCGTGAGCACGCAGAACGGCATCCCGTGGTGGTACTTCCAGCGACACGGGGGGGAGCTCGAAGGGCTGCGTCTGGAACGTGTCGATCCGGGAGGCGTCATCGCGTCGTGCATCGACGCCCGTCGCGTGATTGGATCGCTCGCCTACTTCTCGACCGAGGTCGTCGAGCCCGGCGTCATCCGGCACATCGAAGGCAATCGCATCAGCTTCGGCGAGCTCGACGGGAGCCGATCGGAGCGCTGTCGCCGCATCGCCGAGGCGCTGATCGCGGCCGGGTTTCGCTGCCCGATCTCGACGCGCTTCCGTCATGAGATCTGGGTCAAGCTGCTCGGCAACGCCGCGTTCAACCCGATCAGCGCGCTCACCGGCGCGACGCTCGTGGAGATCGTGCGTCACCCAGACGTGTCGCGTCTCGTCCGCGAGGTCATGACCGAGCTCGAAGCCGTCGCGTCGCGGCTCGGCATCGAGCTGCCGATCTCCATCGACCAGCGCATGGCAGGCGCCGAGAAGGTCGGCGAGCACAAGACGTCCATGCTGCAGGATCTCGAGGCCGGGCGGCCTCTGGAGCTCGAAGCCGTCGTCGGAGCGGTCGTCGAGCTCGGCGACCGGCTCGGGGTACCGATGCCGGCCACGCGCGCCGTGTACAGCTGCACGAAGTTACTCGATGGTCGCCGGCCGCTGCCGAAGGCAGCGACGGTCGTGGGGGCGGCTCGATGAGCATCAACAGTCGCTGGTTTCAGCTCTGCGCATCGCTCGTCTCGATGATCATGATCGCCAACCTGCAGTACGCGTGGATGCTGTTCGTCCGGCCGCTGCAGCAGGGCAACGGCTGGGCCCTGTCCGATGTGCAGTGGGCCTTCACGCTCTTCATCCTGTGCCAGACGTGGATTCAACCTCTCGAGGGCTGGCTCATCGATCGCATGGGCCCGCGTCTGTTCATCAGCCTGGCCGGTGTGCTGTGCGGCGCGGGATGGGCGGGGCTCGGCTATGTCAGGAGCCTGCCGATGCTCTACGCGCTCTATGCCATCGCCGGCGTCGGTGCCGCGCTCGTTTACAGCGGATCGATCGGCTCGGCCCTCAAGTGGTTTCGCGAGCGGCGCGGGTTGGCCTCGGGCATCATGGCGGCCGGGTTCGGCGGCGGCACGGCGTTGTTCATTCCCGTGATCTCGTGGCTCATCCGCAACGAGGGGTACCGGGCGGCCTTCATCTGGACTGGTGCGTTCCAGGGGCTCGTCATCCTCATCGTCGCCCAGTTCCTGCGACACCCGCGCGTCGAAGGCGCCCCGGCGCCGGCCGTCGCCGCGGCACCCGCAGCTTCACGATTGGGCAATCATCACTTCACGACCGCCGAGATGCTCCGTACTCCACAGTTCTACGTGCTCTACGCGATGTTCGTCATGATGGCCACGGGTGGCCTGCTGGTGACGGCGCAGGCGGGCCCGATGGCGCAGGCGTGGCGTCTGACGGTCGCGGCGCTCACGCTGGCGGCATCCCTCAGTCCGATCGCCAACGGAGCAAGCCGGATCTTCTGGGGGTGGGCCTCCGATCGGCTCGGCCGCGAGACGACGATGGTGATCGCGTTCGGGCTCCAGGCCGTGTGTCTGCTCATGGTGCTGACGCTCGGCCGTCTGTCGGGCGGATGGTTTGCGTTCACGCTCGTCCTGACCTACTTCACCTGGGGCGAGATCTTCGCGCTGTTCCCGGCGACGCTGGGCGACTACTTCGGGACGAAGCACGCGACATCGAACTACAGCGTGCTCTACACGGCCAAGGGTGTCGCGTCGATCATCGGGGGCGGTCTGGCGGCGCTCCTCTTCGAGCGGTTCGGGAGCTGGGCGGCGTGCTTCTACGGCAGCGCCGTGCTCGCATTCCTGGCCGCGGTGATGGCGTTCGGCCTCCGCGCCTCGCTGGCGCCGGCCAGGCGCGTGGCCGTCGGCTCTGCCGTGGCCGCCAAGTAGAACTTCGGCGGCGCGCACAACCTCGCGGTCGACTCGAAGGGGACTCTCTTCATCACCGAGACGTACGAAGGCAAGCGGGTCCAGAAGTTCGGCTACACGGGCATGAGACCCGCTGTGACGCCGCTCGTCCAGTAGCAGGACCACAGAGCCTCACCCCGTTACACGGAATTAACGCGGCGGTAACAGATGTAAAACGCGGCGCCGTTACCCTCGACGCATGATGCGCGCTTCGAGGGGATCATGCGTCACGGCGACGCTTCGCACCTGTGCCAGTGCCATCGGTATGCTGGCGATGGTCCTCGGCCACGGGATCGGCGTGTCGGCACAGGGTCTCTCTTCCAGCCTTCCCCCGGCGACGCCAGCACTGGACCGTTCGCACGACCCGGCGCAAAACGATGGGACAGGCCGCGCGGACAGCGGATCGCGGATAGCGGTTCGCGAATCGCGGATGGCGGATCGCGCATCAGAGGACCGGTCGATCTATGACAGGATCTGGAAGTTCGCCGAGTGGTACGGGAACGACTCGAATCCGGTGGTGCAGAAGGTCTTGTTCAGTGGACGGTACCAGCACGACTTCGCCGCCATCGACGCGGACCAGGGCGACCATCACGAGTGGAACGTCCGTCGTATGCGGTTTGGGCCGCGAATCACGCTGTTCCACACGGTCACCCTGCACGGCGAAGTCGAGCTCAACCCGCAGGAAAGCGACCCGCTCTACGTGCGGCTCACAGACATGTACCTGCAGTGGGCCAGAAGCGGGCGCCTGGCGCTCACGCTTGGCAAGCACAGCGTGCCGTTCACGGCGGACGGGGCGACCTCATCGAAGGAGCTCCTCGCGATCGACCGGAGCAACCTGAGCAACAATCTCTGGTTTCCGCAGGAGTACTTGCCCGGCATCAGCGTCTCGGGAAAGGTATCGCCCTGGACCTACCGCGCGGGCGTGTACTCGGCCGGCGAGATGAACCGGGAGTTCGGCAGGCTCAGCGGAGGGATCATCACGCTCGGTGTCCTCGGCTACGACTTCGCGAAGCTTCTCCGCGTCAAGGAAGCGGTGCTGGCTGGCAACTACGTGTATCAGCAGCCGGATCCGGACAACACGTTCACCCGTCAGCTCGAGCATACGGTGTCGCTGAACTTCAAGTTCGAGACGAGGAAGTGGGGCCTGCGCGCAGACCTGTCCGCGGCGACCGGCTACTCGGGCCAGAGCGATCTGTGGGGCGTGATGGGTATGCCCTTCGTCAACATCACCGACAGGTTCCAACTCGTCGGACGCTACACCTTGCTCGAGAGCGACGACCCGAACGGCGTGCGCCTCGCCACGTACGAAAGCCGCGTGGTTCCAGGCCGGGGCGATTCATACGACGAGCTGTATCTTGGGGCTAATTACTACTTCTACGGCCACAAGCTGAAGCTGCAGAGCGGCGTTCAGCGCGCGCACATGGACGATCGCGCCGGAGACGGCGGGACCTATTCAGGCGTGTCATGGACAACGGGCCTGCGCATCGGCTGGTAGACCACCATCAGCACGCAGAGCGCCACGAAGCCCAGGCGATCAGAAAGGAGTCGCGGAGGTTTTTGGCTGAAGGATCACGTAGGTCGGGAGCCCAACAGCGCCAAAGCGCCTCATCACGGACCGTGCCGGCTCCTCGTCGGGCTGTTCCGCCTGGAACTTGATCTTGACGTACCCGTCGAGCGCTGCCTCGACGGCCGGATCCGCCAGCGTGGTCTTGTCCATCGTCAGGCAGTTCTTGCACCACGTCGCCCAGAGATCGACGAGGACCGGCTTCTGCTCCCGCTCGGCGACGGCGAGTCCGCCGGTGAGCGAGGCGTGCCAGCCGGCTTTCAGCTTCTCCTCGACGCTCGACGCGACTTCGCCGGCATCCACCCACCGGTCCGCGAACAGCATGTAGGCCTGGTATCCGTAGTACACGGCGGTCGCGAGGATGAGGACGCCGAACGCCTGTTTCACGCGCACCATCCACGCCCCCGGCTTCGGGAGCGCCGCCAGCCCCGCCCCGGCAATCGGCCAGGGTACCGCCATGCCGACACCGAGGAGGAAGGGCAGCGCGAGAGCGACGGCCACTCCCTGCGCGTACAGGTCGCTCGAGAACAAAACGACTTGGATCACGACGGGCGCCACGCACGCGCCGGCTAGCAGCGCCGCGACAGCGCCCATGCCGAAGGCCAGCAGGAACGAGCCGCGTCCCGCGCTGGAGCCGATTGACGAGGAGTAGCGTGAGAAGTCGATCGTGACGACGTCGAACATGGCCAGCGCCAGGCCGGTGAAGACGATGGCGATCGCCAGATTGAACCAGGGGGAGGCGTTGATCGTGCCGAACGTCCCTGCCGTCAGGATGACGATGAGGCCGAGCGCGCCGTACACGAGGGCCATGGCGGAGCCGTATACGCCGCCGAGCAGGAAGCCGCGTACGCGGGATCCGGCCCGCGTGCCCGCGCCGATAATCGCCAGGTTGATCGGGATCATCGGCAGCACGCACGGGGTGAGATTGAGCGCCAGCCCGCCGAGAAACACGATCAGCAGGATCGCCAGCGGCCCACGGCCGTCGAAGAGCCCCTTCTCTTTCACGCCGCTCTCGGCGTTCCGAATGAAGTGCAGGAAGTCGTCTCGGCCGAGGTATCCGCCTGTGGTGGCCTGCACGCTGAATGTTTCGAGCCCGTCGAGGCCGCCCGGCCTCGGCACCACCAATGACGGGATCGCCTGGCTCGCGGGTGCCGCGGGCGCTTCGCCGGTCCCGAAGGCGATCTGGTCGAAGACATCAGCACGGTCTCTGACGACGGCCGCGCCGGCGGGCACGAGCGTGAGCGTCCAGCGCGCGGTGGCGGTTGCGGGCGCATAGCACAGGTTTTCGTCGCACGCCTGGTACCGGAGCCGCGCGGGCACCTCGATCGGTCCCGCTGGCGCATGGGATTCGATGTCGAACCGCACGCCGATCAGGAACTCGTGTCCGAAGACGGCGAGCGGCTCCGCCTGGCCGACCTGCTCGAAGTCGATCGGTTGCGGAAACACGATTTCGCCGACGCGCACGCCTGCCGGCGCGTCGATCGTGAGCACCGTCGGAATCAGCGAGGGGTCACGGGGCTTGTTCGACTGAACATGGAGCTCCTCGGGAAGGCGCACGTGCATCGCGGCGCGGACGCTCGTGCCCGACGGCGCGTCCGACTCCACGAGGGGCGTGAGGTCTGCCTTGATGCCGCGGAGCTGGGCGAGCGCGGCCGCGGGCAGGAGCAGGGCGAGCGCGACAGCGAGCGCGCGCATGGTCAGTCGATGGGCTGCAGCCGTATGACGCGGCCATCCGTCACGCCGAGCTCGGTCTGCACCGAGTGTCCTTTCACCGGCGGGAGGTCCTGGAACATGAAGTCCCACTTCCAGCGCTCGGAGGGGTTCGAGGCGTGCAGCCAATGACGCGCGGGCAGCGGGCGCGTGAACACGATCCGGTCCGCCGCCTCGTAGGGCGTGCCTGGCATCGCCGCCGCGAGCGCGCGGCGCACGTCGCTCCCCGTCTTGTACGGCAGGGCGACGCCGAGCCCCCTGGCCACCTTTGTCAGGATCTCCCAGTCTTCGCGCGCCTCCCCGGGCGGCACGATGGCGAGGGAAGCGGCCTGAACGCGGCCCTGATCGTTCGTATAGATCGCATCCTTCTCCACGTACGCGGCGCCCGGCAGCACGAAGTCCGCTTCGGCTGCCAGCGGGCTCATGAGGACGCCCTGGACGATGAGCAGCGGCAGCCGGCCAGAGCGCCGGGCGTCGATCAGCCACGACACGTCACCGAGCGAGCCCTGCGGGCCCGGGTCGAGCACATATACCGCTTTGACGCGCCCCGCCCCGACGGCGGTACGCAGTGCCGTGAGATCCGGTGCGCCGTCATGGCCGGCCCCGACCGCGAAGCCGAGATCCCGCGCGCCGGTCACGTTGGGTGCGTCGGTGGCGGCCACCTTGAACCTGGCGCCCGGCGGCTGGGGCTTCTCGCGGCGCGTCCACGTCATCGTGACGAGGGACCGCGCGTCCGCCCCGAGCAGCCCTTCGAGCATCTGATTGAGGACGAACAGCTCTTCGGTGGCGGCGTGAGCGGACACGAGGAACCGCACCGACGAGTGATCGGACGCGCCTGCCGCCTGGATGCGGTCGCCCACGAGCGGCTCCAGGTCGTGCCAGGCCGATCGCTGGAGCACGCCGTCTCGCCGGACGAGAGGCTGCCGGAGGCGCTCGTCGCTCTCGACCCAGTGATAGTCGAATCGCCCGATGTCGCACATCCAATAGCTGTTGATCCCGGCATTGAACCGCGGCGTCATGCGGATGAGCCGCGTGCCCTTCGCCCACTCGGGCTTGGCTTTCAGCCACGCGCTCGTGTTGCACCCCTTCGAGCAGAGCGTGCAGATGGTGTCCACGACGGCCGGGTTGTCCCAGGGCCGGCTCTTGAAGCGGTAATCGCGCGTCGTGATCGCGCCGACGGGGCAGACGTCCATCAGGTTGCCGGAGTTGAGCGAGTGCACGCCCTCCTCCTGGAAGGTGGCGATCTCGCTGCCGTAGCCGCGATCGATGATGTTGATTTGCGCGTCGCCGTCGATGTCGCGCATGAACCGCACGCAGCGCGTGCACAGGATGCACCGCTGTCTGTTCAGCATCAACGTGGGACCGAAATCGACGTCGCCT
>JBOGIW010000394.1:0-7753 GCA_050748045.1 Vicinamibacterales bacterium | reverse complement strand
GTCGCGCATCGCGTCGAAGGCCGAGCGCGCGGCCACGGCCTCGGCTCCGAGCCACGTGCTCGGCGTTCGGCCGTCGCGGGCGAGCGACACGACCGCCGTCCGCGCCGCGAGCCCGGCCAGGCTTGATCGCTGGATGCCGAACGTGGCGGGAGCCGATGCGGCGATCTGACGGGCGAGGTCGTCGGCCGCGCCGCGCGTGGCGCCAACGATGAGCACCCGCGTGCCGGCGGGACATGCACGCACGCGGTCGCGCGCGCGCGCCAGCCTCTCCGCTGCCGAGGCCGACAGGAACACGTGCAGCCGGCCCATGTCAGGCCCGCGAGGCACGGAGGGCGTGTTCGCGAGGCGCGTGCAGGAAGGTCGTCATCGGCGCTCTCTGTCCCGGACGTCGCTGCCGGGTCACCGGTACGGCAGCACGGCGCTACCGTGGGGACGACGATATCATGGTTCGGAGGTTCGAGAAATCCGGGGCAGTTCCTCGTTCGGGTCGTGCGCGTCGTGCGCTGTCGCTCCGATCGTGTCCGGGTTCAGGGTTCGAATCGGATCCCCTGTTTGTCGAGCCAGGCTTCGAGCCGCGCCGTGCAGTCGCACGCGCAGCAGGCCCACGGCTCGGTGCCATTCTCGTCGCGGCATCGGCTCCGGGCGTGCGCGTCCTTGACGCTCTCGAGCTCGAAGAACGCTTCCCAGTACGGACGCTCCTCCTCGAGCGGCGTGGGACAGAAGCACGTCTCGACCCACTTCACCCGCTCGTCGGCCAGCTTGCGCGCCTGCGCCATGTCGTGCGCGTACTCGCCGCCCGCGACCGATCCCTCGCCGAGCGTGCCGGTGTCGATGGCCGCCTTCAGCGCCGCCCGCCGGCCGGCTTTCACTCGAGCTGTCACCAGGTACCGCATGACTCCACCATTAAGACCCGCGATCCGCTCTCCGCGATCCGCTCTCCGCGATCCGCGGTTCGCAATCCACGCTCCGCTCTCCTTCCGCAATCCGCTCTGCGCACTCCGAACTCCGCGATCCGCAATCCGCGGATCGCGAATCACTCGAACGGATTGTCCGGAAAGATGACCCCGAGCCGGCGGCGCCGGCTCATGCCGTCGACGCGCAGCAGCAGCATCCCCATTCCGGCGCCGCCCTGCATGTAGCCGGTCTGCGCGACGAGCTTCTCGGGCTGCGTGCGGTTCTCGGCCTGCACCCACCGCAGCCCCTTGTCGTCGCGCGTCCCTCTCGACATCAGGTACTCCGTTGTCCGCTGCGCGAAGGCGAGGTAGTCCTGCCGGCGGCTGACGCGGGCGATATCGATGAAGAACATCGCGACGCCGGCGTCGCCGCAGCACTGGCTGACGTTGTTCCAGTAGCCGGGCTGCCGCGCTTCGGGGATGCCGCTCGCCATCACGCCGCGCGCGGCCTTGTGGACCCACTCCATCCACTGCGCGTCCTTCGTGATCTGGTGCAGGCGATAGAAGAGCCGCGCCGTGCCCGGCGGTCCGTGGCACCAGCTCAGGTAGTGAAGATCCCGGCCGTCGGGCTCGTTGTGGAAGATGAGGCAGACCTCGCCCTCGGTCTTCGCGATCGACTGCAGGTAGCCCGCGCCGGCGATGGCGTGCTCGAGGAACACGGGCTCGGCGGTCTCCGCGGACAGCGTGGCGAGGAAGTAGGCGATGCCCGCGGTGCCGTGGGAGAAGTTCGGCATGAGGCGTGGAAACGCCGGCGACATCGCCCACTTCTCGCCGGCGCCTTCCCGGCGCGCCAGCTCGATCAGTCGATGCCCCGCTTTGGTGGCCAGGTCCTGGTAGGCCGGCTCCTCGAGCTCCTTCGCGGCATAGAGCAGGAAGAGGCCCGTGCCGGCGCTGCCGCCGACGATGTCCGTCACGTCGTTCCACTCGACGCCCTTCCCTGCCGGCCTGGCGAGGGCCCGGAGCCGGTCGGCAGCCTTTCTCGCGCCGTCGCGGTACTTCGCCTCGCGCGTGAGGTTCGCGATCTCGACGAGCGTGTAGCCGATGCCGGCGAGGCCCGTGTAGAGACCCGTCTCTTTCTCGTCGTCGATGCCGGCAACCAGGTGGTCGGCCCCGAGCCGCGCGCGGTCGAGATACGTCTGGTCGCCCGTGGCGCGGTGTAGCTCCAGCAGGAAGAGCACGACGCCGGGCGAGCCACTGTAGAGGGTCGTGCTGACGCTCTTCGGGTCGTTCGGATCGGCGGGCCAGGTGACGCCGTGCTCCGTCCTGATGGCGCTCGCCTCGATCCAGCGTGCGATGTCGAGAGCGGCGTCGAGGTACGGCCTCCGGGCGGAGGGCTGCTGCGCCCGCGGCGCCAGACTCGTGGCGAGTGCGAGCACGAGAAGGCCGAGCGTCCGCATGCGGCAAAGCATAGCGCGGATCGAGAGACTCGAGGCTGGGCGCGGCGCGCCGGGCCTGCGGTCGACGACTACGGCGCGAGCCGTTCCCTTTGCCACTCGCCGCTCGCGAGCAGCGTATACCGCAGCCGGTCGTGCATGCGTCCCCGGCGGCCCTGCCAGAACTCGATCTCCTGCGGGCTCACGCGGTAGCCGCCCCACCACTCGGGGCGCGGCACCTGGCCGTCGAGGAAGCGTCGCGCCGCGGCCTCGAACCGCGCGTCGAGCGCCGGGCGGCTCTCGATGATCTCGCTCTGGCGCGAGGCGTACACGCTCAGGCGGCTGTCGAGCGGCCGCGTCACGAAGTAGGCATCCGATTCGGCCGCGGGCACTTTCCCGGCGAGACCCTCGATGCGGACCTGCCGCTCGTGGCCGGGCCAGAAGAACAGCAGGCTCACGCGCGGATTCGCCGCCATCTCGCGCGCCTTGCGGCTGTGATAGTTCGTGTAGAAGACGAACCCGTCGACGCCGAAGCCCTTGAGCAGCACGGTCCGCACCGACGGCCGGCCGTCACCGGTCGCCGTGGCGAGCGCCATCGCCGTGGCATCCGGCTCCACGTCCCGCGCCGCCGTGAACCAGCGATCGAAGAGCGCGATCGGATCGGCGCCGGCCTCCTCTTCGACGAGCGGCTGGCCTCGATACTCGCGACGCACTTTGAATACGGTCATTCCTGCAGGCAACTGAGGCTATGGAGAGAACGGTATTCACACGGAGGAACGGAGAAACAGAGACTGGCATGGATCGTATCCTCCGTTCCTCCGAGTCTCCATGTCATACCGTTGTCTCCGTCCCCTCCGTTTTCCGGCTCAAGTCTGCGTTCGCACAACGACGTCCTCACCCTCGACCACGATGCGGACGACGCCGCCGCTCGCGAGCGACCCGAAGAGCAGGGCCTCGGACAGCGGCTTCTTGATGGCGCGCTCGATGAGCCGCGCCATCGGGCGCGCGCCGAACGCGCGGTCGAACCCTTTCGTCGCCAGCCAGGTCCGCGCCTCCGGCGTCACCTCGATGGTTACGCTCCTTGGCGCCACCATGACGCGCAGCTCGTCGAGGTGCTTCTCGACGACGCGCTCGATCTCGGCGTGGCCGAGCGCGTTGAACGTGACGATGGCGTCGAGCCGGTTGCGGAACTCGGGCATGAAGGTGCGCTCGAGCGCGCCGCGCGACGACACGCCCTTGCCGGTCTCGCCGAAGCCCATGTGCCGGTCGGCCAGGTCGCGCGCTCCCGCGTTGGTCGTCATGATGAGGACGACGTGGCGGAAGTCGGCCTTGCGGCCGTGCGAGTCGGTGAGCGTCGCGTGATCCATCACCTGGAGCAGGATGGCGTACATGTCCGGATGCGCCTTCTCGATCTCGTCGAGCAGCAGCACGGCGTGCGGCGACTTGCGCACCGCGTCGATGAGCAGGCCCCCTTCCTCGTAGCCGACGTAGCCGGGCGGCGCGCCGATCAGGCGCGACACGGCGTGCTTCTCCATGTACTCCGACATGTCGTAGCGGAGAAACTCGACGCCGAGGTGCTTCGCGAGCTGCCGCGCCAGCTCGGTCTTCCCGACGCCGGTCGGCCCGGCGAAGAGGAAGCTCCCGATCGGCTTGTCCGGCGCGCGCAGCCCCGACCGCGACAGGCGGATCGACGACACGACCTCGTCGATGGCGGAGTCCTGGCCGAAGATCACGCGCTTCAGCCCGCCGTCGAGCGTGGCCAGCGCCTCGCGGTCGTCGGCCGAGACCGCCTGCACCGGCACGCGCGCCATCTTCGCCACGATCTGCTCGATGTGATCGGCGCCGATCGTGGACGACCGGTCGGCCTCGGGCTGCAGCTTCTGCGCGGCACCCGCCTCGTCCACGACGTCGATCGCCTTGTCGGGCAGGTGCAGGTCCCTCAGGTGCTTCGCCGAGAGCGAGACGGCCGCCTGGAGCGCCTCGTCGCTGTACGTCACATGGTGGTGCGACTCGTAGTGCGGCCGCAGGCCCTTCAGGATGTCGAGCGTCTCGGCTTCCGACGGCTCGAGCACGTCGATCTTCTGGAACCGTCGCGAGAGCGCGCGGTCGCGATCGAACGACTGCTTCACGTCGTTGAACGTCGTCGATCCGATGCAGCGGAGGGAGCCGTCGGCCAGGGCGGGCTTCAGCAGGCTGCCGGCGTCCATGGCGCCGCCCGAGGCCGAGCCGGCCCCGACGAGCGTGTGGATCTCGTCGATGAAGAGAATCGCGCCCGGCTGCTTCGACAGGCCGTCGAGCACCTGCTTGACGCGCTCCTCGAAGTCGCCGCGGTAGCGCGTGCCGGCGACGAGCGCGCCGAGATCGAGCGCGTAAATCGTCGCGCCCTTCAGCACCTCGGGGACCTCGCCCTGCTGGATCCGGAGGGCGAGCCCTTCGGCCAGCGCCGTCTTGCCCACCCCGGGCTCGCCGACGAGCAGCGGGTTGTTCTTCCGCCGCCGGCACAGCACCTGGATCATGCGCTCGATCTCGAGGCGCCGGCCAATCAGGGGATCGATCTGCCCCGCGGCCGCGCGCGCGATGAGGTCGGTCGCAAACGCCTCCAGCGGGTCGCGCGACGGGGGCGGGGGCTCGGCCTCGCCCGGTCCCGGGATCGACGGCTCCTTCTTCGCGCCGTGCGAGATGACGCGCAGCAGCGTCAGCCGTTCGACGCCCTGGCGCTTGAGAAAGAAGGCCGCGTGACTCTCCTCCTCCTGCAGGATGAAGACGAGGAGGCTGCCGCTGTCCACGTGCCGGGCACTCGACACGGCGGCATGGACCACCGCCTGCTGGATGACCCGGTTGAAGGCGAGCGTCGGCTCGGGCTCGACCGACGAGGGCGCGGGCACCGGCGAGAACGCCTTCGCGAGCACCTCCATGAGGTCCCTCTTGAGCACGTCGAGCTGCACGCCGCACGCCGCGAGCACGCCCCGGGCCTGCGTCTCGTCGAGCATGGCGATCAGGAGGTGCTCGAGCCCGACCGCATCGTGCCGGAGGTCCGTGGCGAGGCGGAACGCACGCCGGATGCTCTCCAGCGTCTCGGGCGCAAACGGGACGGGATTCCTGCTCACGGGGTGAATTCCTGATTCCGATTCTCGATTCTAACGTCTCAGTCGAGATTCCGATTCCGATTCCACGACTCTCATTCCATTGTCGGAATCACGAATCGGCATCGGCATTCCTCATTTCCGGCTCCATCGTCACGAGCAGCGGGAACTCGTGCTGCTCGGCCAGGTTCTTCGTCGTCTTGACTTTCGTCTCGGCCACGTCATGGGTATAGACGCCGGCGATCCCCAGCCCGGATTGGTGCACGCGCATCATGACCGAAAACGCCTCGCCGCGCGGCTTGCGGAACACGGTCTCGAGCACCCAGACGACGAAGTCCTGCGTGGTGTAGTCGTCGTTGTGCAGCAGCACGCGCCACAGGCGGGGCCGCTCGAGCTTCTGCTCGATCCGCGACCCGGTCAGCACGCGCTCGCGCGTGTCGAGGTCCGGGGCCTTCGAGTCGGGCGCCATCGATCAATTGTAGCCAGTGTCCCGAGAACAGGGGTTCGCCGCAGGATTCCCGGGCGGGGCACCCCGGCCCGCTCTGTTGCGGCTTCTTCGAATATGGCCGATCTTCCGCCGTTTCGCCTTGCGATGCGGGCCCCGCGCTCCGGGATGCGTGCAACGAATCACCGGTCCGTGACACTAGAACGTCCCGGCCAGGTCGTCATCGAGGTGCCAGGGCGACGGGACGCCGGGGTCCGTCGTCAGCGGCTGCAGGCGCCGCAGGAACTCGGCGCGTGGAATCTCGCGCGCACCGAGCGACGCCAGGTGCGACGTGCTCATCTGGCAGTCGATCATCTTGAAGTCCCACCGCGCGAGCTGGCGCACGAGGAGCGCCAGGGCCATTTTCGAGGCGTCGGATTCGTGGGCGAACATCGACTCGCCGTAGAACATGCGACCGATGCTGACGCCGTAGAGGCCGCCCGCCAGCGTGCCGCCCGCCCACGTCTCGATCGAGTGGGCGAGACCGCGGCGGTGCAGCTCGCGATAGGCCTCGGCCATCTCCTCGGTGATCCAGGTGCCCTCGCCGTCGCGGCGCGTGCCGGCGCAGCTCCGGATGACGTCGCGGAACGCCAGGTCGGCGGTCACGCGAAGCTGGCCCGTGCGAATCCGCCGCCGCAGGGATCGCGACACCTTGAGCTCGTCCACGAAGAGGACCATCCGGGGGTCCGGGCTCCACCAGAGGATCGGCTCGTCCTCGCCGGACCACGGGAAGATCCCGTGCGTATAGGCGTCGACCAGACGGGCCGGCGTCAGCTCGCCACCCGCGGCGAGGAGACCGTTGGGTTCCGCGAGCGCCGTGTCGACCGGGGGAAACTGGTCGCTGGGCCCCAGCCAGCGAATCATGCAACTTGAGGATATCGCAATCCGCAATCCGCAATCCGCAATCCGCGATCCGCAATCCGCGATCCGCGATCCGCAATTCGCGATCCGCGATCCGCGGTCCGCGATCTGCTCTCCGCTCTCCACTCGCACTCCACTCGCCACTCCACTCCCCGGAGTGCGGACAACCGAACGCGGATCGCGAAGTGCAGAGAGCGGAGTGCGGGATTACAGAATCAGGCGCTCGAGCGCGTCCAGCGTGTCGGCGTCGCTGGCGGGCTTGTCGCGGCGCCAGCGAAGAATGCGCGGAAAGCGGACCGCGATCCCGGACTTGTGCCGCGTGGATCGCGCGATCGCCTCGAAGCCCAGCTCGAAGACGTGCACCGGCTCGACGGCGCTCACCGGACCGAAGCGCTCCGTGGTGTGCCGGCGGACCCAGCGATCGAGCTCGTCGATCTCGTCGTCCGACAGCCCCGAGTACGCCTTCGCCACCGGCACCAGCTCGTCGCCCTGCCACACGGCGAACGTGTAGTCGGTGAAGACGGTCGCGCGTCGGCCGCTGCCGGGCTGCGCGTACACGAGCACGGCGTCCATCGTGAACGGCTCGATCTTCCACTTCCACCAGTCGCCGCGCCGGCGCCCGGTCCGGTATGGCGACGTCCAGCGCTTGAGCATCAACCCTTCCACCCCCCGCGCACGCGACTCGCGGCGCAGCTCCGCAAGCGCCGCCCACGAGTGACCGAGGGGCACTTCCTCGGAGAGGCGTATGCCCGTGCCGCGTGTCAGGTCCACCAGGCGCGCGCGGCGCTCGGCGAGCGGCCGGCCGCGGATGTCCACCTCGCGGTCCTCGAGGACGTCATAGGCCAGGAACACCACCGGGATCCCGGCGGCAACCTCTCGCACCTGTCGTTCCCGGCCGATCCGCTGCTGCAGGGCGGCGAACGGCCGTGGCCTGTCTTCAGCGAAGGCGACGATCTCGCCATCGATCACGGTGCCCGAGGGAAGCTCCCGGGCGAAGGC
>JBOGIW010000393.1:0-6056 GCA_050748045.1 Vicinamibacterales bacterium | reverse complement strand
TCGAACCGCCCACCTCGCACGATGGCGCGCCCGTCTCTTCGCGTCGATTGACGGCGCGTGCGAGCACGGCAGCCGGACGCAACGCGACAAGGAACTGGGGCAGACGGACCTCTTCGGCGGCGGCGGCGAGGGTGGCGGCGGCGCCGCGGTGCCTCTCCCGGACGTGGCTGCCTGGACCGAGATCGAGCTGCTCACCTACGAGAAGGAAACGCTCGGCCTGTACTTCACCGGCCACCCGATGGACCGCTGGGCCGGCGACCTCCGGGAGTACGGTGCGAAGTCGATCGCCGACCTCGGCCTGAAGAAGGAGCCCGAGGCCGACGACATTGGCGACACGGGCGCGCCGCCGGCGAACGGCAACGGCATGGCCCCCGCCGGCGCGCAGGGCGGGAAGGCGGCCCGCGTCGCGGAAGAGATCAGCATCGGCGGCATCGTGTCGGGGCTGCGCGCGCTGAAGACGCGCAAGGGCGATCGCATGAGCGTCTTCATGCTCGAGGACCGGGACGGCAGCCTCGAGGTCGTCGTCTTTCCGGAGGCGTTCAAGCAGTACGGCCACCTCGCCGAGAACGGCAACACGGTGGTCGTCAAGGGCAAGTTCGAACGAGACGATGAGTCGGCGCGCATCGTGGCGTCGGAGATCATGCCGATCGAGCGCGTGCGGGAGACGCTGGCGACGTCGGTGGCCATCCGCCTCTCGACCCCGCCGCACGACCGCCGGACGTTCGAGAAGCTGTGGGACCTCTTCGCCCAGCACAAGGGCGACCGGCGCGTCGTCTTCGACGTCGAGCTGAAGGAGACGGACCGGCGGCTGCGGATGAAAGTGGATGTCAACGGGACGATCCGGGTGCGGCCCTCCGAGCGGCTCGTCGCGGAGGTGGAGAAAATCTGCGGAACCGGGTCCGTTTCGCTTCGCTGATACGCTCGAACGACCGGATGATGTGACCTGCCCTGTCCATGCCGCCAGATACGCTGGAATTCGAAGAACCGATTGCGGTCCTCCTCAAGGAGATCGAGGCGCTGTCGATGCTGCCCCCGACGCCCGAGCGGCAGCGCGAGATCGAGGGCCTCCATCGCCGGCTCGAGTCGATCCGGGGCGACATCTACGCGCGCCTCACGCCGTGGCAGCGCGTCCTGGTGGCGCGCCACCCGGCCCGGCCGACCGTGCTCGACTACGTGAACCGGCTCTTTACCGAGTTCACCGAGATCAGCGGCGATCGCCGGTTCGCCGACGACCATGCGATCGTCACGGGCTTTGCGCGGTACAAGGGGGACCCGGTTCTCGTGATGGGCCACCACAAGGGGGGCGGCGACACGAAGCAGAAGATCTATCGCAACTTTGGCTACGCCCGGCCCGAGGGGTACCGCAAGGCGCTGCGCGCGATGAAGCTGGCGGAGAAGTTCGGCCGGCCGGTGGTCGCGTTCATCGACACGCCGGCGGCCTATCCGGGCATCGAGTCGGAGGAGCGCGGCATCGCCGAGGCGATCGCCTTCAATCTCCGCGAGATGGCCGCCCTGGAGGTGCCGATCGTCGTCGTCGTGCACGGCGAAGGCGGCAGCGGCGGCGCGCTGGGCCTCGCCGTGGGCGACAGGATTCTGATGCAGGAGTTCGCCATCTACAGCGTGATCCCGCCCGAGGGCTGCGCGGCGATATTGTGGCGCGACGCCAACCGCAAGATCGAGGCGGCCGAGGCGCTGAAGCTCACCGCGCCAGACCTCCTGCGGCTCGGCGTCATCGACGAGATCGTGCAGGAGCCTGTCGGCGGCGCGCACACGAATCCGGACGCGGCGGCAACGCTCATCGACGTGCCGATCCAGCGCGCCCTCACGGCGCTGGCCGGCCTCGACACCAGGACGCGTCTGGACCAGCGGTACGAGAAGTTCAGACGGATGGGGGACGTCGGATTAAGCGAAACATGAGGTTCCGGGTTCCTGGTTCCATGTTCCAGGTTCGTGTTCTCAGTTCGGTTCAACGTTCTACGTTCCGGGTTCGGGGTTCCAGGTTCTTGTTCTGAGTTCAGTTCACGGTTCCATGTTCCTGTTCTACGTTCTTGGTTCTACGTTCCTGGTTCCTTGTTCGGGGTCTTGTTCTGGGGTTCAGTTCACGGTGAACCAATAACGTCGACGCGAAACGTTGAACGGCGAGCTCGGAACGACGAGCTCGGAACGACGAGCTCGGAACGACGAGCCCGGAACGGCGACCCGGAACGGCGAGCCCGGAACGGCGAGCCCGGAACGGCGAACCCGGAACGGCGAACGCTGAACGACGAACCCGGAACGGCGAACGCTGAACGATGAACCCGGAACAGAACCCCGAACCAGAACATGGAACCCGGAACAAGGAACCCGGAACTGCAAGTTGCCAAGAGCTGATCGCATCTGGGAACCGCTGAACTGCGACGACGCGGCCGTGTCACGGCTGGCGCGGGAGCTGCAGGTGTCGCCGGTGACGGCGCGGCTGCTCTGCATCCGCGGTCTCGACGAGCCGGGCCTCGCCCGGCGGTTCCTGTCGCCGTCCCTCGCCGACCTGCACGATCCGCTGGCGCTCGCCGGCATGGCCGTGGCCGTGGAGCGCATCATGGGCGCGATCGCCCGCCGGGAGCGCATCGCGATTCACGGCGATTACGACGTGGACGGCGTGACCTCCACCGTGATCCTGCGGCGCGCGCTGGAGCTCCTCGGGGCCGACGTCGTCCACTTCATTCCGGAGCGCCTGCGCGACGGCTACGGGCTGCAGCCTGCCGCGCTCGATCGGCTGCACGCCGGCGGCGTGCGGCTCGTCGTCTCGGTGGACTGCGGCATCCGCGGCGTGGAGGCGGCCCGTCACGCCCGCAGTCTCGGGCTCGATCTGATCATCACGGACCATCACGAGCCCGACACGGAGCTCCCGCACTGCGTCGCCGTCATCAACCCCAAGCGGCGCGACTGCACCTACCCCGACAAGAACCTCGCCGGCGTCGGCGTGGCGCTGAAGCTGGTGCAGGCGCTGTGCGCGAAGTCGGGCCGCGCCGCGTGGCTGCCGGCGTTCGTCAAGGTCGCGGCGCTCGGGACGCTGGCCGACGTCGTGCCGCTCGTCGGCGAGAACCGCATCATCGCGAAGCTCGGGCTCGAGATGCTCTCGAAGGGACCGCACAAGGTGGGCCTGCGGGCGCTGCTCGAGGCGTCGGGCCTGCTGCACCGGGAGATCGACAGCTATCACGTCAGCTTCGTGATTGCGCCCCGCATCAACGCCGCCGGCCGCATGAGCACGCCCGACCTGGCCGCGAGGCTCCTGCTGGCCGCCGACGAATCGATGGGCGCCGAAGCGAAGGCGCTGGCCGAACGGCTGAATGCCGAGAACCTGCGGCGCCAGGACGAGGAAGCCGCCATCGTGGCCGAGGCGCGCACCGTCGTCGAGACCGACCTCGATGTCGGCTCACGCACGGTCATCGTCGTGGCGGGGGAGGGCTGGCATCGCGGCGTCATCGGCATTGTCGCCTCGAAGCTCGTCGAGGCGTTCAATCGGCCGGCGATTGTCCTCTCGATCGACGGCGACATGGCGCACGGATCGTGTCGCAGCATTCCGTCGTTCAACATGCTCGGGGCGCTCGAGTCGTGCGGCGAGCTGATGGCGAAGTTCGGCGGCCACCGGCAGGCGGCCGGCCTGACGATCGAGACCGGCCGGATCCGGGAGCTGCGCGCCGGCGTCAACGCGTATGCCGACACGTGCCTGGGCCCCGACGACCTGCGGCCGCGCCTCTGGATCGACGGTGCGCTGTCGTTCCGCGGCATCAGCACGCAGGTGGCCTCGGAGCTGACGGCGCTCGCTCCCTTCGGCGCCGGGAATCCGACGCCCGTCTTCCGCGCGAGCCGCGTCGAGATCGTGGACGGCCCGCGCCGCATCAAGGAACGCCACCTCAAGATGGCCTTCCGCCAGGAGGGCCGGATCCTGCGCGGCATCGCCTGGCGCGCCTCCGAGCGCGAGGCATTCGTCGCCGGCCACCGCGCCGCCATCGACCTGGCGTTCTCCCTCGACCAGGACCTCTGGAACGGCGAGAAGTACCTGCAGTTGTCGATCGCCGACTTCAAGGCGCCGGGGAGTTGACGGAAAACGCCTTCAGAATGGCATCATCGACAATCATGGCCTGGCCCAAGACGCTGGCGAACGATTCAGGCCTGCCGGGAACGAGTCGATGGTGTCCGGATCTGCCATGGTTCTAATGAACCGCGAAATCGCAGCGCCGTCAATCATCTCGCCGAACCGCTCGACGGAGCCGCCGGGTTGTTGAACAAATCGATTCAGGTCAGGAGCGCGTGGTCTCAGGTTGCGACACGGCCCACCTCCCGCAATGCACGTGGAAGCGACTCTGGGATACTGGTCGCGGGTGTCAGGAGCCATATGGAAACGCTGCCAGTGAAACCCGAACGGTTGGCCCCACTCGAGGAATTCGCCCGTCGAGGAGGGAAGAGCACCGCCGATGCCCTCGATGATGCCCTCGCCGATGACCTCGAATGGGAGCGCCAGGACTACCAGGAAGCTGTGAAACGTATCCGCTCATGCGCCGCGAGCGCCGGGATCAGCAGGTCCGAATCGCTGGACCGGATGGCATACACGACATACTCCGTGATGATCTGATGCTCGGCCTCCTGCAGCTTCACCAGGCGGTGGCCGAACGGCTTAACGCCGAGAA
Organism: Vicinamibacterales bacterium; assembly: GCA_050748045.1. Taxonomy (GTDB): domain Bacteria; phylum Acidobacteriota; class Vicinamibacteria; order Vicinamibacterales; family UBA2999; genus CAVYVZ01. The sequence continues at coordinate 1,389 of JBOGIW010000393.1, read as the reverse complement.
CCTGCGGCGCCAGGACGAGGAAGCCGCGATCGTGGCCGAGGCGCGCACCCTCGTCGAGACCGACCTCGACGTGGGCTTACGCACGCTCATCGTCGTGGCGGGGGAGGGACATGGCCGCCGGAACCATGCAAGAACCTGCCGCCCTTCATCGGCCGATTTGCCGGGCAAGATCGGGTAATACGCGACCGTCGGTGATCGTCGAGGATGAAGGCCGCCGGAAGAGCAACTCATGGGGTACTGGTTCGAAGGAGAAACACGCATGAAGGCGATTGAAGTCGTCGGCACCATCGAAGAGAGTCGCCGCGTCCGCCTCGATGAACCGCTCCCCCCGGGTGTTGAGGGGCGCGTGCGTCTCATCATCCTGATCGGCGAGGATGAGCCGAGCGATCGGGAGTGGCTGCACGCCGCGACGCAGGCCGGCGCCTTCGACTTCTGGAACGCGCCGGAGGAGGACCGCTACACCCTTCGCGACGGCAAACCGTTCGATGACGCGCGGTAAGGTTGTCCTGGTTCCATTTCCTTTGACGATCTTGCAACGCAGAAGGCCCGTCCCGCGGTTTGCCTCACCGAGCCTCTCACGTCTCATCGCCACATCGTACTTGCGTTCGTAACGAGCCGCCAACCCGACGACCCGCTCGACACCGACGTCGTGCTCGACCCAGAGGATCCAGGCTTCGCCCAGACCGGTCTCCAGGTTCGGTCCACAGTTAGAACCCATCGCTTGCTGACGATCGCGTCCGGCGTCATCAGGCGGGAGCTCGGTAGCCTATCGCCAAATCTGCAGGGCCGCGTTTCGGATGCCGTGCGTCGCCTGTTCGCACTCGAGTCGGACAAAGCCAGCAGCGGGAACGCCGGGCCCGAGGGATCCCCAGAAGCCGGTTGACACCCCTGTGGCGGTCAGCCGGTTGCCGAAATCGTCCTGAAGCCTTCCGAACGTGGAACGAGATTGCGCAGACAGCGCCCCTTTTCGAGGAATCCGTCAACCCTGTTCCAGAATTGGGATCACGCTGCACTGAAGAGTCGGTATTACGTACCTGTCTCCGTTTCTCCGTACCTCCGTGTAATCCCGTTCTCTCCGTCCCCTCCGTTTACTCCCCCCGCGCGAAGGATCTCTGTGCTCACCGCCGCATCTGGCGCCAAGCGACGCAGGCCCTCGACGAGCGCATCGCCCGCTTCGACGAGCGCCGCGATCGGCATCGGGTCGAGCCGCTCCAGCACGAACCACAGGTCCCTCGTCGTCACCTCGACCCGGGTTCTCGCCGTCTGCCGCCAGTTCCAGCGCCGGCACGTCGCGCCGAGGTCGTCCCGCCAGATCACTTCACCGGGCTCGACGCGATCGACGACGGGTTGGCCGTCCTTCACGGTCTCGAACGCCTCGCCGCCCGACGC
>JBOGIW010000392.1:0-13161 GCA_050748045.1 Vicinamibacterales bacterium | reverse complement strand
CCCGCATCGTCACTCTGACCCCGTTCTGACCCCGGTGGCGCCGACCGCGGCACCAAGTAAACTGCGGCTGTGGCGCTGATACTCGCGGTCGTAGGCCTGATCATCCTGGCCCACACCGCGCCGTTTCCGTTCCTGCTGGACGTCACCGATCGCACCGTGTGGCGAATGCCGGCCACCGACCCGCCGACGATCTACCTGACCTTTGACGACGGTCCCAACCCCACGGCCACACCTCAACTGCTCGACGTGCTCCGGAAGCACGCCGTGCCGGGGACGTTCTTCGTCATCGACAAGCACCTGACGCGCGAGACCGCGCCGATCGTCCGCCGGGCCTTCGAGGAGGGCCACGCCGTCGCGCTCCACTCCCACACGCGTGCGCTGATGTTCTACAGGCCGGCGCTCGTTTCCACGACCTTGCAGGAAGCGGCCGCGCGGATCGAGGTGATGACCGGCCATGCGCCGTGCCGGGCGTTCCGGCCGCACGGCGGGCATCGGAGCATCACGATGATCGACGGGGCGGGCGGGGCGGGCTATCACGTGATCGGCTGGGGATGGATGCTGTGGGACTTCAACTTCTTCCGCCGCAGAACGGCTGAGTCGCTGGTGCCGCGCCTCGCCGGCCGCGCCTCGCCCGGCGACATCGTCGTCATCCACGACGGTCACCACGAGAACCCGCGCGCCGATCGCCGCTACGCGGTCGAGACGGTGGATGCGCTGATACCGGAGCTGCGGGCCCGCGGCTTCGGGTTCGGAACGGTCTGCCCCTGACGGCCCCAGCCGTCCCGGTGGCGCCTACTGCTTCCTCGGACGCATATTGGCCGCAAGCACCCGCTTGCGCAGCCTGATGGTCTTCGGCGTCACCTCCACCAGCTCGTCGTCGTTGATGAACTCGATCGCCTGCTCGAGCGAGAGCTTCTTCGGCGGAATGAGCCGAATGGCCTCGTCGGCGGTCGAGGCGCGCATGTTGGTCTGCTTCTTTTCCCTGGTGACGTTGACGTCCAGGTCGTTCGGGCGCGCGTTCTCCCCGACGATCATCCCTTCGTAAACGGTCGTCGCCGGGTCGACGAAGATCTCGCCCCGCTCCTGGAGGTTGAAGATCGCGTAGGCGGTGGCCACGCCCGCCCGGTCGGCCACGAGCGCGCCGGTCGTGCGGGCCGGGATCGCGCCGTGCCACGGCTCCCAGCCGGCGAAGAGGTGGTTCATGATGCCGGTGCCCCTCGTATCGGTCAGGAACTGCGACCGGAAGCCGATGAGGCCGCGCGCGGGAATCCGGAACTCCAGCCGCACGCGGCCGCTGCCGTGGTTGACCATCTTCGTCAGGACGCCCCGGCGCACCCCGGCCTGGGCGATCACGACGCCCTGGAACTCTTCGGGCACGTCGATGACGAGGTCCTCGACCGGCTCGACCGTGGTGCCGTCGCGCTCCCTGGTCACGATCTCCGGACGCGACACCTGCAGCTCGTAGCCTTCGCGCCGCATCATCTCGATCAGGATCGAGAGGTGCAGCTCGCCGCGGCCGACGACTTTCAACTGCTCGGGTGCGTCGGTCTCCTCCACGCGCAGCGACACGTTGCCGAGGAGCTCCTTCATGAGGCGGTCGCGCAGGTTGCGCGACGTGACGTACTGCCCGTCCCGGCCGGACATCGGCGACGTGTTCACGCCGAAGACCATCGACACGGTGGGCTCGTCGATGGCCGTGGGCGGAATCGCGACGGGGTCGTCCGGGCTGGCGATGGTCTCGCCGATGGTGATGTCCTCGATGCCCGCCAGGCAGACGATGTCGCCGGCGGCCGCCTGCTCGATCTCGAGCCGCTTCAGCCCATTGAACGCGTAGAGCTTCGTGACGCGCGTCTGCTCCACGCGAGAGTCGAGCTTCATGACGGCAATCGGATCGTTCAGCCTCACCGTGCCGTTGAAGATGCGGCCAATCGCGATGCGCCCGAGGTAATCGCTCGAATCGAGATTCGCCACGAGCATCTGCAGCGGCGCCTGCGGATTGCCGCGCGGCGGCGGCACGTGCTCGACGATCGCCTCGAAGAGGGGCCGGAGATCGACGCCGGCCGTCGCCATATCGGTCGAGGCGGTACCCTCGCGCGCGTTCGTGAAGAGCACCGGGAACTCGATCTGTTCCTCCGTGGCGTCGAGATCGATGAAGAGATCGTAGACCTCGTTCAGCACCTCCCGGGGCCGCGCGTCGGGGCGATCGATCTTGTTCAACACGACGATCGGCGGAAGGCCACGCTCGAGCGCCTTGCGCAGGACGAACCGCGTTTGCGGCAGCGGGCCCTCGGAGGCATCCACGAGCAGCATCACGCCGTCCACCATCGAGAGCGTCCGCTCCACCTCGCCGCCGAAGTCGGCGTGGCCGGGCGTGTCGACGATGTTGATGAGGAGGTCGTTGAAGTGCACGGCCGTGTTCTTGGCCAGGATGGTGATCCCGCGCTCGCGCTCGAGGTCCATGCTGTCCATCACCCGTTCGGCCACCTGCTGATTCGCGCGGAACGTGCCGCTCTGCCGCAGCAGCCCGTCCACGAGCGTCGTCTTACCGTGGTCGACGTGCGCGATGATGGCGACGTTCCGGCGCAGCGGGTTGGCAATCCGGCGCGATTTCTGGTGCGGGACCATCCCGCCAGTATAAACGCCCATTCGCATCGGCGCATTTCGGGGGAGTGCGGATCCGGATCGCGGATTGTGGAGTGCGGATGGCCGAGCGCGGATGGCGGACCGCGGCGTGCGAACCGCCAGCCCGCACGCGCCTCGCGTGACTACAGGAGCACAGCGGAACGCGGGGGATCGATCCGCGGGCGCGAGGTCGTGTCAATCTTGACATATTCCTATGCAGGAATATAATGACCTTCGTGCCCCGCGCCGCCACGACCTCCGATGTCTTCAACGCCGTCGCCGAGCCACGCCGCCGGGAGATTCTCGACTATCTCGCGTCCAAGGAGCACGCGGTCGGCGATGTGGCCGCCGCGCTCGGCCTCGGCCAGCCGTCGGTCTCGAAGCACCTGCAGGTGCTCCGGAACGTCGGGCTCGTCCATCTGCGCCGGGATGGGCGGCGGGTCCTGTATCGCACCAACGCCGACGCGATCAGGCCTCTCCACGAATGGACGGCGACTTTCGAGCGCTACTGGCGGAACCAGCTTGCCCGCATCAAGCGGCACGCCGAAGCCGCGCGCTCGAAGTCCGATCGCTAGGATGCGCCAAAGGAGGACACCAACGATGCTCACCGCGCCGACCACCGAGAACCTGACGTTCGACCTGACGCAGGAGATTCACGTCCGTGCGTCGCTCGAGACGACCTTCGCCTCGCTCATCACGCAGATGGGACGGCTGAATGAGACACCCGACGGCAAGCCGTTTCCGATGACGCTGGAAACCTGGCCCGGCGGAAGATGGTACCGCGACCTCGGCGGCAACAACGGTCATCTCTGGGGACTCGTGCAGAGCATCAAGCGACCGACGTTGCTCGAGATCACCGGGCCGCTCTTCATGTCGTATCCCGTCGTGTCGAACCTGATGTATCGGCTGCTGGAGGTCGACGCCGGCACACTCATCACGTTCCGGCACACGGCGTTGGGGTTCCTCCAGGACGATCACCGGACGGGACTCTCGTCGGGCTGGACCGCGCTCCACGAGCGCGTCCGCAAAGAGGCTGAGGCTGCGTAGCACGCCTATCATGCCAGGAGCTGAAGATGACCACAATCGACGTCTTGCTGCAGGAGCTCGAACAGGAAGCGCAGACCACGCGGCGCGTGCTGGAGCGCGTGCCGGATGCGCACCTTGGATGGAAGCCGCATGCGAAATCGTTTTCGCTCGGCCAGTTGGCCTTGCACGTCGCAACGGTGCCGGGCAATGTCGCCGAATTCGCGAGTCGGTCGCCCGTGTCGGTGCCCCAGTTCACGCAGCCAGCCGCAGCGAGCGCCGCGGAGCTCGTCCCGGCCCTCGAGGAGAGTATCGCGAAGGCCAGGCACATTCTCGGGCGAATGGACGACGCCGCGCTGGCCGAGACATGGAGACTCGTGGACGGCGACCAGGAGGTCATGGCCGTCCCGCGCGGCGCGTTCCTCCGGTCCATCATGCTGAACCACTGGTATCACCACCGGGGCCAGTTGTCGGTTTACTTGCGGCAGTTGAACGTGCCCGTGCCGTCGATCTACGGGCCGAGCGCGGACGAGAACCCCTTCGCGGTCTCGGGAGCCGCCACGGCGCGCGCGTGACGCCCTGAATCGGCCGGCGCGGCGGGAACTCGCCAACCGGCGGTTCGAACTGCTGAACGTCGCGCCCTTCTCAAGGCGATCGGCCTGATGCGGCAGGTCGACGCCGATCCGCCGGAGATCGCTACCGCCGACGGCGCGGCGCCACGAGCGCCTTCGGCAGCCGCATCGCTTCGGCATCCGCCAGCGCCTCGTTGAGCTCGTCGAGGGCGTAGACCCTGGCGCCGATGGCACGCCACGGAATCCTCGACGCGTGCTGCGCGAGGATCTGCAGCGCCCGCACGAAGTGCGCGGGCTCGCTGCCCCAGCATCCGCGGATCTCCAGGTGCTTCCGGTTGATCTGCTCGTGCACGTTGACGAGGCTGGGGCCGGCGTTGGTGTAATGGCCGGCGATCACGTAGCGGCCGCCGTCGCGCAGGAGGTCCAGCCCTTCTTCCACGGCCCGGGCCGAACCGGCCGCTTCGATCCCGACGTCGGCGCCGTGCCCGCCGGTGAGCGCCCGCAGGCGGTCCAGCCGCTCGTCCCGCGACAGGTCGAGGTCGAGCGTCGCGTCCGCGCCCATCTCGCGTGCGAGCCGCAGGCGATCGGCGGGCGCGCCGATCGCCACGACCTGCCCCGCGCCCGAGAGCCTGGCGAGCGCGACGGCGCTCAGCCCGACGGCGCCGGTGCCCTGCACGACGACGGTGTCGCCCAGCCGGATCGCGGCGCGATCCATGATGTGCACGCTCGTGATGAGCCCGCAGCCGCCGCCGATATAGTCCTCGTCGCGCACCGCATCGGGCACCACCGCCATCAGCACGCCCGGCTCGAGGTAGATCGCTTCCGACCAGCCGCCGAAGAGACCTTCACCAGCGGGGTCGGTGATGCCGTACACGCGCCGCGCGTGGCAGCGCGTCGGCGTTCGGGTGACCGCGCAGGCGTGGCAGCGCCCGCAGGTCCGATGGACGTCGAAGAACGCGATCCGATCGCCTTCACGCACGAGGCGGCCGTCGAGCGTCGCCGCATCGCCCCGCCGCTTCGAGACGCGGCCGATCGACACGTGACCCGGGATGATCGGATACGGCACGCCCGCCAGCCGTCCGTGCAGGATGTGCACGTCGGTGCCGCACACTTCAGAGAGCGAGGTCTCGAGCAGCACCCCTCCCGGTGGCAGGACCGGCTCGGAGAACTCGCGCAGCTCGACGGGCCGGTCCGGTCCCGGCATCACGGCGGCCGTGACGATGGAGGGCATACGCCGGCATTATGGCAGTTGACGGGATCAGGAGAGTCGCGTGAGCGTCGGAGCGCCGTGCCGCCGGCACATCAGGGCTTGCGATGGGCGCCGCCGCCCGTGCGACAATAGGCTCGTTATGCCGCTGTACGAATACGCCTGCAAGCAGTGCGACCGGCAGTTCGAAGCGCTCGTGCGCGGCGCCGAGACGCCGGAATGCCCGTCCTGCCATAGCCGTGAGCTCGAACGCCGGCTGTCGGTCTTCGCCGCGCACACGACCGGCGCCCCCAAGTCGTTCACCCCTGGACCGTGCGGCACGTGCGGCGATCCACGCGGCCCAGGCTCGTGCTCGATGAACTGACTCTGGTCTCTGGTCTCTGGTCCGTTGGCGGCACGCTGTGCGGCTGGTGACCGGCGGTTTCGGGCCAGACGGTGAAGGGCGGCAGACCGCTCCCGTGGATGCGATAGGCGGCAATCGCCTCGCGCCCGCGCCCGCCTGCGAGCCAGTCGGCAAAGGCCAGTGTCTCGGCGCTCCGTGGTCCGAGACGGTTGACGACGACCGCGTAGCTGTTCAGCAGCCGCGGGTCGCCCTGCCACACGATCTGCAACTGCACGCGGCCCTTCATCTGCTCGAACGTCGCGCGATCGGCGAGCGTGTAGGCGTCCTGGTCCGACGCCTGGCGCAACGTGACGGCCATCCCCGCGCCGCTCGTCAGCACCTCGCCGGGCGCGATGCCAGCAAGCTGCCACAAGGCCTGCTCACGTTCGTGCGTCCCGGACCGGTCGCCGCGTGAGACGAACGGCGTCTTCGACGCGGCGATGCCCCGCAGCGCGTCCTCGAGCGTTGCCGCCGTGCGCGCAGCCGCCGGATCGGCGGCCGGGCCGACGAGCACGAAGTCGTTGTACATGATCTTCCGGTAGTGCCAGGCCGCCGCATGGGTCGCCATCATCGCGGCCTCCATGCCGGGCGCGTGGCTGATGACGAGGTCGGCCTGTCCCTCCTCGAGCAGCCGGAGAGCGCGTCCGCTCCCCACGAGCATCGGCCGGATCTCGACGCCGCCCTCCCGCCGCCAGGCCGGCACGAGCACGTCGAGCAGCCCCGAGCTCCCCACGCTCGTCGTCGTGGCCAGCACGATGTACACCGGCGGACCGTGGGCTCCGCACGCCCCAGCAAGCGCCGCCGCCAGGACGAGCATCCTTTGCATCTCTGATCTCAAATTGGCTGGTGGCTCATACAGGGGTCACTGACCCACATGAGTGTACCTGTCAAGAACGCTGGTCACGGACACGCGGAGGCGCCGAGGCTGGTGCGTTCGACTGGTCGGCCTGCATCGCAGGCCGGCGCGCGTGAGGGGAAGACGCCTTCGGCGGCCAGTCGAACGCCTTCGTGACCTTCGTGTTCTTCGTGGCTACCTCGTGTTCTTCGTGGCTGCATCACCTCGTCGCGGGCCGAAGCGTCACGTACAGGCCGAAGCCGAACGATGCACGGTTGCCGTAGACCGTTTCGAGGGCCGACGGGACGAGGCTCATCGAGAGCGTAGCGCCAACGCCGGGCTTGAGCCTGTTCCACGTCTCGAAGTACCGGGTGTAGCCAGCCTGCAGCTTGCTCACGGTGAAGACCTCGTCCACGTCGTGGATGTCGAGATCGTGCGCGCTCTTGCGGCCGATCTCCAGACGTCCGTACCAGGCGTCCTGCTCGTCGAACGTGACGTTCGTCTCCCCGAGCACGAAGCTCGTCGACTGTCCCTCCTCGGTGTTCCGTCCCCAGGCGACGGTGGACGCCCAGATGCTCGAGCCGCCGCGGAACGGGCGATGATACGTCGCGGACGCGGTCAGCCGATCGACGTCCACACGCGGCCCCCCTTCGGCATCAGCCTCGGCCTCCGCCAGGTGCCCCGCGGAGATCTGGAGCGCGACATGCTCGACAGGCAGATACCACACGCGGCCCGAGAACGAATCCAGGGCCCCGAAGTCGAAGTCGTACCGCTCATCGTCGGGTTCGCGGCCGTTGAAGATCGACCCTTCCATCTTCCACTGCCCGCCGTACACCCCGCCGGTGAGCACGCCGTACGTGATGTGCGTCGCGTCGAGCCAGTGATGAGACAGCGGCGCGATGGGGTTGGGCGTTGCCGACACGCGATGAGGAAACGCCACGGGTCCGAGCGCGGGCTCTCCGGCGAGGCCGCCGTAGAGCTGCAGGTTCAGAGTCGAGCCGAGCGGGCGGTCGTACAGCGCCGCGAGCTCCATGAACAGGTCGTGCGGGTGCTGTCGATCGACGATCGCCTGGCCGTCGCACACCTCGCCGCTGGCGAGCAGGGTGGGATAGCCGCAGCCGTTGATCGTGAACGGCTCGAGGCTCATCATCCCGCGAAGTCCGAGGCGGCCTTCGCCGGCGGTCCGGCTCGCCATCCCCATGACCCAGTTGATGCTGCCGAACTGATCGCCGCCGCGGTCGCCGCCCTCGTTGAGGTACTGCAGGAACGCGGAGCCATGGCCCATCAGCTCCCAGTCGCCGTATCGCCCGTGGACGGCGTACATCGGGGACGCGTCGGGCAGCCACGAGGTGCCGGAGGCCTCCCGGGCGGGCGGTGGACCGGCGCTCCCGGCGGCCGGGTGCTGGTGCTGGCTGTGATCGGCCGTCTGTGCGGCGAGATCGGCGGTCGATACGACGAGCGACGAGAGGACGACGAGCGCGGGCGCGGCGTGCGCGAACGGAACGCGACAACACATGGACTCACTCCGGAAATGAAAGGGTTGTGGAAACGCCGGGAGTGAGTCGATCAGATTCGGAGAGGCAGGAATCCCAAACTGGGCCGGGCGCCGGGAGGACTGAAGCCGCGCCAGGCGCCGGCGCGCAATGGCCGTTCGACAGGGCCTTCGAACGACACGGAATCCACAACGGCGGCCTGCTCGTGTTCGGCCAGGCGTGATGGCGATGCGAGATACGGGACCGATGCCGCAAGATGACTGCAGCCGGCCGCGCCTTCGCCCACGCGCGCTCCCGATTGTGGAACGCCGTGATCGTGACAGCTCTGCTGGGAGGTCGCCATTGGATCGACGCACAGCAGCAGATCACACACCACGGCTACCGCCGGAATGCCGCTCATCGCCAGTACGAGCAGAAACGTCGACACGCGAGCCACGTCAATCCCTGAGACGCAGTATATCCGACGGCATGACATGACCTATGATTCCATGCATGCGAACGCCGTCCCTCGTTCCGGTTCTGGCGGTCGTGCTCGCCGCCCACGCGCCCGCGGCACGCACGGCGCCGGCGGTGTCGAGCCTCCTCGTCACGGCGGTCCCCTCGCCCGCCGGCAGCGACAGCGCTCAGCCGCAACTCACGGTGTCTGACCGCGGCGTTCTCCTGAGCTGGATCGAGAAGGCCGGCACGCGCGCCACGCTGAAGTTCGCCGAGCGGACCTCGTCCGGGTGGACGGACCCGCGTGTGGCCGCCTCGGGCGACGACTGGTTCGTGAACTGGGCCGACGTCCCCTCGGTCCTGCGGCTCGCCGACGGATCGCTCACGGCGCACTGGCTGCAGAAGAGCGCGCCCGACACCTACGCGTACGACGTGCGTCTCGCCTACTCGACCGACGAGGGGCAGACGTGGTCCGCGTCCTTCACGCCGCATCACGACGGGACGAAGACCGAGCACGGCTTCGCGTCACTGGTCCCGATGCCCGGCGCCGGTCTTGGCCTTGTGTGGCTGGATGGCCGGGCGATGAAGCCCGAGTCGCATGGCCACGGCGGCGGCGCCATGAGCGTCCGCTGGGCGACCTTCGATCGCACGTGGAAGCAGACCTCCGAGGTGCTCGTGGACGGGCGCGTGTGCGAGTGCTGCCCAACGTCCGCCGCGGTGACCGCCGACGGGCCGATTGCCGCCTTCCGCGACCGCAGCGAGCAGGAGGTCCGCGACATCTCCGTGTCGCGCGTCGAGAACGGCCAGTGGAACGAGCCGGCGCCGGTTCACGACGACGGATGGACGATCCGGGCGTGTCCCGTCAATGGGCCGGCGCTCAGCGCGTACGGCCGCCACGTCGCGATCGCCTGGTTCACCGTGAAGGAGGCGCAGGGCCGCGCGTACACGGCGTTCTCGACGGATGCCGGCCGCACGTTCGGCGCGCCGATCCGGCTCGACGATGCCGGGTCGCTCGGTCGCGTGGACGTGGAGCTGCTTCAGGACGGGTCGGCGCTCGCAACCTGGATCGAGTTCTCCGACGCGCGGGCGCAGTTCCGCGCACGCCTCCTCCATCCGTCGGGCACGGCATCGCCGGCCGTCACCATCGCCGGCATCGAAGGAAGCCGCACGAGCGGCTATCCCCGCGCCGCGAGACACGGCGATGAGCTGGTGTTCGCCTGGACCGAGTCGAAGGATGGACGCCTGCGCGTGCAGACCGCGACGGCCCGGGTGCCGGCGGCGACCGAGTCCCTCGATTGAGCGCATGACACACGCCGCTTCCCTCTTCACGCTGGCGCTCGCACTGGCTGGATGTTCCACGCAAACGACGTCGCCGGAGCCAGGCGCTCAGACGCCCGCCCCAGCCGCCACCGCGCCTGCGGGCGCCGCCGTCGTCACTGGCACGACAGCCCCGAGGGCCATCGTCACGCTCGCGCCGGAGGTGGCGCGTGACGTGGCGGCGCCGGATCAGGCCGCGGTCATGGATCAGTTCGGGCTGCAGTTCCTGCCCGCGCTCGTCGCCGTCCGCGCCGGCCAGCGCGTGGAGTTCCGCAACGGCGAGGACGTCCCCCACAACGTGCGCGTCGACAACACGGAGACGAAGGCGCCCGTCTTCAACGTGGCGACGACTCCCTTCGAGTCCTACACCCACGTCTTCGATACGCCCGGATATTACAGCGTGTCGTGCGACGTCCACCCGGCGATGCGCGCGAACATCTTCGTCGCGGCCGAGCCCTACGTCGCCGTCGCCGACGATCGCGGGGCGTTCACCGTGCGGGACCTTGAACCGGGGCCGTACCGGGTCCAGGTGGTTGGCGGCACCACGCCGCACGAGCAGGTCGTTCAGGTCAGGGCGCCGAAAACCGAGCTGACGCTCACTTCGTCCCGCTGAGGAGCTTCTCCGCCGTCACGAAGCGCGGCTCGATGTCCACCGGCACGCCCTTCAGCCGATCGAGCACCCGCTGCACCTCGGGCCGCACCACGCCGAGCGACTCGATGAGGTGCCGTGCCGCCGCGTAGTCGCCGACGGCCTGCAGCGTCATGATATCGCGCGTGAGGTCGGCGACGTTCTGCCGGATCTTCGTGGCGTTCACGGCGAAGGTGCCGTCGGGCGCCACGGTGACGCCGCCGTTGTCGAGGAAATAATTGAGCTGAATCGCCACGCCGCGGCCGTGCGCCTCGTTCACGCCGAAGCGGATCGAGCGGAAGCACGACGCCAGGAACGTCGTGTACATCGTCTGTTCGTACGTCTTCTCGAGCTTCCCGCGATCGACGAGGAACTGGAGGGCGAACAGCCCCGAGATGTCCGCCTTGGCCTCCTCGACGGCGCTGTAGGTGTCCTTCAGCTCCTGTCGCACCGTGGTGGCGCGGCCCGCGACCGGGATGTTGTGCGGTCCGAGGCCGTGCATGAGCTCGTGCATCAGGATGTGCGTGAAAAAGGCGTCGAAGGCGACGTGTCCCTGGTCCTTCGGGGCGAGCGCGACCTTCGAGATCGGCACCAGGACGACGGTGAACTTCGCCTCCTGGTTGTTCTTGAGCATCACACGCTTCGAGCCCTTCTCCTTGATTACGCGCTCGTCGTTCGGCAGGTTGAAGGCCGCCGTCTGGACGCCGCGGTTGGCGTCGCCCGACGAGAAGATCGTGTTCACGACGCGGATGGGCGCGAGGGCGCCGAGCCGGGGATTGCGGAACTTCGGGTCGATCGGCAGGTGGTTCTCGATGTCCTGGAGCTCGCCCGCAAAGCGCGTCAGCTTGTTCGTCTCCACGTCGTCGCGGAGCGTGATGAACGCCTCGAACGCGGCCTTGTAGCCGAACCACTCGTCCTCGTACGTCTCGTACGGGCCGATCGTCGGCTCGATCGTGGCGTCGAGCTCCATCCAGGCGAGGTCGCTGGCGTAGTAGTCGTTGGAGATGAACGCCTCGGCGCGCTTCTCGAGGAACGCCTTAAGGGTTGGCTGCGTCGTGAGCGACGCCGCCTCGCGCAGGAGCGAGGCGGCCAGCGTCAGCTCGCCCTGGTACTCGAGGCTGTAGGGCACCGTGATCAGCCTGCCGGACGGATCGCGGCGGATCGTCGTGAAAAAGCCGGTCGCCTTCTCGCGCTCCGCGTCCGAGAGTGTCTTCATCCAGGCGTCGATCTCGGCCTTCGTCGCGCCGGCGGGATAGAAGTTGGCCCCTTCGGGCTTCTTCGGCGCGCCGGGCACGAACGGCTCGTGGTGATCGAGGCGCGACCAGGGTCCCTTGTTGATCAGGAAATAGTGCAGGCGGGCGCTGCCGAGGCCCGACTGATCCCTGACGAGGTCCATCAGCATCGCCTCGTTCCCGGCCCACACCTGCCGCAGGAACAGCGAATCGAAGACTTTCGCGGCCTCAATCGCGCGGGCGAGCGCCTGACGCTCGTTCGCCGGCAACGAGCTGATGTCGGCGCCAAGATCGACCGGGGCGAAACGCGCCGCCATGGCCTTCACCTCCGGCGCGTCCGGAGCCCCGGCGGCGAGGATCGACGTCACGGCAACTGTGGACATCAGTGTTTTCAGTGCCATCTGAATTCCGATTCGTCATTCCTACTACGGATTCTGATGCCGGGCGGATTCTGATTCAACGATGCTCAATCCGGCTGATTCCGCGTCTGATTCCGATTCCAGGGAGCATCCCGACTGCGACTGCGATGACGAATTCGAATCGGAATCCGTACTCGGAATCCAGAGGTCAGAATCAGAATCCGGATCTCCAGCCCGTCAATGGACGCCTGATCCGCCGGAGCTGGCCTGGAGCGCCGATGGATCGGCGCCAAGGCGTCGAAGGGCGGCCTCCCACATCTCGTCAGGTGGCACGCCGAAGATGAGATGCGGATCGACGTCCAGCGTCAGCCACGCGGACGCGGCAATCTCCTGGTCGAGCTGCCCCGGCCCCCACCCGGAGTAGCCCACCATCACGCGAAACTTGCTGGAGGGGGGCGACTGCAGGAGCGCCAGCGTCAGGTCGTGCGAGACCGAAAGCAGCACGCCCGGGCAGATCTCGCGCTGTTCATCGTCAGGGCCCTGCGGCTCGGCCATCAGCACCCAGGTTCGCTGCGGATCGACCGGCCCGCCGATCCAGAGTCGCAGGTCGGGATCTACGCGCACGGCGGGTTGCGTCCGGATCAGCTGACAGGCGGGCTCGCTCATCTGCCGGTTGACGACGAGGCCGAACGCACCTTCCTCCGTGTAGTTACAGAGAAGGACGACCGCCTTCGCGAAGTTGGGATCCGCCATCTGTGGCATCGAGAGCAGGAGGATCGGCGCCGAGTCGGTCATGGGTCGATCATACCGTGGTCCGCGGTCCGGGGTCCGCGATCCGGGTCCGCGATCCGCGATCCGCCGCCCGGCAATCAGTCAGTGTGAATCCGACTCAGTACGCGCCGCCCACCGGACGTGCTCCTCGACCATCGGATCGTGTGCCGACGGCTGCTCGTCATCGGGGACGGCGAGCGCGGCGATGGCGTCGAGACTGCCGCTGTTGCCGATGGCGACGGCGAGGTTGCGGCGGAGGCCCGTGAGCCGGGCGCGGGTCATCGC
>JBOGIW010000391.1:0-11503 GCA_050748045.1 Vicinamibacterales bacterium | reverse complement strand
CCGGCCACGTGCTCGTCGCGCCGGTGCGGCTCGCCGCGGTGACGCAGGCGCTCGTGGCGGTGCTCGCCGACCATCACCGCAGGAACCCGCTTGTCGAGGGGATGCCGCGCGAGGAAGCGCGCGAGCGGCTCTTCGGGCGCGCGCCGCAGCCGGTGTTCGACCTGGTCATCGGCGACCTCGTCGCTGCCAGGCAGATCGTCGCGCGCGAGCGGCTGGCGCTCGCCACCCACAAGCTGGCGCTCTCGGACGAAGAGGCGCATGCGCGCGATCTGATCGAGCGCCGGTATCGCGACGCGGGGCTCAGACCACCCGACCCGCCGGCGCTCGCCACGGAGGCCGGCGTGAAACCCGACGTGGCCGAGCGGGTGACGACGCTGCTGGTGCGGCAGAAAGTGCTGGCGCGCCTCGACGACCTCGTGTTCCACGAGTCGGCGCTGAAGCAGTTGAAGGAAGACGTCCGCTCGCTGCGGCAGGACAATCAGGCGGCGACGATCGACGTGGGGATGTTCAAGGAGCGCTTCGGGATCACGCGCAAGTTCGCCATCCCGCTGCTCGAGTACCTCGACCGCGAGCGCGTCACGCGACGCGTCGGGGACACTCGACGCATCATCTGACGGCCCGGGTGCATCAGGTATTGGTCTCTTTCCCGTCCTTGGTCGCGTCCTTGAAGTTGCGGATGCCCTTGCCGATCCCACGTCCGATCTCCGGCAGGCGGTTTGCCCCGAAGATCAGGATGATGATCGTCAGGATGATCAGGAGCTCGGGAATACCGATGTGGCCCATCGTTCACCTCGTCTTGTGCGGCGCCGCAATTGTACCACGGCCGGCGCAGCAGGGCCCGCCCCAGTTCTCATCGCGCGTGCAGCTCGTGGAAGTGTACGCGAGCGTCACCGACGCAGCCGGCGAGCCGATAACCGGCCTTCAGCAGGCCGACTTTGCCGTCACCGAGGACGGCGAGCCGCAGACAATCGCGACGTTTGCGGCGGGGGAGCTCCCCCTGGCCGTCGCCCTGGGGGTGGACCGGAGCTGGAGCATGGCGGGCGAGAAGCTGGCCAACGCCAAGACCGCCGCCCGGTCCTTCCTCAACCTCCTGAAACCGTCGGATCGATCGATGGTGGTGGCCATCGGCGCCCAGGCGGAGGTCATCGCGCCGCTCTCGTCCGACCGGCCCGCGCAGGTCCGCGCCGTCGGGCAGCTGGACCCCTGGAGCTCCACGGCGCTGCACGACGCCATCATCACCTCCCTCGATCGGCTCGAGCCGGAGCCGGGGCGACAGGCGCTCGTCATCTTCTCCGACGGAACCGATCGATACAGCGAGGCGACGCCGGCGGACGTGCTGGCGCGCGCGCGCCGCGCGACGGCGCTCGTCTATCCCATTGCGCTCGGCCGGACCCGCCCGCCGTTCCTGGCGGAGCTGGCCGCGCTGACGGGCGGACGCTCGTTCCTGCTGCGCGACACGCGCGAGCTCGAGCGAACGCTGTCGACGATCGCGCGGGAGCTGCGGCACCAGTACCTGCTCGGCTACACGCCCGCGAAGCCGATCGTCCCGGGCGTCTCGGAGTGGCGCAGCATCCGCGTGACGCTGCGCCAGCCGCGCCCCGGCGTCCGCATCCGCGCGCGCGACGGCTATTCGACGAACAATTCAGGATGATAGAGTGTGGTCGTGACGCATCCCCTCGTGCTCGGGCTCTTCGATGACGAGACCGCGGCGGCGCAGGCCGCCAGGGTGCTGCGCGATCTCGGGCATCCGCGGGAACGCGTCTCGATCGTGGCCCGGACGCACGACGAGGAAGGGGCGATTGCGACGGCCGCCGGCGCGTCGCCCGGCGCGGAGATCGAAGACTCGCGTCCCGCGGGACGGCTCGGCGAGCTGAGCGCACATCTCGTGGCGGCCGTCGCCGTCGTGCTCCCCGGCATCGGACCGATCGTGGCCGACGGCCCGCTCGCCGCGGGGCTCGGCGAGGCCGCCGGCCACCTCGCCGGCGACATCGGACGGATGCTTGCCCGCGCGGGGATGCCGCGCGACGAGGCCGAGTCGTGGGAAACGAAGATCAAGGCGGGCGCGGTCCTGCTCGGCGCGCACACGGATCGCGAGCGCGTGACGCGCGTCGCCGAAGCGCTCGAACGGCACGGGGCCCGGCACGTCGCCATCGGAACGTGGAGCGAGATCAATGAGTAACGCAGCGTCGGGTCTCTTCACGATCGGGGTGTTTCAGGACGTCGCGTGGGCGGAGAAAGGGATCCAGGCGCTGAAGGCGCAGAACTTCCCGTCCGAGGCCATCAGCTTCATCGCGAAGGACTCACCCGAGGTGGCGGCGCTCGCCGAGCGCAGCTTCGCGGGGCCCGTTGCGACGCTCGACGTGCGCGGCCTCGACCTCGTGCGTGCGCGCGGTCCGCTCGTCGAGGCCCTGCAGGGCGGCAACCAGGATCTGACGACCCACGGCCTCGCGGCGACCGCGCGGCGCGTCGGCTTTCAGCCGCACGACGGCCGCATCTTCGAGACGCTCACGAGCCGTGGAGGCGTGCTCGTCGCGGTCAGCAGCGATGCGCGCGCCTCCGATGCGCTCGCCGTGCTCCATTCCTACGGCGGCGGCAACGCGGCAATTGGCGCCTGGGCTGGCCGGGTCTGAAGACACGTGAGCGTCACGGGAGACACCGGATGAAAGCCGAAACCGCCGTTCGTGCATCAAAACAGGCAAAGGCCACGCCTGCCTCGACCGCGCGGCTGAGGTACTTGTTTTGCAGTTGCCTCACCTGGCGTGCTCGGTGACAATGAGTTCATCCGATACACCGGCCGTGATGCCCAGTACTACCCCTGCGGTTCCGACTGACCCGAACCCCGGTGTCGGGCACTTGACTGTCCGCCCGGAGGGCGTGGGTCCCGTCGAGGTCCACTTCTCCTTCGAAAACCAGGAAAAGCGGATGGGCGGAGCCATCGGTGCGTCCGTGCTCACCCATGGCGCGTTGCTGCTGATATTTTCGATCATCGCGAGCCTCATGCCCGAGCCCGTCCGTCAAGCGTTCCTGCCGGACCGGCTGCCCGATGAGATCGTGTGGCTGGCCCAACCCGGTCCCGGCGGGGGTGGCGGCGGCGGTGGCAACCAGATGAAGGAGCCTCCGAAGGTTGCCGAGCTGCCGGGTAAGGAGCAGATCACGGTTCCCGTCGTGAAACCACCCGCCGTCGAGCTTCAGAAGCCCGAGCCCGAGCCGCCGCAGGAACTGACCATTCCGGCACAGACGCTGGCCGCGGCCACGACCATATCGCCGGGCGTCATCGAGGCGACGCAGCCCTCGGCCTCGCAGGGCATTGGCATCGGCGGAGGCGCGGGCACCGGTTCAGGCACCGGCATCGGGTCTGGTGAGGGGTCGGGGCTCGGTTCAGGCTACGGCGGCGGCGCCGGCGGAGGCGCGTATCGCCCGGGCAACGGCGTCGAGAACCCGAGACTCGTCCGCGAAGTCAAGCCGGCCTACACGGCCGACGCGATGCGGGCGAAGATCCAGGGCGCCGTCTGGCTCGAATGTATCGTCCTGACCGAAGGCACGGTCGGCGAGTGCCGCGTGATTCGCTCGCTCGATTCGACGTTCGGCCTCGATCAGGAGGCGGTGAAGGCCGCGAAGCAGTGGCGCTTCATGCCCGGCACCCGGTTCGGCGAGCCGGTTCCCGTGCTCATCACCATCGAGCTGACCTTCACGCTGCGATAACGCCGCCACTTCACGAAAAAGCCCGGCGGACGTGGAGTCCGCCGGGCCACCGTTCTAACTGCCTGATTCGAGATTCTCGAATCGGATCCTGCGGCCTGACGTCCTGACTCCTGATCCCTTCAGCGTCAGTACATGCCGCCCATGCCGCCGGGCCCGCCGCCGGCCGGGGCCTCCTTCTTCTCCTCGGGGATCTCGGAGACGAGCGCCTCGGTCGTGAGCAGCAGCGACGCGATGGACGCGGCGTTCTGGAGCGCCGAGCGCACGACTTTCGTGGGATCGATGACGCCGGCCTTCACGAGGTCCTCGTAGGTCTCGGTCGCGGCGTTGAAGCCCTCGTCGGGGTTCTTCAGCTCCTTGACGCGCGAGACCACGATCGATCCCTCCTGGCCGGCATTGGCTGCGATCCACCGCATCGGCTCCTCGATCGCCCGCCTGATGATCTGGAGGCCGACGGCCTGGTCGCCGGAGAGCTTGGTGTGCTCGAGCGCCCGGCTCGCGCGCAGGAGCGCGACGCCGCCGCCCGGCACGATGCCCTCCTCGACGGCCGCCTTGGTGGCGTGCATCGCATCCTCGACGCGCGCCTTCTTCTCCTTCATTTCCGTCTCGGTGGCCGCGCCGACCTTGATCACCGCCACGCCGCCTACGAGCTTGGCGAGCCGCTCCTGCAGTTTCTCGCGGTCGTAGTCGGAGGTCGTGTCCTCAATCTGCGTGCGGATCTGCTTGACGCGCCCCTGGATCGCGTCGGCGCTGCCCCCTCCCTCGACGATCGTGGTGTTGTCCTTGTCGATCGTGACCTTCTTCGCCTTCCCGAGGTCTTCGATCTTGATGTTCTCGAGCTTGATGCCGAGGTCTTCGGTGATGGCGCGGCCGCCGGTGAGGGTGGCGATGTCCTCCAGCATGGCCTTGCGGCGGTCGCCGAAGCCGGGCGCTTTCACGGCCGCCGCCTGCAGCGTCCCCCGCAGCTTGTTCACGACGAGCGTCGCGAGCGCCACGCCCTCGACGTCTTCGGCGATGATGAGCAGCGGGCGGCCCATGCGCGCGACCTGCTCGAGCACGGGCAGCAGGTATTTCATCGAGCTGATCTTCTTCTCGTGGATCAGGACGACCGGGTTCTCGAGCACCACCTCCATGCGCTCGGGATCGGTCACGAAGTAGGGCGACAGGTAGCCGCGGTCGAACTGCATGCCCTCGACGACGTCGAGCGAGGTCTCGAGCGTCTTGGCCTCCTCGACCGTGATGACGCCGTCCTTGCCGACCTTCTCCATCGCCTCGGCGATGATGCGGCCGATCGTCTCGTCGCTGTTCGCCGAGATGGTGCCGATCTGCGCGATCATGTTGCCCTGCACCTTGCGCGAGAGCTTCTTGATCTCGTCGACGACGGCTTCGACGGCCTTCTCGATGCCGCGCTTCAGCTCCATCGGGTTGGCGCCGGCCACGACGTTCTTCGCGCCCTCGCGGTAGATCGCCTGCGCCAGCACCGTGGCGGTGGTGGTGCCGTCGCCAGCCGTGTCGGAGGTCTTGCTGGCCACCTCGCGCACCATCTGCGCGCCCATGTTCTCGAGCGGATCCTTGAGGTCGATCTCCTTGGCGACGGTCACGCCGTCCTTGGTGATCGTGGGCGAGCCGAACTTCTTGTCGAGTACGACGTTGCGCCCCTTCGGGCCGAGGGTCACTTTGACGGCG
Organism: Vicinamibacterales bacterium; assembly: GCA_050748045.1. Classification (GTDB taxonomy): domain Bacteria; phylum Acidobacteriota; class Vicinamibacteria; order Vicinamibacterales; family UBA2999; genus CAVYVZ01. Next base: position 6,118 of record JBOGIW010000391.1, on the reverse strand, counting down.
TCGGCCAGCTGGTTGACGCCGCGCAGAATCGCCTGTCGCGACTGCTCCCCGTAGATGATCTGTTTTGCCATTGATGCTGCTCTCCCTGGTCCGCGGGCTGAGGCCCGCGCGCTAGACCGCCCGCGAAGGCGGCCACGTCGCGTTACTTGGCTTCGACCACCGCGAGCACTTCGTCCTCGCGCATGATGAGGTACTCGTTGCCGTCGATCTTGATCTCCTGGCCGGAGTACTTGCCGAAGAGAATCGTGTCGCCTTCCTTCACGTCGAGCGGAATGCGCTCGCTCTTTTCGCGCTTGCCCAGGCCCGCGGCAATCACCTTGCCCTGCTGCGGCTTCTCCTTGGCAGTGTCGGGAATGATGATCCCGCCGATCTTCTGTTCGCCTTCGTCCAGGCGCTGAACGATGACACGGTCGTGTAGCGGTCTGACTTTCATGTCCTGTCGACTCCAGCCTGTCTCGGTTGTGGCGCGGCCCGGGGGGCCGCGCGGCGGGGCCGGGCGCCCCCACGCAAAAACCCTCGGAACATGGTGCGCGGCCTGCAGGCGGCTTAGCAGTCCCGGCAGGCAACTGCTAATTCTAGTTGGCCCTGGAAAAACGTGTCAAGCCGGCCGCGCCGTGTCCGCCACGCCCGCACGCAGGGACCTCATCGCCGCAGGCGGTACTCCGCGATCTTCCGGCTCAGCGTGTTGCGGTGGATGCCGAGCAGATCGGCGGCCTTGCAGAGGTTGCCCTCCACTTTCGCGAGCACGTGCGCGATGAACCGTTTCTCGAACTCGCGGTGCGCGTCCTCGTAGTGGAGGCCCTTCGCCACCATCTCCTCGACGAGATGATCCAGCGTCTCGCGCATCGGCATTTACTCGAGCTCCCGTCCCGTCAGGCGGCGAAAGGCTTCCACGTACTTCTCGCGCGTCCGCCACACCACGTCGTCGGGCAGCGCGGGCGCCGGCGGTTGCTTGTTCCAGTGAATCTCCTCGAGGTAGTCGCGCACGAACTGCTTGTCGAAGCTCGGTTGCGCGCCGCCGGGCCGGTAGGCGTCGCGCGGCCAGTACCGCGACGAATCGGGCGTCATCGCTTCGTCGATGAGCAGGACGCGTCCATCCGGGAGCAGGCCGAACTCGAACTTCGTGTCGGCCAGGATGATGCCGCGCGATTCGGCGTGCGCCGCGCCGAACGCGTACAGCTCGAGCGTCGCCGCCTTCAGCCGCGCCACGAGCGCCTCGCCGGCCAGACGGCCGGCTTCGGCTTCGGTGATGTTGACGTCGTGGCCGCTCTGCGCCTTCGTGGCCGGTGTGAAGATCGGCTCGGGCAGCCGCTCGGATTCACGCAGGCCCGCCGGCAGCGTGATGCCGCACACGGCGCCGGTGGCGACATAGTCCTTCCAGCCCGATCCGGACAGGTAGCCGCGCGCCACGCACTCGACGGGCACCGGCTCGGTGCGCCTGACGAGCATCGAGCGCCCCCGGAGCAGATCGGCGTCGGCCTGGAGCCACGCGGGATAGTCGTCGACCGCCGTGCTGATCAGGTGGTTCGCGACGAGGTGGCGCGTCTGGTCGAACCAGAACGCCGAGAGCTGCGTGAGCACCTTGCCCTTGTCGGGGATGCCCGAGGCGAGCACAGCGTCGAAGGCCGAAATGCGGTCCGTCGCAATCAGCAGCAGATCGGTGCCGGCGTCGTAGATGTCGCGAACCTTGCCCCGGCGTGCCGGGGCCAGACCATGCAGGCGGGTTTCAAGGAGGGGAGCAGCGGACAACGACAAACGGAACCTCAATACCCAAGGTTCTCAAGGCGCATGGCCCGTGAGACGAGGAGCGGGCCCATCTTAAACGGAGCGCTTCAGGGCCGCAACCGTACGCAAGACTCGCGGCATTCGCGCAACTCGACCCTGATATATTGTGTGGGCTCTGTTGACTCACGTCACAAGGCCCCACGACCCAGGCCAGGTCTCAGCGCCAGGCGTGGATCGAGCTCGCGCCGTGAGCCGTGTCAGTCGATGATGGGAACGCGACTCCGAACGGCGCTGGTCTTCGTTCTGGCGATTGCCCTGTTCTCGTGGTTTCTCCACGGGGCGGACCTGACCGCCGTCGCGGGGCAGATCCGGCGCGCGCGGGGCGACCTCCTCCTGCTCTCGTTCGTGCCGCTGGCGCTGACCTATCTGGCGCGGACCGTTCGCTGGCAGTATCTCCTCGAGCCGATCGGCGCCGCGCGGTTCAGTTCCGCGTTTCGCGCCACGGTCATCGGCTTTGCCGCGATTGCGCTGCTGCCCGCCAGGATCGGCGACGTGCTCCGGCCCTACCTGCTGGCGCGGCGCGAAGGATTCAGCGCCACGTCGACCTTCGCGACGATCGTCATGGAGCGCGTGCTGGATCTCGTCACCGTGCTGGCGCTGCTCGCCCTGTACGTGCTGGTCCTGGGCGGACGCGAAACGCTGCCCGCGCGCCTGCTCGGACCGGTCGAGGCGTCCGCAACGATGGCGGCCGCCGGCGCGTGCCTCCTCCTCGCCGCCGCCTGGACGCTGGCGACGCACCCGGAGCGCATCGCCCGTCTGGTGCTGAAGAGCGAGCGCGTGCTGCCGGGGCGCATGGCGCACGTCCTCTCGACTCTGGCGGGCACCTTCAGCCAGGGCCTGGCCGTCGCCCGCGAAGCGCGCGCGCTCACCTTCGCGTTCGCCTGGTCCGTTCCGGTCTGGATCGGCATCGCGGCGCACGCGTGGCTCGTCACAGTGGCCTTCGGCATCGCGATGCCGTTCGCCGGCACCTTTCTCCTGCAGACGCTCCTCGTCGTGGGGGTGGCCATGCCCACGCCCGGCGCCGTCGGCGGATACCATGCGATGTACCGCCTCGGCGTGACGTCCTTCTTCGGGGCGTCGAACGACGCGGCCGTCGGCGCGGCCATCGTGGCGCATGCCACGTCGTTCGTCCCGGTCGTCATCGTCGGCCTCGTCTTCATGGTGCAGGACGGCCTGAGCCTCAGCGGGCTGCAGCAACTGGCCGGCGCCGCGCGCCGGGAGGAGGGAGCGGTCCGATGAAGTGCCCGTTCTGCGGTCACCTCGGGGACAAGGTGGTCGATTCGCGCGAGAGCAAGGAAGGCGAAGTGATCCGCCGCCGCCGCGAGTGCCTGGAGTGCGGCCGCCGGTTCACCAGCTACGAGCGCATCGACGAGATCCCGTACATGGTGATCAAGAAAGATGGGACCCGCGAGCGCTTCGAGCGGCAGAAGCTCATCGCCGGCCTCCTCAAGGCGTGCGAGAAGCGGCCGGTCAGCGTCGCGGCCGTGGAAGGTGTGGCCGATCGCCTCGAGTCGATGCTCCAGGACCGCCCGGAGAAGGAGATGTCCACGGTCGAGGTGGGCGAGGTGGTCATGGAGGAGCTGAAGCGCCTCGACAAGGTGGCGTACGTGCGCTTCGCTTCGGTGTATCGTCACTTCCGAGACATCGGCGAGTTCATGAGCGAGCTGAAGGAACTGCTGAACGCCAAGGAGTAGCCGCCGAACCCGGAACAGAGAACTCGGAACCCGCAACAGAGAACTCGGAACCCGGAACAGGGAACCGAACCCGGAACAAGGAACCGAACGCGGAACCCGAACCCGGAACCCGGAACCAGGAACCCGGAACCCGGAACAAGGAAGTTTTGTGGCGATCCCGCTACGTCCCGTGACGCCCGCGCCGCGGCCGGAGCCGCCGAACCGGAGCGCCGCTTCGAAACCGCCGCGCCGGCCGTTCACCGACAACACGCGCCTGCTCCTGGCCGGGATCGTCGTCCTCCTCGCGGCGCTCGCGGGGCTGCTGACGCTCGCCCGCCGGTCGCGCGAGCTCGCGCCGGACTTCCTCACCGAGTTCGTCCTCTACGCGCTCTCAGCGACGAACCTCGCGATGCTCGTGGTGCTCGTCTTCGTGTTGGCGCGCTACATCGTCAAGCTGGTCGTCGAGCGGCGGCACGCGCTGCCGTTCGCGCGCTTCCGCGCGAAGCTCGTGGCGGTGCTGCTCGGCATGACGCTCATTCCCGCCGTGCTCGTGCTCATCGTCGGCAGCGAGCTCATCCGCAACAGCGTCGATCGATGGTTCAACGCGCCGATGGAGGAGGTGCTCGGATCGGCCACGGCCATTGCCGGCGACTATTACCAGGAGCGCCAGCGCCTGGTCGCCTCGCAGGCGGAGCAGCTTGCGACGGCGCTCGCCTCGGTGGACCTCGCGGGCCAGCCCGAGGGCGTCCGCCGCGTGGTGGCGCCCGTCGTCCTCGATCGGCGGGTGCGCCTCGTCGAAGTCTACCGCGTCGTATCCGCCGGAGGCGTCCCGCAGGTCGAACGGATCGTCGAGGTCGCCGCCCCGCCGCTCCCGGGCGACTACTCGCGCGCGTCGGCGGCTCGCCTCGCGGAGCGGACGTTCGCCGGCTCCCCGGAGGCGCGGCCGGTGGAGCGGCTCGAGAGCGGCGACGAGATCGTGCGCGCGGCGGCGCCGGTCCGCAGCTCGCCGAAGGGGCCCATCCGCGGCGTCGTGATCGCCACGGATCTCCTGACCGGGCAGTTTGTCGCGCGTGCGCGGCGGATGACCGACGCCTACGAGGACTACCAGCAGCTCCGCGTCCTGAAGCAGCCGCTCGCGGGCGTCTACCTCTCCTTCTTCCTCACGCTCACGCTGATGATTCTCGTGGGCGCCACGTGGCTGGGCCTGTACCTGGCGAAGCGGATCACGCGGCCCGTGCAGATGCTCGCCACGGCGGCCCGCGAGATCGGCGCGGGACATCTCGACCATCGGGTCGTCCCCGAGACCACCGACGAGTTCGGGTCGCTCATCGAGGCGTTCAACAGCATGGCCGGCGACCTGGCGGCGAGCCGCCGGCGCCTGGAACGATCGGCGGTCGAGCTCGAACGCCGGCATCAGGAGGTCGAAGGCCGGCGCCGGTACGTCGAGACGATCCTCGAGCGGATTGCCACGGGGGTCGTGTCGGTCGACGGCGGCGGCCGCATCGGCACGGTCAACAACGCCGCCGCCCGGCTGCTCGGCGTGGACAGCGCCGTGTCCGGGCGCCCCGCGTCGAGCGTCTTCGGGCGATCGGAGCTGAAGCCGCTGGCGATCCTCATCGACGAGGCCTTGCGCAGCCGCACGGAGCTGCGGCCGCAGGAGGTGGCCATCACGCGCGAGGGGCGCGAGCTGCACCTGGCGGTGATGGCCACGCCCCTCACGCGGCAGGACGGCGTGTCGGAAGGTCTCGTGCTCGTCTTCGACGACGTGACGCCGCTCGTCCGCGCGCAGAAAGTGGCGGCGTGGCGCGAGGTGGCACGCCGCCTGGCACACGAGATCAAGAACCCGTTGACGCCGATCCAGCTCTGCGCCGAGCGGCTCCGGCGGCACTTCTCGGGCGCGCCCGGCGAGACCCGGCAGCTCGTGGACGAGTGCACCACGACCATCGTCGGCGAAGTCGAGTCGCTGAAAGGTCTGGTGGACGAGTTCTCGCAGTTCGCGCGGATGCCCGCGCCGCGCGCCGTGCCCACCGACCTGCACCAGTTGCTCGCCGAGGCGCTCGCGCTCTACACCGGCATCTTCACCGACGTGGAGATCCGGCGCCAGTTCAACGGCCCGCTGCCTGCGATCCCGATCGACCCCGAGCAGATCCGCCGGGTCGTCATCAACCTGGTGGACAATGCGATCGAAGCCATGAACCAGCGGGGCGCCATCGACGTCGAGACCTGCCACGATCCAGGCAACAGCCTGGTACGCATCGTCATCGCCGACAACGGGCCTGGCATCCCGCCGGCGGAGCGCGAGAAGCTGTTCCTGCCGTACTACTCGACCAAGCGGCGGGGGAGCGGTCTCGGTCTTGCGATCGTCCGTCGCATCGTGGCGGAGCACGGCGGCAGCGTCGACGTGTCCGACAATGCGCCTCGCGGCACCCGCTTCGCCATCGAGCTGCCATGTTGATCCGCGATCCGCGATCCGCGTTCCGTGGTCCGCAGCCCCCGATCCGCGGACCGTGGATGGCGGAGCGGATCGCGGATCGCGGAGAGCGGACCGCGGATTGCGGAATGATATGCCCTCCATCCTCGTAGTTGACGACGAGCCCGGCGTGCGCAGCGCGCTCGGCGGCGTGTTGAAGGACGAGGGGTACGAGGTGGAGGCGGTCGAC
>JBOGIW010000390.1:0-3705 GCA_050748045.1 Vicinamibacterales bacterium | reverse complement strand
TGCTTGGCAAGCTCCGCACCGATGTCGAAACCGCCGTCCGAGCCGGGAAGATCGATTACGAGGGCGCCGGCCAGCTCCTCCGCTTCTACGAGGACGGCCTGCACGGATACACCTACCTCGAAGGGTAGATCTCAGTACAACCCTCCAGCAAAAACGCTATATAGTCTCGGGCATGCGACGCCTGAGCTTCCGCCTTCTCGCCGTCGTCCTCCTCGCCTGCGCGACGCTGCCCGCGCAGGCCCCGCCGATCCTCGAGGCCGCTCTCACCAAGCTCGACACGTACGCCGCCGGGGAGTTCGCCAGCGATCCGGCCGGCAGCCTCGTGGTGGGCGTGGTCGCCGACGGCGGGCTCGCCTGGACCAGGAGCTACGGATTCGCCGACGCCGAGGCGAAGCGCACGCCGACCGACCAGACGCCGTACCGCGTCGGGTCGATCACGAAGCAGTTCACGGCGCTGATGCTCCTCCAGCTCGCCGAGCGCGGCAAGGTGCGCCTGTCGGATCCGCTGGTGAAGTACGTCCCCGAGTTCTCGTCGGTGAAGAGCCCCTATCCCGAAGCGCCGGCCATCACGCTCCTCCAGCTCGCGACGATGACGTCGGGGCTGGCACGCGAGCCGTCTGGCCCGAGCGATCACTCGGCGGGCAGCTCGGCGAACTGGGAGCAGATCGTCCTGGACGTCCTGCCTCGAGTCAGCTACGCGCACGAGCCGGGCACCAGGTATCTGTACTGCAACATCGGCTACGCCCTGCTCGGCCTCGCCCTCGGACGCGCAGCCGGCCAGCCGTTCACGACGTACGTGCGCGACGAGATCCTGCGGCCGCTCGGGATGACGAGCTCGGGCTTCGAGCCGACCGAGCCGATGCGCCCGCTGCTGGCGCGCGGATATGACTTCCGGAAGGAGGGGAAGCCCGATTGGACCTCCGCCGAGAAAGAATGGAACGGCCGGGGGTATCGCGTGCCGAACGGCGGGCTGATCTCCACGATGCGCGACCTCGCGAAGTTCGTCGCCTGGGAGCTCGGCTCTGGACCCGACACCATCCTGAAGCGGGAGACGCAGCAGGACAACTACACACGCGTGTCGATGGCGGCGGCCGACCTGAGCGGAGGGTATGGCCTCGGCTTCCAGGTGATGCGCCGAGGCCTCCTCGTGGCCCACGGCCACGGCGGCACGACGAGCGGCTTCCTCTCGCAGGCCATCCTCGACCGTGAGTCGAAGACGGGCGTCATCGTGTTCAGAAACGTCACGGGCGGCAAGCTGAACCCGGGCGCGGTCGCCGTACGCGCGCTCGAGATCGTCAGCGCGGCGCGACCGAAGCAAACTGACTAGTTCCAGGTTCCAGGTTCCAGGTTCCGGGTTCGTGTTCCAGGTTCTGGTTCTGGGTTCTGTTCTGAACCGAGATGAGAACTTTGAACAAGAACCCGAACAAGAACCTGGAACCTGGAACCTGGAACTTGGAACGGCTGTTCAGGACGCTCGTCGGCGCTGATCGTAGAACCGGCGAAGCGCCCGCTGGAAGCGCTCGTTGAGCGGACCGGCGACTTCGGGCGGTACGGGGCCGAGGCGCATCCATTGCGATTGCGCGTTGCGGATCTCCTGCTCGGCCGCCCGCCACTTCACGTCGTCGTGCTCGGGCCCCCGGCCGCCCATGGTGTTCGACGCCAGGCGCTCGCGCCATTGTTGCGCGAGGAGCTCGGCGGGCGAGAGCGTCCGGGCCGACTGGGATCTGGCCGGCACGAGCTCCTCTACGCGCGCGACGAGCTTCTCCATCCGTTTGCGCGTGGCATCCGGATCGAGGTCGGTCCCGCTGAACGCCGCCGGCCAGGCGGCGACGAGCCTGCCGAGCGCCTGGTGGTACCGGACGGCGAGATCCTCCTGCACGGCGCGGGGCAGCTCAGGCGCCTGCGACCACTTCTGCCGCGCGCGCTGCACGGCCGCGTAGAGACCCTCGGGCATCGGTGTGAGGGCCGGACCGTCCGCGCCGGCCGGGGAGGGCGCCAGCGCCTCGAGATCGCGCACGACCTCGTCGCGCGCGGCCACTTTGGCCTGGAGGTCGGCCTGGTCGCGATGCTTGTAGCGATCGAAGAACCGATCGCACGCGGTCCGGAACCGCTGCCACACCGCCTCGGACTTCGACTTGCGCACGGGACCGACGGTCTTCCATTCCGCCTGGATCCTCTTGAGCTCGGAGGCGGCGGTCTCCCAGTCCGTGGAGTCGGCGAGGGCCTCGGCCCTGGCGCACAGCTCTTCCTTGCGGACGAGGTTGGCGGACCAGTCGTCCTTGCGCTTCTTGAGGTCCTCCTGGCGCCGCGTGAAGAAGCGATCGCACGCCGTGCGGAAACGCTCCCAGATCGCCTTCTCGTGACCGCGGGTGACGGCGCCGATGGTCTTCCACTCGGCCTGGATTTTCTGGATCTGCTGTGCGGTCTTCACCCACTCGGTCGAGTCGGCGAGCGCCTCGACGCGCGCGCAGAGATCCTGTTTGCGCGCCAGGCTCTGCGCTCGTTCCTGGTGCTGGGCCGCGAAGAACGCCTCGGTACGGGTGTACGCCTCGTCCTGCGCGGCCTTGAACCTGCGCCAGAGCGCCTCGCCCTGGGCGCGCGGCGCGGCGGCCACCTGCTTCCAGCGTCCCTGGAGCTCACGCATCCGCCGCGCGACCTCCTCGGCGTTCTCCACCCCCTTGAGGGCTTCCATCTCGCGCGTGAGCTCCTCCTGCACCTGGAGGTTGGCCCAGCGCTGCCAGTCGTCGGCGTCGCGCAGTTCCTGCATGCGGGGCGCGAGCCTGGCTCGCGCCTGCTCGAGACGCCCGACGATCTCCTGTCGATCCTTCTTCGACGGCAGCGGCGCGCGCTGCTCGAGGGCCGCGCGGATCTCGCGGAGCGCCCGATCGCCCGCTTTCAGCGTGATCGGCTCCTGGCCCGCGAGGATCTCCACCTGGCGGCAGAGCTGCTGCAGCCGGCGCAGGCTGTCCTGCTCCTGCTTCGCGCGCTGCTGCTGAATCTGGTGTTCCTTCTCCTCGAGCGCGCCGACGGCCCGCTCGAGCCGCTCGGCGGCGGGCGGGTTCGCGTCGCCATGCTCGCGCAGCATCTCGGCGTCGCGACGCAGCCCACGCCAGCGCGCCACCGTTTCCTCGACCGGCTGATCGGAAGCGGCGAGACGCTCCAGCTCGGAGGCAAGCGTCTCGAGCCGGCCGGCGGCCGCCTCCGCGAGCACGCGCCGGCGCTCGCGGTCCTCGTAGGCGCGGCACGCGTCCCGGAACCGGCGCGTCAGGGAGACGGCATACTCGGACGGCATCGGGGGCAGCGCATCCCAGCGCGCCTTCAGCTCGGCGGCCCGGTCCATCGATTCGTGGCCCGCCAGCGCGTCGATTTCCTCGCAGATGGCCACACGGTCGGCCTGCTCGCGCGCCATCGCGCGCATGCGCTCGGCCTCGGCCTCGCGCTCGCGCTCGCGCTCGGCGATGGCCTCGCGCACGGCCTCGGACGCCGCCTCGAAGGCCTGCGCCAGGACGGGATCGACCTCGACGTCCGCCTGGAGCTCCGCCCAGGCAAGCCGAACGTCGGCGAGCCTGCCTCCGGCATCCGCCGGATCCGCGATGGTGACAATCGCCTCGGCGCGGCGACGCAGGTCGTCCGCACGGCGGCGGTCGCCGGCAGACATCGGGACGCCCGCGGCCTCGGGCGCCGGATGCGCGGCGTCCTCCATCG
>JBOGIW010000389.1:0-19257 GCA_050748045.1 Vicinamibacterales bacterium | reverse complement strand
GTCGTCGGCATGCCGCACGTCGAGCGTAGCCGCACAGGCGCCGGCGATCACGTTCCAGGCTCCGGGCCGGGCCTCGATGCGGCCCACCGTCGCCACGAGGCCTGGCGTCGTGTGCGCCTCGCGCTCGACGCCGCCGATCCACTCGGCGGCTCCCGCCAGCGCATCGCGCCGCGCCTGCATCGGGGTCGTGCCCGCATGGCCCGCCGCTCCCGTGAACGTCGCCTCCACGCGCGTCAGCCCGACGATGGCGTCGGCGATGCCGAGCGACACGCCGAGGGTGTCGAGGACCGGCCCCTGTTCGATGTGCAGCTCGAGGTATCCCAGCGCGGAGGCGTCCGCGGCGGCGCGGCCGACCTCGCGCGGGTCGAGGCCGTAGTCCCGAATCGCGTCGGCGACGCTCCGGCCGTGCGCATCGCGCCGCGCCAGGAGCGTCTCGTCGACGGTGCCGGCCAGCGCGCGGCTGCCGATGAACGGAACGCCGAACCGGACGCCTTCCTCGTCCGAGAATCCGACGACTTCGATCGCGTACGGAAAGCGCTCGCCGTTGAGGAGGTCGACGAGCGCGACACCCATGACGACGCCGAGCACGCCGTCGAAGGCGCCGGCCCTCGGAACCGTGTCCAGGTGAGAGCCGATGTAGAGACGCCTCGCGGCGGGACACGAGGCGGCATAGAGCCCGCGCAGGTTCCCCGCGGCGTCGACGTGAACCGTCATGCCGAGCTCGGTCATCCACGCCGTCAGGTGCGCGTGCACGTCCCGCATCGGCGCGGAGAGAAACGTCCGCGTCGTGTGTCCGGGCTCCTCCGAGAACCCGGCCAGGACCCGGCACCGTTGGATGACGTCACGAGCCAGCAGCACTATGACCCCCGATAGGTGCTGTAGCCATATGGCGCGAGCAGGAGCGGCACATGATAGCTCCCGTCAGGCTCTGCGATGCCGACGCGAACCACGACGTGGTCGAGAAACGGCGGGTCGCTCAGCGTGATGCCGGCGCGGCGGAAGTACTCGCCCGCATGAAACGTGAGCTCGTAGACGCCGGTCTCGAGCCGCTCGCCCGAGAGGAGCGGTGTGTCCGCCCGGCCGTCGGCGTTGGTCGTGGCCGACGCCAGCAGCCGGCGCGAGCCCTTGCGCACCCTGTGAAGCTCGATCCGGACCCCTGCCGCCGGGGCGCCGCGCGCGGTGTCGAGCACGTGCGTGGACAGGCGAGCCATGTCAGCGCGTGAGCCTCAACCCCAGGCATCCGTAGGGCGGCGGAGGATCGGTGTAGACGCCGAGCTCGTCGCCGCGCTCGGCCACGGTGAGCCAGGTGCGGTTGTTCGCCTCGAGGTGCACCTCGGCGAGCACGGGCATCTCCTCGAGGAGGCGCATGCCCATCTGGTAGATGATCTGCTGAATGCTCCCCGACTCGAACGTGCGGAACACGTCGCGCACGATCCGGCGCGCCCGCGCGGTGGCGCCGTTGCCGCCGAAGGCCGCCTCGGGATCGGAATAGCGCCACTCGAGATCCAGCCACATGTGCACGGGGCGGTTGCTGACCTCGGGAAGCGAGGTGTACTCGTCGCGCACGAAGCCGTGAAAGGCGCTTCCGCCAAGGCGCAGGAGCTTGAAGCCCCGGATCCCGGCGACGGCCTCGATGGTGGGTCCGCGCCCGAGCTCCACGCGCGCCGTGGCGCGCTCCGGGCCCGAGGGCGTGAAGGCGACGGCACCGTCCACGCCGGCGTACGGAATCTCGACAGCCGACACCTGCGCACCCTCGACGTGCGGATACCGGCCGAGGAACGCCGCCCCGAGAAACCTGCAGTAGTCGGCGAGGTCGTCGCCCTCGAAGGCGATCGTCTCGCGCTGGATGAAGTTCTTCATCGAGTCGGTGGCGACGAACCCCGTGTTGTCGCCTGTCGTGTACGTGGGCCAGAACGCCTCGCCGTAGACGAGCAGGAGCACGCTCGCGCCGAAGACGGGACTCGTGCCGGCCGGCGTCTGTCCGTCGCGGTGCAGCCGGTAGACGATGACGTCGCCCTTGCCGTAGTAGCTGCGCTTCCAGCCGCTCGCGAACTGTTCCACGCGATGCCTCCTGAGACGGCCTTCCTCAGCGAACGGTGGCCTGCAGGCGAGAGTGCGCGATGCGGTACACCTGGCGCAGCGCCTCGGCGAGCTCCTCCTCGCGGTCTCCCGCCAGCCGCCGCTCGAGCGCCTCGAGGATCTGGTGCGTGTTGCGGCCCTTCACCGCGAACAGGAAAGGATAGCCGAACTTCTGCCGGTATGCGGCGTTCAGCCGCTGGAGCCGCTCGTGCTCCTCGGGCGTCAGGCGGTCGAGGCCGGCGCCGGCCTGTTCGCCTGCCGATGCCTCGCTGATCCGCGCGCGCGTGCCGAGATCGGGATGGGCCCGGAGGAGCGCGAGCTGCTCACCGGCGGTCGCCGCCGACACGACGCCGGCCATCGCTTCAAGCACGTCGTCGAGCGAGGCGAACGGCCGGTGTTCCCAGGCGCGCTCGGCGACCCACGGCGAGTGCTCGAAGATCCAGCCGAGCGCCTCCACGAAGTGCGCGCGGTCGTACGCGTTCAGATCGCTCAGCGTCACCTCCTGACTAGGGCAGCTCGCGGATGGAGATGTTCCTGAACTGCACCAGCGACGGCGGCGACACCCACCGCCCATCCTTCCTGTCGCCGTGGTGCTGGAGCGCGATCGGGCCCCGTGGCGGCACGCCCGGCAGGGGCGCGTTGTCGATGACCCTTTCGCCGTTGAGCACCACCGTCAGGCGATCGCCGCGCATCGTGATCTCGAACGCGTTCCACGCGCCGATGTCCCGGTCGGCGTTCTTCGACGGTGTCACGGCCGCGCGCACGGCGGACGGCATCGTGTCGTCGGTGCGGTAGCCCCACACTTCGCCCGAGCCGATCGGCCAGCACCAGATGTTGACCTGCGCCGTGCTCGACCCCCGGAGATAGATGCCCGAGTCGGAGTCGGGCACGGCGATCCGGATGTCCTGGCCGGCGGCGTCCTTCTTATGTGAGCCGTCGAAGCGGATGATTGGCACCGACGGATTGACGTAGGGCGTCCCCTTGAGGCGCCAGTCCACCCTGAACACGAAGTCGCCGAACTCGCGCTCGGTCCAGAGGCTCTTGTCGCCGGGCGCTTCGCTCTCGGCGTCGTAATCGATCACGCCGTTGACGACGCGCCAGTGGCCGTTGTCGCCGGCGGGCACCTTCCAGCCGGACAGGTCACGTCCGTTGAAGAGGGGCACGAAGCCGTCCTGTCCGCTCATCGCGGTCGTCAGCAGCAGCAGGCCGGCAACCATCGAGAGCATCGCGTGTGGCCTTGCGTTCACAGCGTGCATGGTAGCGCGAGGGCCCGCGCCATCGCGAGATGATTTAAGCTGTCGAATCGATATGCCTGCCAGTCACGGAAGGCTCGGCGTCGGCGTGACCGGGGTCGGCTGGTGCGCCTCGCAGCACATCGCCGCCTTCCAGAAGAACGCGCACACCGTGGTCACCTGGCTTCACGGCCGAGACGCGGAGCGCACGCGCGCGAACCTGGCGAAGTACGGGCTCGTCCTCCCGGATGCCCGGGTTACGACCAGCTACGAGGAGCTCCTCGCGGCGCCCGACGTGGACATCGTCTCGATCGCGACGCCGAATCACCTGCACGCCGGCCAGGCCGTCGCAGCCGCCCGTGCGGGCAAGCACGTTCTGCTCGAGAAGCCGACCGGCCTGGACCTAGCCGAGCTGGTTCGCATTCGCGACGCCGTGACAGGCGCCGGCGTCCGCACGATCGTGTCGTTCGAGCTGCGCTACAACCCCTTCATGAAGTTCGCGCACTGGCTCCGATCGTCCGGGCGCCTCGGGCAGATCCGCTTCGTCCGGACGCAGTATCTGTCGAACGTGACCGACTGGTACAGCGGATGGGAATGGGTCCGCACGCGCGAGAGCGGGCGCAGCCACCTGCTGGCCGCCGGGTGCCACGCGGTCGACGCGCTCCGCTGGTGCTCCGGCCTCGAACCGGGCGAGGTCAGCGCCTTCCACGCCCGCTTCACGCCCGGCTACGAGTGGCCGACGACCATCGTCGTGAACATGACGCTCGGCGGAGGGGCGCTCGGCCACGTGACCAGCTCCACGGACTTCATGATGCCGTACGCCTTCGGCGTGGAGCTGATGGGCGATCGCGCGACGCTGCGCCAGGATCTCATCCAGTGGCTGCGGGACTCGCCCGCCGAGCGTGACGCGCTCGTCGCCGCGAACCCGTTCCCGGACGTGTCCCTCGAGCCGGTCACCGACCTGAACGATCATGCCGCGCTGCGAATCCGATGCGCGATGCCCGGCTCGGCCGACGTGAGCCATCATCCCTTCCAGGGCGAGATCGACGAGCTCGTCGCCTGCGTGCTCGAGGGGCGCGAGACCTCGATCAGCGTCTTCGACGCCCAGAAGACGATGGAGGTCTGCCTGGCGGCCGACCGCTCGGCGGAGCTTGGAGGCAGGCCCGTCAGGCTCCCACTCATTGCGGAAGGAGATTGACATGCGACCCACGCGTCGTGACTTTCTGAAGATGGCGGCCGCGACGGGCGTGACCGCGTCGGCCCACAGGCGTCTGCACGCGCACCCGCTGCAGCCGGTGCAGGGGAGCTCCGCGAACGATCGCATCCAGCTCGCCACGATCGGGTGCGGCATCCAGGGCATCAACGACACGCGGACGGCGCTCGGCGTGCCGGGCGTCGAGCTGGTTGCGGTGGCCGACGTCTACGACGGCCGCCTCATCCGGGCGACAGAGGAATGGGGCGATCACCTCTTCACGTCGCGCGACTACCGCGAGGTTCTGGCGCGGCCCGACGTGGACGCGGTGATCATCGCGACACCGGATCACTGGCACGCGCGGATGGCGATCGACGCGATGAAGGCAGGCAAGGACGTATACGTCGAGAAGCCGATGGTGCAGGATCTCGACGAAGGGCCGAAGGTCATCGACGCCGCGCGCGAGACGAAGCGGATCCTTCAGGTGGGGAGCCAGCGCGTGAGCTCGGTCGTCTACGCCAAGGCGCGCGACCTCTTCCGAAGCGGCACGATCGGCGAACTGAGCCTCGTCGAGGCCTGGATCAACCGCAACTCGTCGATCGGGGCCTGGCAGTACTCGATTCCGCCGGACGCCTCGCCCGGCACGATCGACTGGGACCGCTTCCTCGGCAACGCCCCGAAGCGGCCGTTCGATCCGATCCGGCTCTTCCGGTGGCGCAACTATCGCGACTACGGCACCGGCATTCCCGGCGACCTCTTCGTTCACCTCTTCTCGGGCATCCATTTCGTCCTCGATTCGATCGGGCCGGCGCGCGTCATGGCGACCGGGGCCCTGAGCTACTGGAAGGACGGCCGCGACGTGCCGGATCTGATGCTGGCGATGTACGACTACCCGAAGACCGCGTCACATCCCGGATTCAGGCTCGTGTTGAAGGTGAACTTCGCCGAAGGGGGCGGCGAGAACCAGGCGTTCCGCTTTGTCGGGCCCGACGGGGTGCTGACGATCGGCGGCGGTGGCGTCACGCTCTCGCGCCGCCAGCGGCCGAAGGAGCCCGGCCACACGGCGGATACCTTCTCGAAGGCCGTGCAGGACGCGTATCTCGCGGAATACGGCGCGAAGTACCCGGAGCAGCAGGAGCTGCGTCTGGGCAATGAGGAGGTCTATCTCGCCCCTCAGGGCTACAGCGATTCCTCCGATCACTTCCGTGTGTTCTTCGACGCCGTCCGCGCGCGGCAGCCCGTTGTCGAGGACGCGACCTTCGGCCTGCGGGCCGGCGGCCCCGCCGTGCTCGCCAACCACAGCTATTTCGAGAACCGGCCGATCGGGTGGGACCCGGAGCGGATGAAGCGGACGTCGGTGAGAACGGATTAGCTGGTCGCCGAGGGCTGCGCGGCCGGGGTGTAGCCCTGCGTCGCCAGGCGCTTCCCGCTTACCTCGTACGCGGCCGCCGGCATGTCGTGGACGCCCGTGGCGTCGATCCAGGCATTGAAGAAGCGGAAGAGCGCGCAGACGGTGATCGCGTCGTAGACGGCCTCGTCGCTCCACCCGGCCGCCTTCACGGCGTCGATGTCGTCCCGCCGGATCTGGTTCGACTGCTCGTTCATCTTCTCGATGAACGCAAACAGCGCCTTGTCAGGGGCGTCGAGCGGCGCCGTGCGGTAGTCGTCGAGCACCGCCTGCACGAGCGTCCGATCGCCGGCGAGCTCTGCCGCGACCGCGGCGTGCGCGCCGATTCAAAACGGACAGGCGTTCTTCTTCGACGTGAACGCGGCGATGAGCTCCCGCTTCCACGGCGGCAGCGGCGACGGTCCCCGCATCACGCCCTGCGTGAACGCCGACAGGTGCGCCGTCCGATCCGGCTTGAACGCGAAGAGGTGCATGATCTGCGGCACGGGCAGCCCGGACTGACGGAGCTGGCCGATCACGCCCGCGTACGGTCCTTCACCGGCGTGGCCTTCAACGTCCCGGAGGTACATCGGTTCCATCTCGCGTCTCCTTGCGGCAGTTGCTCGTTGAATCATCGTGTCCGCTCGAGCGGCGGAAGGTTCCGCCCGATCGCGCGCGTGTTGTACTCGGACCGGTACCGCCGGTGTTCCGGCGTGTCGGGGTAGCGCTCCGATGGACCGTACGGATACCCGTGCATGCCGTGGAAGGGGAGCGGCTCCAGGCGATCGGGGCTCGCCGAGTGCAGGTTCATCTCCTTGCTGAATCCGACGGCGTACAGCAGGAAGGTGTGCGTCCACCCGTCGGGCGGCGGAGGGAAAGCGTTCGCCGCGAACGACACGGCGATCTCGTCGCCGGGAGCGGCAATCACGAATTGATCGTCGACGGCGGCGACAAGCGGCCGCACATCGCCTTCGCGCGTGTAGCGGCCGGGCAGAAGCTTCCAGGGCGCATCGGGCGACACGCGATCGTAGTCGTACATGGCCGGCTCGCGGCCATCGGGCCGGACCTCGAGAGAGAAACCGCGCCGGCCCAGCGTGGCCGTGTCCGCGTCGATCCTCGTGACGGCCGTCTTGGACGGCGCCGACGTGTCCACCAGGATCTGATCCCAGTACACGCGAAGCGTCGTGACGATCCGGAACTCGCGCGCGCCCGTCCTGGTCTGCGGCGTCACGTCCACGACGACGGTCTGCGGCCGTCCGACGGGGAGGCCAATCTCCGGCAGCACGAGGCGCCAGTGTCCGGTCGCGTCTCTGGCGTGCAGCTCCGGGGGGCGAAACGCGAGGCCAGCCTGGTGCGCGGCGACGTTGTCGCTCGAGAACGCGTAGTCGGTCCACCCGGTCAGCAGCAGGAGCACGCGCGGATCGGACGGCCGCGCGCCGGTGTCGAACGTGACGGCGTGCTCCTCGGCATAGCCCTGGATGGGCGACCGCCGGAAGTCGTCAACGTAGATGCGGTCGCGCGCGGCGAGTCGATCGCGCACGTCGTGGCCGTGATGGTCCACGGCGGACAGCGGCGGGCCCGGATCGCGCACGGTGTACAGCGTGAACGGCTCGCGGCGCTCGGGCGAGCGCAGCCCCTCGTTGGGGTGGACGCCGGCGCCGGCGGGGTGTGCGACCGCGATGAGCTCGAGGCGATCGACGAAGAGCGCCTCCTCGAGCTCGTTGGTCACACGCAGCTCGTAGCGGCCGTCGCGTGCGCGAAGCCCGTCCGCGGGAATCCGCACGTACTCGTCAGGGTCTGGCACGCCGCGCACGCCGGGCGCCACCCAGTAGCCGAGCTCGCCGCCGCCGAGAAAGTCGGTCACGAACTCGAAGCGCGACCCGTTCCAGGTGTAGAGGAAGGGGCAGGACGAGGGCTTGCGATCGAGCTCCTCGATCGTCGCGACACGGGCGGCGACGGCCGTCTCCGCCTGCAGGATGCCGGCCGGCCACAACACGCGCACGACGTCGGCGCCGGCCCGGGCGCCGAGCCCGAACAGGAGGTCGGCCGGCGCCACCGGCGGCGTCGTGGCGTAGGTCTCGAGCTTCTGCCGCAGGCTTCCCGCGCGAAGCTCGATTTTCGCGCCGACGGCGTCGCGGTTGCTGACGCGCGCGCGGAGGCGGACGCGAACCGACGCGTTCCGGTTGCCCCCCTCGTTGCGCCACACGCGCAGGGATCCCGAACCGAGGCGCACGACGAGATCCATGTCGCCGTCGCCGTCGAGGTCGGCGGCCGACATCGAGGCCACCGTGTCGCCGGCGGGCACGAGCCGCGCGGGCAACGCCGCCGTCGAGGCATCGATCCAGCGCGTCGCCGCCGAGCGCCAGAGCCTCGGTCCGTCCGGCGTCGAGACGACGAGATCCGGCAGGCCGTCGTTGTCGTAATCCACGAAGAGCGCCGGGCCGGCGTTCCTGGTCCCGGCCGGCGCATCCGCCAGCGCGAAGCGTCCGCCGGGGCCGCTCGACGCCATGACGCCGGCTGCGCCGGCGCGACCGAAGAAGAAATCGGGGGCGAGATCCTTGTTGATGTCGGCGACGGCCACGCCGGTGTACTGCCCCGGGCGTGGCAGACCCACTTCGGCGGCTACGTCGCGGAACGTCCCGTCACGCTGATTGCGCAGGAGCGCCGGCGCCACGCCGCGCCCGACGAACAGCAGATCGACATCACGCCGATTGTCGAAGTCGGTCGGCACGACGGCAACAGGCGACGGCGACGTGGCTGGGAGCCCGCTCTCCGCCGTGACGTCCTGGAACCGGCCGTTGCCGTTGTTGCGCAGCAGGCGCGCGCCCGCCACGATGTCGAGGTCTCCGTCATGGTCGGCGTCGACGAACGCGGCCGTGCGCGCGGCGGGCACTCCCGCCGGGAGCGCTCCCGTTGCGGGGGTGAGCACATTCGGCCGCTCCTGGCGAACGAGCACCGGCGACCGCTCGGTAAGGACCAGCAGATCCTTCGCGCCGTCGTTGTCGTAGTCTCCCGCGATCGCCGAGATGGCTCCCGTGATCGGGATCGTGACCGCGGTCTCGAAGCGACGCCCTGTGTTCCGGAGCACGTGCACGCCGTCGTCAGCGGCGACGAGCAGATCCGCGTCTCCGTCGGCATCGATGTCGGCAAGCGACACGTCGCGGGCGGCGGGACCGCGCGCAGGGAGCATGGAGGCCGTGGCGTCGGAGAAGGCGACGGGCGGCACGGACGCGTCGATGAGCTCAGGCTCGATTCCCGTCGAGACGATCGCTTCGCCGTATCGCCCCTGTTCCAGATACGTGCTCGAGTACGTGATCGCCGCCGGGTTGTCTCTGAGCGCCTGGAAGCGGGCCATCGCCGGCCCGCCCCGCGCGCGGTCGCCGACGCGCGTGAGCGCCTGCGCGAGGCCGTAGGCGGCGGTGGCGTTGAACGGCTCCAGTGTGAGCGCCGACTCGAAGAGCGACGCCGCGTCGGCGAAGCGCCGTTGCGCGAGCCGGACCTGCCCGAGCTGCAGGCGGCTTCCGGCGTCGGCCGGGTCGATGTCGATCGCCCGCTGGAACGCGGCCGCCGCGTCGTCGAGGCGGTTGTCTGCGCGCGCGATGAGACCGAGCACGAAGTGCGGCTGCGCCATCGACTCGATTCGCTCGAGCGCCGCGCGGCCCTCGCGCGCCGCCGCGTCGAGCTGCCCGTCGTAGAGGAGCGCGAGCGCCAGGTTCAGCCGCGCCATCGCGAGATCGGGCCGGAGCTCGAGCGCGCGCCGGAGCTCCGCCGCCGCCCCGGCGTAGTCGTACTGCTCCAGGCGCGCGACGCCGACGTTGTTGTGACGGTAGGCCTCCTCACGGCGCTCGGTCCGTGTGTCGCGGGGCGGCTGCTGCCCCGTGGCCGCCATCGAGAGCAGGAGCGCCGAGCAAAGGGCCGGCACAACGCGCGTCATCGCCACGGCCCGGTGGTCGTGGCCGACGCCCGCGACGAGAAGGGAATCCGTTCGACGATGCCGCGGCCCTCTTCGATGATGTGCAGGTGTCCCGCGGCGAGCGCGCCGAGCGTCTCGACGCGACCGCCCGGCCATGTGACCTCCGCGCTCTCGACGACGCCGGATGGGCCGAGACCGAACGTCAGCGGCAGCTCGCTCTGCGACAGATAGCTCGATCCGGTTCTGACCATCTGCGTACGCCGTACGCCGCCCGCGAGCCGTATCATCACCGTCGCCCCGACCGCATCGCGGTTCGACGTGCGGCCGCGAAGCGCGACGCGGACTGCGGAGGCCGCGGCACCGTCGTTCCGCAGCAGGCGTGCCGGCCCGTTGTTGGTCGTGACGAGGAGATCCGGATCGCCGTCGCGGTCGTAGTCGCCGTACGCCGCGCCGCGCGCCACCATCGGGCGCGCGAAGTCGGCGCCGGCGCGGGCGCTCATGTCCTCGAAGCGCCGCTTCCCCGTCTGCCGGAAGAGGTGCGGCGGCTGGGCGTAGCTCACGCGCGGCTGGACGCGCGAGATGTCGTCGGCCACGTGGCCGTTCGCCGCGAAGATGTCGAGCAGGCCGTCGAGGTCGTAGTCGAAGAAGAAGCAGGCGAAGGCGAGCGTCAGGAGCGAGGCGCGGCCGATCGTCGACGCCGGCGCCTCGTCGATGAAGAGGCCGTTGCCCTCGTTCACGTACAACGCCATCATCTCGTTCGAGAAGTTCCCGATGACGAGGCTCGGACGCCCCGAGTCGTCCACGTCGGCCGCGTCGACGCCCATGCCCGCGCGCGCCACGCCGGCCTCGTTGAACGCGACGCCGGCGGTGACCCCCACGTCCACGAAGGTGCCGTTCCCGCGGTTGCGGTAGAGGCGGTTCGGCTGCGTGTCGTTGGCGACGAAGAGATCGATCCTGCCGTCGCCGTCGAAGTCGAGGAGCGCCACGCCGAGCGCCTTCGCCGTGGGATCGTGGAGACCAGCGGCGCGCGTCACGTCCTCGAAGGTGCCGTCGCCTCTGTTGCGGAAGAGCATCCCGCTCTGCCCCCTGTAGGACTCCGGCGTGCAGTACGACTTCGTCTTGCCGTCGAGCGTGCAGAAGAGATCCTTCTCGACCGACCACTCGACGTAGCGCGCCACGAAGAGATCGAGCCTGCCGTCCGCGTCGTAGTCGAGCCACGCCGCGCTCGTCGAGAAGCCGCTCGCCCCCACGCCCGCCCGCGCCGTGACGTCCACGAACCGGCCGCCTCCCGTGCCGCGGAACAGGCGGTTGCCGTCGAGGCCGGTGATGTAGACGTCCACATAGCCGTCGTTGTCGTAGTCGGCCGCGGCGACGCCCATTCCATACATCTCGACGCCAAGGCCCGACGCGGCGGTGACGTCCGTGAACGTGCCGTTCGTGTTGTTCCGGAAGAGCGCGTGGCGCGTCCGCGGCCCGGGCCGCCCGGGCCACATCTTCGAGTTGACCAGCAGCACGTCCAGCCAGCCGTCGCCATCCACGTCGAGGAACGCGCCGCCGGATCCCATCGTCTCGGGCAGGTACTTGCGGCCGAAGGCGCCGCTCTGGTGGCGGAAGCGGATGCCGGACGCGGCGGTCACGTCGGTGAAGACGCGGCTGCCGTCGGCGATCGGCGCGGCGATCGTCGCCACCACCAGGAGCGCGCAGAGCAGCCGCATCGCTACTCGGGGTCGCCCGGCCCCGTGAGCACGACGCGCGCCGGCGCCCTTGGTGCCGCACGCAGGGTCGAGCGGTGCTCGTGGATTGCCTGCCGCTCGTTGTTGTCGTGCGGGTGGAGCTGACGGTACGGGCCCGTGATGGCTTGTGACGACTCGTCCGCCTTGAACCGCAGGTAGAGCGTCCGCTCCCGCTCGGCGAGCTCCGGACGGCCGAGACCCTGGTAGGACAGCATCAGGTTGTAGTGCGCCTGCAGATCCTCCGGGTCGATCTCGAGCACCCTCTCGAGCTCCGAGACCGCCTCGGCGAAGCGCCGCTGCAGGAACAGCACGCGGCCGAGCTGGTTGCGGACGACGCGGTCGCGCGGGTACATCGACGCAGCCGTCCGCAGGTGCTCCAGCGCTTCGTCGTACCGTCCGTCGTTCTTGAGCACGCTGCCGAGGAAGAAGTGCGTCTTGGCGAGCCCGGGATCGATCGCCAGCGCACGCCGCAGCACCTCTTCGGCCCCGGCCAGGTTGCCTTCCTGCAGCCGGGCACGGCCGACGTTCACCCAGCCGTCGGCGTACTTCGGATCCATGGCCGTGACCTTCTCGAAGGCGGCCTCCGCGCCCTTCAGGTCGCCCTGCAGCAGCAGGCCGATGCCGTAGTCGTTCCACCGCTCGCGAACGGAGCGATCCAGGAACGGCGTCACGGCCGGCAACGTCGCCTCGTCGTCGACCACGTTCAGCGTCGCGGTGCTTTCGGCCATCACCGTCGTCGGGATGTCGGGGATCGCCTTCACGCCTCCCGACACGCGGGACGTATCGCCGGTGAACACCCAGCGCCCATCGTCATGTGCAGGGGTGACGGAATAGGTGGGCTGCGCGGGATCGCGCACGCCGGCAAAGGCCCACTGCGTGTTCCACCAGGCGAACTTGCGGTAGTTGACCTTCGCCGTGAGGTAGATGCGATCGCCCGCGTTCTCGGGGATCTCGAGGCGGTAGTGTACCGTGTCGGCGGCGCCCGGCGGGATCATCCGCACGTACGCGACGGAGCGCGCGGCCCACGCGTTGCGCTTGTTGATCGGGTTTCCGCGCTCGTCGAGGAGGAGCGCGCGGTAGAGGTGCGCCCCCCGGTCCACGGGGCCGGCGGGACTTCCTGAACCCTCGAACCCGCCACTGTGGAAGATCGTGCGCCCGCGATCGTCTCTTGCTTCGAGCTCCACCCACACGTCGAAGGCATCGACCGTGCCGCCCGGGAAGAAGTGTCCGACCTTGCGCGTCCGGACCACGACCTCGACGCGGATCGACTCGCCGCGCCGCACGCGGGCGGCGACCCGGCCGAGCGGCGCAATGACATCGTCGGGGGGCCGGATGAAGGCTTCTCCAGCGCCGAAGCCGGCGGATTCCTCGCCGACGGCGAACGTGCTGGCGATGCGCGGCTCCGCCGACGCGATCGGCTGCGTCTCGAGAGGCGCCTCCGACGCCGGGACGCGCACGATCCCGAACACGTCGACCGAAATCTGGCCGTCCCGCAGGAAGTCCTGCACGGCCTCGAGCTGCACCGTGTCGCCGTTCACGTAGGGCAAGGCCGTATTGGCGGCCGGGAACCGGTGCGATCGCACGAAGCCGTTCTTCGCCGCCGGGTCGTCGGACTTCACGAGCGGCATGTGGCAGTCCGTGCACCGCTGCGGCTTCTCGGGATAGTAGAACGAGCGTGCGCCTTCGCCGGATACGCCCGACGCCTGCCAGTTGTCGTAGTCGTTGAAACCGCGGAACCAGCGATACGCGTTCACGGGCACGTCGAGGTGGACCTTGTGGCACGTGGAGCAGAAATCGGGGGTCTGCTCGCGATGGAACGGCTTGAGGAAGGTCTCGCGGTGCGGCTGGGGGTCGAGGTAGAGCAGGCGATCGTGCGCGAAGCGGAGCAGCGCGTTGTCGCTCGTCGCCATGTCGTGGAGAGGCGGGTACTCGATCGTGAAGCCGCCCTGGCCCATGGTGCCGTCCACCCGCGTGATGGCGTGGCACGAGGTGCAGGCGAGCCCGGCCTGCGCCTCGGGCGTGTCGATCTGCTCGCGAATCGGCGTGTCGAAGCGGCCGTTGAAGAACACCGCGTGGTCGTGGCAGCCGGCGCACCACTTCGAAGGCTTCGTGCTCACGACGTCCTGCATGTACTCGATCGACTTCCGGTACCACTGGTTGTTGAACGAGGAGAAGTGGTGGGCCGAGGAGTTCCACTGGTCGTAAATATCGCGATGGCACCGGCCGCACGCGGCGCTCGTGAGGAAGAAGTTCGCGGGGATGATCCCGTTGACGTTGGTGTTCGCGGAGGAAGGGAAGAAGGGGCTTCGCGTCCCCGCGCCTTCCTCGTCCATGCTCGCCGGCACGACCGTCGGGTTCCGGATTCTGTACTCCTCGCGGCGCGCGTCGTCGCGGCGCACGGCCAGCGACGCCGCGATCGCGCCGATCAGGACGACGAGGAGCACGCCGCCGGCGAGCCCGAACCGCGCCCGAGCCGACGACTGGCGCAGCGCGAAGGCGAGCACCCAGGCACCCAGCACGAGGGACCCGATGACGCTCGAGACGATGTGCGTCAGCAGGAGCCACTGCCAGGGCCGCGTCGCGCCGACGATCGTGAGCGCGGCACCGGTGAGCGCGCCGATCGCGAGCGGCACCGCCGCCGTCGCGATCCAGCGGTCCACGCGCGTCCGGACGAGGTAGCGCGCGGCTGCCACGGCGACGCCTGTTCCGAGAACGATATGAAGGAGGACGTTGGCGAAGTAGAAGAGCGACGCCGTGGCGGTGGCGGCGAGATACGCCGAGTTCAGCGCCAGCAAAACGGCCGCGGCAGTCCATCCTTCCGCCCGACCGAGTGCGCCGAGGCGCCGGATCCAGGAGGGTGCCATGGCCGTGGGCAAGGCTAAGCCGGACGTGCGCAGAGGTCAAGAGCCGTCCGTGATGCCCCTTGCAGAGAGCTTGCAGCCGAGCTCGTCACGTCGAGCACGTAGCTGTTCACATGATCGAGCCCGGCCGTAGCCTCGCCTTCGGGTTCCCAGGCAACTACGCGTCCCCCGCCTTCATCCGCTCCTTCAGATAATCCATCGTCCGCCAGCACATCGCGAGGATCGACCAGGTCGTGTTCTGCGTGCCGCCGCTGACAAACGGTGCGGCGTCGGCGATGTAGACGTTCTTCACGTCGTGCAGCCGGCAATACCGATCCGTCACCGAGGTCTTCGGATCGTCGCCCATGCGAGCGGTGCCGATCTCGTGGATCGACCACCCAGGCGGCAGGAGCTCGCGCACGATCCGGATGTCCTCGGCGCCGGCGGCGATGAGCATCTCCTCGATGGAGTCGGCCATGTGACTCGCCATTTTCAGCTCGTTGTCCCCGAATTGATAGTCGAAGCGGAGGACCGGAATCCCCCACGCGTCCTTCACGTCCGGGTCGAGCGTGACGCGGTTCTCCTTGCGCGGCAGCACCTCGCCGAAGCCGCCGAAGCTGATGAGGGCTGGATAGTACCGGCGTACGGACGACTTGAACGCCCGGCCGTAGCCCGGGACGTCGTGCGCCGCGCCCGGGTACTCGCCGCAACCGCCACCGCCCTGGAAGTGATAGCCGCGGAGGAAGTCGGGGTTCCTGTCGGTGACGTTCTGAAAGCGCGGGATGTACGGCCCGACGGGCCTCCCGTCGTCGAGCGTCGGCTCGGTGCCGATGCGCTGCGGCATGTAGCCGCTGCCGCGGATGCCCATGAGGTGCTCGGAGAGGTGGCACCCGAGGAGCCCCGACGAGTTGCCCACGCCGTCCGGGTACGTGCGCGAGCGTGAGTTGAGCAGGATGCGCGTGCTCTCGAGGCACCCCGCGCCGAGGACGACGACACGCGCGGTGAAGTCCATGACGGCCCGCGTATTCGCGTCGATGACGCGCACGCCGGTCGCACGGTTGGTCTTTTCGTCGACGATCACCTCCGACACGATCGAGTAGGGCCGGATGGTGAGATGCCCCGTGTCGCGCGCCGGGTAGATGAGCGCCGTGGGCGAGTGAAACGAGGATTGCAGGTTGCACCCGCGCCCGCAGCGGCCGCGGCCGCGGCAGGCATGCCGATACGTGTTGTGCAGCACGCCGTCGGTCGTGACGCCCGCGCGGCCCGGAATCAGCCTGCGTCCCATCTTCTCGATGGAGCGCTTGAACGCCACCTCGACGCAGTTCAGCTTCGTCGGCCGCTGGAAGACGCCGTCGGGCACCTGGACCAGCCCTTCAGTCGTTCCCGAGCATCCGAGCAGCCGATCGACCTTGTCGTAGTACGGCTTGACGTCCTCGTACGAGATCGGCCAGTCCACGTCGTAGCCGTCGAGGCTCGCCGCCCTGAACTGCAGCGGCCCGTACCGGAGCGCGCCGCGCCCCCAGAAGTTCGTCCTGCCGCCGAGCACGCGCGCGCGCACGCCGGCGTACGGCGTGCCCGTCGTCGGGTGTTCCTTCTCGTTGACGACCCAGTTGCGCGTGAACGTGTTGCCGGCATACGACGTCACCTTGTCGTTCGCCGCCAGCGTGGCGTTCGTCCCGTACGGCCGATCGAGGAAGTTGTACTCCGCCACGGCGATCGGCCGCTCGCCCGGCGGCAGCCGGTGTCGCCGCATCGAGCCGTACGGCCACTCCATCGTCCGGTACTCGGCGCGCGTGTCGATCAGCCGTCCGGCCTCGAGCAGGAGAACCCGGATGCCCGCCGCGGTCAGCTCGTGCGCCGCCATGCCGCCCGCGGCGCCGCTGCCGACGACGATCACGTCCCACGTGCCGGTGCCCGGCGTGATCGACTCGGCGAGACGCCGGGACTCGTCGAGGATGCTCGCGAGATTGAGCGTGAGCGTCGGGTCAGCCTGCATGCGAGCGCTCCACCCGTTGACCGCAGTGCGGGCAGTCCTTGCCGTTCTCCGTCTCGCAGCCGACGAACTCGGTGATGAACGCGTTGCCCTTGTAGCGAAGCTCCTGGTGGATGCCGATCTCCGACGTGTAGTAGCCCTGGATGGTCGCGTGCTTCGTCATCGTGAAGAACGCCTCAACCGGCGTCTGCGGCGCGAGCTCGTTGGCGCTGATGACGGCGAGGAGCGCATCCGCCTGCACGATGTCGAGCTGCGAAAACGGCGCGCCGAAGCGCGCGGACGCCTCTTCGTCGAGCGCCGCCAGGCCGCCCATCCACTGCAGCGCCGTCTGGTCGCTCGACTCGCTCAACAGCAAGTCGATGTAGTCGGCGACCCGCGCCTCTTTGGCACCCGGCGATCGCTCGTCGGCGGGGATGATGGCCTCGACGAAGGCTTCGAGCGTGGCAAACTGCGCGGCGGACAGCACCGTGGGCGCCGGCGCGACGTGCGTGGCCTGGATGCGCCCGAAGGCGAGCAAGCCCTCGTTCGAGAGCAACGGCAGCAGCGCGAGGCTGCCGGCGCCGGTGCCGAGGGCCTTGAGCGCCGCGCGGCGGCTGAGCGCCGCAGGTGTGTGCGACACGGCAATGTCTCCCGATACGGGCCAGGGCGACTGATGGGGC
Organism: Vicinamibacterales bacterium; assembly: GCA_050748045.1. Classification (GTDB taxonomy): domain Bacteria; phylum Acidobacteriota; class Vicinamibacteria; order Vicinamibacterales; family UBA2999; genus CAVYVZ01. Next base: position 2,229 of record JBOGIW010000389.1, on the reverse strand, counting down.
GGTCGAACGGCTCAGCGAACCGACATTCTACGCCCGAAGCGATCGGACCGGGCGAGCCACGGCGGTCGGTTCGGAGGAAAAGACGGAAAGGACACGCGTTTTGCGTTGTCCGGTGTCAAGATCGGATGGTTCCATGACCGAAGGAACTTCGCGGGGTCCGATGTCGAATCGCTTTCGCGACCGTCGCGAGGCCGGCCGCCTGCTCGCCGCCAGGCTCGCCGCCTATGCCGGTCGTCACGACGTGCTGGTGCTGGCGTTGCCCCGCGGAGGCGTGCCGGTCGCCTATGAGGTGGCGCGCGCGCTCGGCGCGCCGCTCGACGTCTTCCTCGTGCGCAAGCTCGGCGTCCCCGGCCGCGAGGAGCTGGCGATGGGCGCGGTGGCCTCCGGCGGCGTGCGCGTCCTCAACGAGGACGTCGTCAGCGCGCTCGGCATTTCCGATCGCGCGATCGACGAAGTCGCCGCAGCGGAGCAGGCGGAGCTCGCGCGCCGCGAACGCCTCTATCGCGGCACCCGCCCGCCGCCCGACGCTCAGGGGCGAACCGCGATCCTCGTGGACGACGGCCTGGCGACGGGCGCCTCGATGCTCGCGGCCGTGCAGGCGCTGCGACAGCAGCGGCCGGCCCGCATCGTTGTCGCTGTCCCGACCGCCTCGCCCGACACGTGCGAACAGGTGCGGGCGGAAGTGGACCAGGTGGAGTGCCTCTTCACGCCGCACCCGTTCCGTGCCGTTGGCCTGTGGTACGAGGACTTCTCCCAGACGACCGACGAGGAGGTCCGCGACCTCCTCGCGCGGGCCGCGGTCAACGAAGGCGGGACGCCCGACGGCGGAGACGATCGATCGCGTGTTCGCTGAGACTGTGCGTAAGCACCCGTTGACGGGGGGCGCCCGACACCGCCGATCCGCAAGTCGACGCCCCGCCAGGCAGGCTGACGGGGAGTCTCGAGCGGCTAGCCGGCCGCCATTTCGCTCGTGCGCATCCCGCCGAGCACGTCCTCCGCCGTGGCCCGGTGGTTCGGCACGGAGCTGGTCCACTTGCCCCAGGCCTTCGGATCGATGCGGTCGCCGTTGGCCCCGAGCTTCTCCAGCCGCGCCTTGTCCTCGCCGGTGAGCACCTGTCCGGGCAGCGGCGCCAGATGCTTCACGTCGGCGGCGCCCAGGCCGATCGCCTTGCCCACCCGGGTGCCGTAGTCGTCGTGCACCAGGAACAGGTGCCAGAGCATGCGCTCCTGGACGTCGCGCTCGCACTGGCCGAGGAGGTCGCCCATGTTCTTCACGAGATCGTCGCGCTCCCAGTCCATGATCGTGCAGTAGCGGGCGCGCGGCTGCACGTAGTCGTTGCGGCGCTCGATGAGGCTCTGCGTGAGCCGTCCCCGGATCTCCGGCGGGTTGCTGGGCGACGGCCGCTTCGCTTCCTCGAGCCCTGATGGATGTTCGGCTCGAAGTTGATGTGCGGGTTCTGCCCAGGCGCCAGGTCCACGCCGTGCGACAGCGTGCCGCCGCGCTGGTTGGTCGCCACGCGCGCGTGCTTCGGCTGGTTCACCGGCAGTTGCAGATAGTTGGTGCCGACGCGGTACCGCTGCGTGTCCGAGTACGAGAACGTGCGGCCGACGAGCATCTTGTCGTCCGAGAAATCGAGGCCGTCCACGAGGACGCCCGTGCCCATCGCGATCTGCTCGTTCTCGTTGTGATGATCGGCCACGTTGCGGTTGAGCGTCATCACCCCGACGTGGCGCAGCGGAAACCGGTCCTCCGGCCAGATCTTGGTGTCGTCGAGCGGATCCCAGTCGAGCTCCGGATGATCGTGGTCCTCCATGATCTGCACGAAGAAGTCCCACTGCGGATACTCGCCGCGCTCGATGGCGGCGTACAGGTCCTTCGAGGCCGACCCGAGATCCTTGCCCTGCACTTTCTCGGACTCGGCCTGCGTGAGGCTGGCGACGCCGGCACGTGGGTGCCAGTGATACTTCACGAGCACGGTGGCGCCGCCGGCGTTCACCATCTTGTAGGTGTTCACGCCGAAGCCTTCCATGTGCCGGTAGCCGGCCGGGATGCCGCGCGGGCTGAACAGGTTCGTCAGCATGTGCATCGATTCCGGCGTCTGGCTCATGAAGTCGAAGATGCGGTTCGGCTCCTGCCGGAAAGTGATCGGATCCGGCTTGAGCGAGTGGATGACGTCGGGGAACTTGATGGCGTCACGGATGAAGAAGACCGCGAGGTTGTTGCCCACC
>JBOGIW010000388.1:0-8672 GCA_050748045.1 Vicinamibacterales bacterium | reverse complement strand
GCCCGGCAGCGTCGCCGCACGCGCCCGCCAATACTCCAGGGCCCGCGCATACCACGGCGTCTCCCGCACCGCCGCCAGCGTCTGCACGTAGTCGCGGAACGTCACCGCCACCGCCGGCAGCGTCGTCGAGGCGTCCGCATACAGCGCAAACAGCTCGCGCGTCAGGATGCGCATGCTCCAGGCATCCGCCATCACGGCGTCGATGCTCACGTGCACTCGCAGGCAGTCGTCTGCGAGGCGAGACGCACGCACCTCGAAGAGCGGCCAGGTCATCCCGCTGAACACCTGGTGTGACAGCGTGTCGCGCACTGCCGTCAAGGCCGCCACCTGCCCCGCTTCGTCCAGTCCGCGCAGGTCCTGCTCCGCGATCCGATACGCCGGCACCTCCGCCAGCACCTGCTGCTGCCCGTTTGCCCGGATCACCGCCCGCAGCATGTCGTGCCGCGCGATCACCTGCCGCAGCGCCGCCTCCAGCCGGCCCGTCTCCAGATCTCCTTCCACTTCCATGTACAGATGGCTGCCCACGCCGCCGTGCTCGAGGCCCGCCTGCCGTCCGATCCAGTACGCCTGCTGCACGTCGGTCAGCGCAAACGGCGCATGGCGCGCCGCCGGCGCCGGCACGAGCGCCGGCAGCGCCACCGCCTCGCCGCCCCGCCCCTGCGCCGCCGCAATCGCGCGCGCCAGGGCCGCCACCGTCGGCCCGTCGAAGAGCGCCCGCAGCGGCACCTCCACCCCGAACGCCTCCCGCACCCGCGCCATCAACTGCACCGCCACGAGCGAGTCGCCCCCGAGATCCGCAAACGTGTCGAGCACGCCAATCGGCCGTCTTCCGAGGACGTCGCTCCAGATCTCGGCGAGGAGCGTCTCGAGTTGATCGCGAGGCGCGACTGGCTGCGTGGTTCGTCGATCGGGATCGGGTTCGGGCAGCGCGCGCCGGTCGACCTTGCCCGTTGCAAGCCTCGGCAACTCCTCGAGGATCACGATGGTGGCCGGGACCATCGCCGCCGGAAGCTTGCGCGCGACAAAGGCCTGTATCTCCGATGCGCCGGCGCCGCTGTCCGGTCGAAGCCGCACGTAGGCGACGAGCCGCTTCGTCTCCGTGGTCCCCTGCGCGATGACGGCAGCTTTGGAGACGGCAGGATGGTCGGCGAGCGTCGCTTCGACCTCGAGCGGCTCGATGCGATGCCCGCGAATCTTGACTTGCTGATCGAGGCGACCGAGGTACTCCAGCTCCCCGTCGTCGCGAAGGCGCACGCGATCGCCCGTGCGGTACAGCCGCTGCCCCGGGATCCCGCTGAACGGATCCGGGATGAAGCGCTCCGCCGTCGCATCCGCGGAGTCCTTGTAGCCGCGCACCAGCCCCGGCCCCCCCACGAACAGCTCACCCGGCGTGCCACGGGGCAATGCGCGGAGCTCATCGTCCAGGACGTAAAGATCCGTGTTCGCGATCGGCCTGCCGATAGGCACGGTGGCGTTCGTTGCGCCAGGCGTGACTTCGTAATGCGTCACGTCCTGGCCGACCTCGGACGATCCGTAGAGATTGAGGAGGCGGCTCCCGGGCCGCTTCTGATGGAACCTTCGGCACAGGGCAGGCGTCAGCGCCTCGCCGCTCGTCACCCACAACGAAAGCCGCGGAGCTCGCCGGCCCAGGTCGATCTCCGCCTCGAGAAGCATCTGCAGCCACGAGGGAGTCAGCACGATCCGCGTGACGCCGTGCGCCTCCAGCGTCTCAACGAGACGTGCCGGGTCGAGGCTCGCAGGCTCGTCGACGATGACGAGCGGGACGCCGTGAAGGAGTGGCGACAGGATCTCGGGGATGGAGTCGCCGAAGGCGGCAGGCGTCTTCGCGCAGCAGACCTCGTCCGGCTGGAACGGGTAGGCATGCCACATCCAGTGCAGGCGATTGACGATCGAGCGATGAGTGCTCGTCGCCGCTTTGGGCTTACCCGTGGACCCCGACGTGTAGATCAGGAAACTCGAGCGATCGACGTCGTTCCGGCCGCCCAGCCTGCGTTCGTCCGCCGTGGAATCGTCGCGTGCCGCCACCACGGCGCCGGCATCGAGGACGAACCTGGCGCGCGAGTCCCGAATGAGCCACTCCTGCCGCTCCACCGGGTGTGACACGTCGAGCCAGAGCGTCGTTCCGCCGGCCTCGAGCACCGCCAGCATCGCCACGACGGCTTCCTGTGTCCTGGCCAGGCGAAGCGCGACGACATCCTCGTCTTCGAGCCCGTTTCGAACGAGGCGCGATGCCAGGCGCATCGACCACTGGTCGAGCTGGCCGAAGGTCAGGGAGGTTCCGGCGGCGATCAGTGCTGTTCGATCGGCAGACGCCGCCGCCTGCTTCGCGAAGAGCCGGTCGATTCGGCGCTCCGGGTATCCCATCGACTCCCCGCGAGACGAATGCGGATGACCGGGCTCGGCAGCGCGCTCTGGGACAGCGGCCGAACGGAGAGCGGCTTCGTACGCCTCGGCGAGCCTCTCAATCTGCTGCGGCGGGAGCGCGGCCGCATCGCATTCGAGGTCGAGGTGCAGCGCGTCCGAGAACGGATCGACGTTGAACTCGGCCTTGAGCGAGAAGTGCGTCCGTTCGACGCCGCGGCTGCCAAGGATCTTCAGCTCGCCGAGCGACGCCAGCTCCTCGAGCGAGTGGAAGTGCGTGAAGTTGAACGAGGTGTCGAAGAGGGCGGTCGAGCCGGACGCCTTCTGGATCTCGGCGTAGGGATAACGCCGGAACGGCAGCAGTCCGCATTCGCGCTCGAGGACAGCGCGGCACAGGTCCACCCAGGGCTGCCGTCCGACACGACACCGAAACGGGAGCGTATTGAGGTGCACGCCCAGCACGCGGTCGCCGCCGTCGGTCTCCAGCCGCCCGTTCGACTCCAGGCCGGTGACGATCTCTTCTCGGCCCGCCAGCAGCGACAGCACACGCACGTGGACGGCCAGCAGCACGTGCCGCAGCGACGTGCCGGAGCTCGCGGCAAGACGCTCGAGCGACCGTTGCAACTCGGCCTCGATTGGCACGGGCTTGACGACGATTCGCGGAGCTTCCGCGCGGGAGCGGGGCGTCGCGGCCAGGTGGCTCGGCGCGATTGTTTCGAGCTGGCCGCGCCAGAACTCCCGTGCCTCGACAGACGCCATCGCGACACGTTCGGCTGCAACGAAGTCGCGATAGGTCACGGGCAGGGCCGGAAGCTCGGAAGCGCCCCGGCCGGCGATCGCCGCGTGATAGCGCGAGATCAACTCGACGAGGAGCGTCGCCACGCTCCAGCCGTCGAAGAGGACGTCGTGGAAGCTGAGCGCGAGCGTGAACCTGGCCTCCTCCTGACGAAAGACCAGGAAGCGCACGAGCGGTGGGTGTCTCCAGTCGAGCGGCCGTCGTTCCTCCCGCCGCTGGCGCTCCTCGATGGCCTCCCCGCACTGGCGCGCGTCCGCGCCGCGGAGGTCCACGACCTCCAGCGAGGGATCGACAGAGGCGTGCACGAGCTGCAGCGGCTCGCTGAAGCGGGTGAGGTCGATCGAGGTGCGCAGGACCGGATGCCGTTCCGTGAGCGCTCGGAGCGTGGCCTCCAGCGCGGCGGCATTGAACGGCATCCGGAGCTCGTAGAGGAAGAAGTCGCGGTAGATCGCCGACTCCGGCACCATCTCGCTGTGGAAGATCAACCCGGCCTGCAGCCGCGACAGCGGGTACGCATCCGTCAGTCCGGCCGGGAGGCTCGCGCGATCCTCCGGCGTGAGCAGCGAGAACGGGCCGGACGGCTCGGCACATCCCGTGGCGTGCGGCCTGACGAACGGTGCAAGCCGTCGAATGGTCCGCTGCTCGAAGACGCTCGGCAGCGTGACCGTCAACCCACGCGCCTCGGCCTGCGCCTGCATGCGAATGGCACGGATGGAGTCGCCCCCGAGCGCGAAGAAACCGTCGTCGAGGCCGACGGGCGCGACCTCCAGCACCGCCGCCCAGATCTCCGCCAGCTCACGCTCCACCGGCGTCTCTGGCGGCGCGTAGCGCACGGCCATTTCGGGACGCGCGCTCTCGGGCCGCGGGAGCGCTGCGCGATCGACCTTGCCGCTCGCCGTGCGGGGCAACCGCTCGAGCCGGACGAAGCGGGCCGGCACCATGAACTCGGGCAGCCGCTCCAGCGCATACGACCGGAGGTCCGTGTCGAGGCCGGCTTCGCCGCTGACGTACGCGATCAACTGCGGCTCGTCCCGTCGCGCATCCGGCTGCAGGAACGTCCGAACGGACTCACCGAAAAGTGGTGGGCCGCCGCCGTCGCCCGCCGACACGCACACCGTCGCGGCGGAGGCGGTTGTCGCGACCCGCACAACCGCCTCACGCACGCCGTCGTGCTGCAGGAGCACGCTCTCGATCTCGCCCGGCTCGATTCGATGACCGCGGATCTTCACCTGCTGATCTATCCGTCCGAGGAACTGCAGGCCACCGTGCGCGTCAATCCGAACGAGATCGCCCGTGCAATAGAGCCGCTCGCCCGGATCCGTGGCAAATGGACTCGGCACGAAGGCGGCCGCCGTGCGTTCGGGGGCATGGAGGTATCCGCGCGACATGCCCTGTCCGCCGACGAACAACTGTCCAGGCATTCCTGGCGAGACCGGGTTCAAGTAATCGTCCAGGACGTACGCGCTCAGGTGCGGAAGCGGTGTTCCAATGGGGCTGACCCACGGCGTGTGGAGATCGCCGGCCTCGAGCCGGCGACACGTCACGTGGACGGTCGTCTCGGTGATGCCGTACATGTTGACGAACGCCGGGAGCCGACTCGGAGTCCTGGCTCGGAGTCCCGACTCGGAGTCCTGACTCGGAGTCCCGACCTGCCGGCCAAACCACGGACGAAGCAGCTCGATGTCCAGCCGCTCGCCGCCGAAGATCACCATCCGCAGCGCCGACGACCACTGTTCGCCGCCGTCGTACACGAGTTGCCGGAAGGCGGTCGGCGTCTGGTTCAGGATCGTCACTCGCTCACGCTGCACGAGGGCGCGGAAATCTTGCGGCGAACGCGCCACGTCCTCAGGCACGATGACCAGCCGCCCGCCGTGGAGGAGCGCGCCCCAGATCTCCCAGACCGAGAAATCGAACGCGGGCGAATGAAACAACATTCCCACGTCCGACGCATCGAATGCACACTGGCCACGCGTCGCGTGAAACAGTGCCGTCGCATTCGCGTGCGTCACCAGCACGCCTTTGGGCGATCCGGTGGACCCGGACGTGTGCAGCACATACGCGAGGTTCTGTGCCGTCACCTTCGAGACGGGATTCACGTCGTCTCGACCGGGATCCCCGTCGCCATCGGCATCCACCGCCACGACGGTCACTCCATCCGGGATTGCGCCCGGCGGCGGGGCCGCTCGCGCCACCACAATCCGAACGCCGGCATCGTCGACGAGCCGGCGGTTGTAAGCCGCCGGGTTGGTGGGGATCAGGGGAAGATACGCGCCGCCCGCCTTGAGAATGGCGAGGAGGCCGATGATGAGCTCGGGCGATCGCTCGAGATGAAGGCCAACGAGGGTCTCCGGTGCGACACCCGCATGCTGCAGACGGCGAGCCAGCCGATTGGCGCGGCGGTTCAATTCACGGTAGCTGATGTGTCGGCCCTCGCTCGTCAGCGCCGGCCGCTCGTGTCCGCGAACGACCCGTCTTTCGAACAGGGCGTGCAGACAATCGACGTCGAATCGACGCGCTGGCCATCGCGTGATCTCTTCGGCCTCCTCTTCGGAGAGAAGCGGCACTTCCAGGACGCGCCGGGCCGGATCGTGGGCGAGACGATCGACGAGCGCCTGGAAATGGCGGACCAGTCTCGCCATCGAGTCGGCCTTAAATAATGCCGATCGGTAGCGGACGATGCCCGCGAGGGCGTCGCTCGCGAGGCACATGGACAGGTGGAGATCGAAAACCGCCGTCCGGCTGTCAACCGGGCATGGCTCCAGCCTGAAGCCGCTCAACTCCACGTCGCACCCCGGAACGCCAAGGACGAAGGCCGGCAGGAGCGACGGCACCGCCGCCGGCCCGTGCTGCCACGTGAACACAGCCTGGAGGCGTCCGTGATCGATGGGCGACGCCGACGGCCGCAGCAGATCGATCACGGAACGTCGGGTTCGCGAGAGCAGATCGGAGAATGACGGGTTATCGGAAAGGTCCACGCGCGACGCTCGCAGGTCCACGAAGTTGCCTGCCACGGAAGCGCCCGCGTGCTCGCGGCCGTCGATCGGGAATCCGACGGCGACGTCGTGTTGACGGCAGTACCGACCCAGCAGGACCTGGAAGACGGCGAGCAGCGACATGAAGAGCGTGGCGTCGTGCGATTGCGCCACGGTCCGGAGTCGCCGTGCCGTCGCCGCGCCGATCGAGAAGCGCATCGTCTCGCCGTCCCACGCCGGCGCGGCGGCCGGGGGCCGATCGTAGGGAAGGTCGAGGACCGGAATAGGAGCTGGACGTGGCGCGCCGGTCACCTCATGACGCGCGAGGAGCGCTGCGGTAGGGCTATTCGCCGGCATCGGACCGTCGTCGATCGCTACCCTGAGGAGCGCGGCCAGATCGGTCAACAGGATCGTGACGGACCAGAAGTCCAGGACGAGATGATGGCTGACGAGCTGCAGCATCGTGCCGGCGTCGCGCTGGACGAGGAGCACCCGCAGCATCGGTCCGTGCCGAAGGTCGATCGGCCGCGTGGCGCCGGCGACCAGGCGCTGCTGAATGTTGGCCTCGCTTAGAAGCGAGCCGTCCACGACCTGCAATTCCACCCACCCCTGGGTGTTGACCCGCTGCACCAGATCGCCCCCTTCGGAAGCGACGACCGTGCGCAGAACCGGATGCCGCGCCACGAGCGCATCCAGCGCGACTTGCAACGCACGCGCGGGAAGGGACTCCTTCACCCTCGCCGTCAACACGAGGTTGTGGACGCCGCGATCGCCCGAAAGCTGCTCGGCCGCCCAGATCGCGCGCTGCGCCGCGTTCAGCGGAACGTTCTCAACGGCTGACACGCGCGCGGGCGAGGCCACCACCTGGTCAGCGCCATCGATGAGCGCCCCTCCGCCGCTCTGTGCGCCTGACACGCGCACGCCTGCGGCCGGCACCTGACTCCTGGCGGTCGGGCCAACAGCCGTCGCGATGGTCTCGGCCGTCGAGGCGATCGAATCGGCCTCGAGGAGGTCGGCGGGCGATACCTCCACGCCGTACTGCCGCTCGAGCATCTGGGCGAGGTGCACGGCGGTGAGCGAATCGCCCCCGGCAGCCGTGAGACTGCACGCCGCCATGTCCACCCTGCCTGGCATCCCGAGGAGGGACGCAATCTGCTCGACCAGAAACGCCTCGATGCCGCCGATGTCCTGCCACAGGCACTGCAGGCGTCCGGCGACGAGCGCGTCTCGACAGGCGTGGCGCCGGATTTTGCCATTCGCCGTACGGGGTATGGCCCGTTTCGGCACGAACACCAGCTGATGGACAGCCGCCTCGAGCGTTTCGGCGACCCGGCGGCGAATCGCGGCAGCCAGGCGCGGCATGCTGTCGCGATACCTGTCGTCGAGCTCCTGCACGACGACGAGCCGTTCGCCATCGCCCGCGTCGAGGCCGAAGGCGGCCGCCGCGCGGCCGGCGAGGAGCGCGTCGGCCTCTTCGACGGCAATCTCGATGTCCTCGGCGTGAACGTTTCGCCCCTCGAGGATGACGACGTCTTTCAGCCGGCCGAGCACGAAGAGGTCGCCCTCGTCCAGGATTCCGAGGTCGCCGGTCCGCAGCCATGGGCCGGACGCGGGATCGCCGGCGAGGTGAGCGCCGAAAACGTGCTCCGTCTCTGCCGGCCGGTTCCAGTAGCCCTTCGCGATGTGAGGTCCGGCAACCCAGATCTCACCGGCCTCTCCTGCCCGCGCCTGCCGTCCGCTTTCGGGGTCGGCGATTCGCACAGTAGACCCGTACGGTGGACGTCCACAACTCACGTCGTGGCCTCGCACGAGCGGCGACTCGGCGCTGCAGACGAGAAGCGTCGCCTCCGCGAGCCCATAACACGGCTTGAAGGCCGCGCGGCGGAAGCCGGCGGGCGCGAATCGATCGGCGAAGCGCTCTAACGTCGCCGGCCGCACGCGCTCGGAGCCGTTGAACGCCGCGGTCCAACTGCTCAGGTCCAACCCCGAACACTGCATCTCCGGGATGCGGCAGGCCAGCTCGTACGCGAAGTTGGGGCCGCCGCTGACCGTGGCTCGGTAGCGCGTGACGCATTCGAGCCAGCGGGCGGGCCGCTGCAGGAACGCGAGCGGCGGCATGAGCACCGCGGAGCCGCCGCAGAAGATCGGGTGCAGGAGGTTCCCGATGAGCCCCATGTCGTGGTGCGGCGGCAGCCATCCGACGACGACCGCGTCGGCCGATTGCGCGAACGCCTCGGCGATCATCGCCTGGTTCGCCATCACGTTCGCGTGCGTCACCATCACGCCCCGTGGGGACGCGGTGGATCCCGACGTGTACTGCAGGAGTGCGAGGCTGTCCGGCCTCAGATCCGGAACGCGATACGAGGCCGCCGCGCTCTCGTCGATCCGATCGGTTTCGATCCAATCGACGTTGGCGAGAGCGGGCGCGCCGGCGGCGATCGCGGCGCGGCGGCCAGCGATCGGTGAGGTCGTGAGCACGGCACGTGGCGCCGCGTCGCGCGCGAGGCCCTCGAGCCGGTGCG
>JBOGIW010000387.1:0-2420 GCA_050748045.1 Vicinamibacterales bacterium | reverse complement strand
CCGGCACCGGTGGCAGGCGAGTGGCGGTGTCGATCAGGAACACGCGCGGGTTGAAGACTCCCACCAAGCGCGCGTAGGGGACCCGCACGGTATGGCCCGCAAGCTCCTCGATCTGAGCGGCGAGGGTGGACGGCCGGACCAGGAGCGGGAACCCGCGGCGGGGGGCGGGACGCGGCTCCGGGCGCACCGCCGGCGGCGGAATCGTCTTCAGCTCATCCGTGGCACGCGACGGGGGCAGCGTGTGAGCGAGGTGCCCGCTCTGTCGGGCGCCGGCAGCGACGGTCGATCCAAGGGCGAACAGGGTGACGAGCGTGACCGCGATCACAGCACGTGGGCAGCGTCGCATGGAAATCCCCCCTGATGGTCGAAGCCCACAATGAGGGCCGTTGTGAACTGCAAAGACAGTTCCTATCGGCGTCGATCTTGCTGCAATGTCGGCGCGTGCGGAAGGAGGTGCCGCCATGCATCGCCGCTGTTCAAGAATCATTCGGTTGGCCGCCGCCGCCGTCGCGTTGCTCGTCCCCGGTGCGCTTACGGCTCAGGATTGGTCGCAGCCGTGGGCAGATCCCGACGATCGGCCGCCACGCGTTGACATCAGTGCGTCGATCGGGTTCCTGGCCCCGACCGACTGGAGCGACCTCGTGCTCCTCGGGTCCATCTCATCGACCTCCGGCATCCTCGAGCAGGTCCTGGTGCGGGACCTGCGCGTGCGGGCCAACCAGGACTTCGGCGCGGCGGTCACCTACTGGCGTGGCCGGTACGGATTCCGGGTGCAGGGTGGATTCTCCAGCTCGTCCATCGCCATCGGCGGTCCTCTGACGGGGACGCTCGAGCCGTCCGGGCGGTTGAATTCCATCGACGTGGATACCTGGCTCTACGACGTCGGCGGTGCCATCGGGTTCGTGGAGTACACGCCAGACCGCTGGGTGTGGCCGTATGCGTTCTTCGGGTTCGGCGGTATCACGTACGACCTGGCACACCGCGTCCCGCCGTCGCTCTTCACGTTCATCGAACGCGATCGTCCCGGCGGCGTCCGCGCCGATATCCTTGTTGTGGAGGATGACAGCCGCGCGTTCCTGCTGGCCCTCGACGAGCTCGAAGTGGAAACGGTGTTTGCGCTGAAGCTCGGCGTCGGCACCGATTTCCGGATTCCTGTGGGACCGGCCGGCGTCGGCATCCGCCTCGAGGTGGCCGATCACGTGTCGCAGTCGCCGGTCGGAGTGCGGATCAGCGAGCTCAGGCGGTTGGGGAGGCTCGGGGCCGATACGGGCGTCGAATTCGGCGCCGTGCATCATCTGCGCGCCACTGCGGGTCTGGTGCTGCAGCTCGGGCGATAGGGGCCGCGTATCATTCGCATGTGGCACGCCTGGCGCCGCCCGGCCGGCTGGTCGATGTCGGCGGCTTCCGGCTGCACGTTCAGTGCTCCGGACGCGCCTCGCCGACGGTGGTCTTCGACGCGGCGCTCGGCGCCTCGTCGCTGAGCTGGAGCCTCGTGCAGCCGGCGGTGGCGCGCATCGCGCGCGCGTGCGCGTACGATCGCGCGGGGTTCGGCTGGAGCGATGCGGGCCCGATGCCGCGCACGGCCGGGCGAATCGCCGACGAGCTCGGCGAGCTCCTGGCGCGCGCGGACGTGCCGCCGCCGTACCTCCTCGTCGGCCATTCGTTTGGCGGCCTCGTGACGCGCATCTTCGCGGCGCGGCGGCGACATCTCGTGGCCGGTCTCGTGCTCGTCGATCCCGCGCACCCGGACGAGTGGATCGATCCGGGCGAGCACGAGCGCCGGCAGATCGCCCGCGGCACGCGTCTCTGCCGCCATGGCGCGACGGCGGCGCGGCTCGGGATTGCGCGCATGGTGGCGGCGCTTGTCGACCTGGGTGCGCTGGCGCCCGCGAGAGCGCTGACGGGCCTCGTCAGCCGTGGGGGCCTCAGCCGCGCCGACGAGGAGATCCTCGCCCCGATCTGGAAGCTTCCGCCCGCGGCTCGCCGTCCGCTGCGGCGCTTCTGGACGCAGCCGAAATTCTACGAGGCGCTCGGCAGCCAGATCGGGTCCATCTGCGAAAGCGCCGCCGAGACATGCAATGCCGGGCTTGCCGGCTTCGACGATCTTCCGCTCGTCATCATCGCCGCCGCCACCTCCAGCGATCGCCGCCGGCGCCTGCACGATGCGCTCGTGCGCCGGTCGTCGCGCGGCCGCCTGATCGTTGCGCGCACGGGCGGCCACTGGATCCCGCTCGACGAGCCCGCGATCGTGATCGAGGTGATTACGGAAATGCTTGGAGGTCGGACCTCACCGGGATCAGACCCCTCCTAGGGCCACGACGTTCACGAAACCAGGGCCCGACGTTCACGAAGCGCACGAAGCGGACGCCGTTCGACTCGCCGCCGAAGGCGACCTGCGTGGGAAGGCGACCGGCAGACAC
>JBOGIW010000386.1:0-9508 GCA_050748045.1 Vicinamibacterales bacterium | reverse complement strand
AGCGGGCGCCAGTTCCTGCAGTCGCTCCTCGAGGAGGAGTTCGGCTGCCGGGTCGACCCGCGGCGGTTTCATTTCGTCGATCATCACTTCGCGCATGCCTGCAGCGCGTACTACCCATCCGGGTTCGACCGGACGCTCGTCCTCACCACGGACGGCGTCGGCGACAGCCTCTCGGGCTCGCTCTACACGGCCGACGACCACCGCCTGGAGCTCCTTCGGACGTTCGCGGAGGAGGACTCGCTCGGCTTCTTCTATCTCGACGTGACGCGCTACCTCGGGTTCGACCTGTTCGACGAATACAAGGTGATGGGTCTCGCGCCGTATGGAAACGGCGAACGCTTCGAGCCCGTGTTCGCGCGGCTGTACGAGCTTCGCCCGGACGGTACGTACCGGTTCAATCGCGAGCGCATGCGCCGTCTCTGGCAGGACCTGCCGGCCCGCCCCGCGGGCGGGGAGCTCACCCAGAGCGACAAGGACGTGGCCATGGCCGCCCAGGCCACGCTCGAGCGCATCGTCCATCACGTGGTCGCGCATGCCGTGCGATCGACGGGGCACGACAGGCTCTGCCTCGCCGGAGGCGTCGCGCTCAACTGCCGCATGAACGGCGATCTGCTCCGGCGCGGACTGGTCCGGCAGATCTTCGTGCAGCCTGCGGCGCACGACGCCGGATTGTCCCTCGGCGCCGCGCTGCACGTTCACCATTCATCGCAGCAGCGCCCCGCTCCGCGGTCGCGGCTGCGCCACGTGTACTGGGGTGGACACTGCGGATCCGAGGCAGAGATCGAGGCGCTGCTCCGCGCGTGGGAGGTATTCGTGGACTGGGATCGGGTTCCCGAGCCGCAGGCGGTCGTGGCGAAGCTGATGAGCGAGGGGACGATCGTCGGCTGGGTTCACGGGCGCTCGGAGTTCGGGCCGCGGGCTCTCGGAAACCGCAGCATTCTTGCCGACCCGAGGCCGGCCGTGAACAAGGACGTGATCAACGCCCTCGTGAAGAAGCGTGAGGCGTTTCGCCCGTTTGCGCCGAGCGTCCTGGAGGAGTACGCCGGCGAGGTGTTCGAGCTTCCTCCCGGCGTCGAGTCTCTCCCGTTCATGCTGGTCACGGTGCAGGTACGCGAGCAGTATCGCGAGGCGCTCGGCGCCATCACGCACGTCGACGGCAGCGCGCGCGTGCAGACGGTGTCGCGCGCGGACAACCCGTGCTACTGGAGCATGATCGATGGCTTCCGCGAGCTGACGGGCCTGCCCGTGCTCCTGAACACCTCGTTCAACAACTTTGCCGAGCCGATCGTCGAGACGGCAGCCGACGCCCTCGTCTGCTTCCTGACGACGGGCCTGCCCGTGCTCGCGATCGACGACTGGATCGTCAGGAAGCGGCCGCGTCCAGCCGGCGCGCTCGCGTCGCTCAGGCTTCGACTGCCCGTCTACGTGAAGCTTCACGACCGCCCGCTGCCGGCGGACGGAGCGGGCGCGAGCCTTTCAGCGCGCGGGCAGTGGTGGCGCAGGCTGCGCGCGCACCTCGCGGCGTGGAGATCGGCTCCCGCGAACGGACGCGTGTCGCAGGTGGGCAACACCTTCGATTGGCGCGAATACGAGATACCCGACACGCTGTTCCGCATCCTCCTCGCGTCCGACGGCTGCAGATCCGTCGACGAGCTGATGGATGACGCCGGCGTGTGCGACACGGGCGCGCGCGCCGCCTGCATCGATCTGATCGAGGAGCTCTGGGAGCGCCGTCTCGTCACGTTGACTCCCTAGCAGGCCGTGGTGGAAGGCGGCACGGCCTGCGAGCACGCAGAGAACCCGCTTCGCGTGTCTGAGACGCAGAGAGAATCAGGCGCGATTTCGTCTCCTCTGCGCCTCTGCGAACTCTGCGTCTCGCAGCCCGTGGCTTTCGCCACGGGCTGCTAGTCCCCTGGAACCGTGATGGGTTGTAAAAGACCCGGAGCGCGGCGCCCGGATCGCAAGGCGCGACGACCGAGAATATTGGCCATATTTGAGGGAGTCGCAACGCAGCGAGCCGGGATGCCCCGCCCAGGACTTATGCGACCCGTCACGGTTCCAGGGGACTAGGGCGCGACGAGCGCGGCCGACGCGCCCACCCACTCGAGGTTCGTGTTGTGATCGACGCCCATCATCCTGCCGCGGCCCATCCGGAGGAGCGGCAGGACGGGCGTCAATCGGTCCAGCCAGACGTACATGATCCGGATCTCGACCTGCGTCGGGCCATGGGGCGTCTCGATCACGGGCGTGAAGCGGACGCGCTCCTGCACGACGTAGTCGTGGCGACGCCCGTGTGGGATCGCGGCGATGTCCGCATCCGTTGGCCCGAAGATGATCCCGGCGCCCGCAAACGAGTAGAGCGGCTTGAGCACGACGTTCTCCCGGTCCGGCGGCAGCTCCTCGAGCTCGTCGAGGAACCGGGTGCGCGGCACCGACGGGTGCCGCAGCCAGGGGAGCGAGAACTTGCTGATCCGGAAGTACCAGTTCGGGTGCCCCGCCCATTCAACGTCGAGATCGTCGCGGTAGTCGAAGGGGAGCTTGACGTGGCGCCGCACCAGCTCGTCGACGATCGTGCGATTGTAGATGCGCTCGATCGGCACGAGCCGCCCGCCGCGGCGATAAAGCAGGCGACGGCCGTCCTTCACGAGCGCCGTGATGTCGACGGCGCGCACGCCCCAGCGCCGTTCCGTCTCGACGAAGTCGGCCCGCGTCTTCTGATGGTCCGGATCGATCTCCATCAGCACGACGTGCTCCGGGTCGTGACCCGCGAGAATCGCGCGCCCGAGGAGCGCATCGTAGGCGGCGTCGTCGAGCCCGCCGAGCAGGATCTGGAGCTCGGGCAGCCGCCAGCTCTCGCGATACTGCCCGGCGAACTGCCGCTGGAATCCGTAGAGCGACGCAAAGGCCTGCAGCTCCACCAGCTTCGGCTCCACCCGGCCCTCCGGTCCGCGCACGAGGCCGAAGTCCACCTGCAGCCAGAGCGGATGGTCCCCTTCGCCTGGAGCGTTGAACTCCGGAGGGATGGTCGCATCCGACGCGCGGCGGTACGCCGGGTCGTGCATGAGCTGTCCGATCAGCTCGGCACCGGTGGCCGCCAGGCGATCGACGAGCTCGCGCTCGAAGAAGCAGGGCGTTTCGGAGACGCGGAACCGGACCGCCCCGCCGGTCCGGCGCTCGACGTCGGCAACGAAGGCGCGGTACCGCTCGGGCGTGAAGGAGGCGTTGAAACGCCGCCGCAGATCAGGAATCACAAATCACAGATGAACAGCCAGATGAGGACTCATCCCGTGACGCGTCAATCGCCCGATGGCCGGATTACGAAATGAGAAACGACCCATTGGCCATGATCTGCCGCTCGTCCACCCAGATGTCGAACCGGGTGCCGACGACGTCGATGTGCGTGGCCGAGTACCACTCGGCGCCCGTGTGCGCGCCGTAGGGATTGCCGAACGCGATGTGGATCCCCGGGAACTTCTCGTCCTGCAGGATGTGGCCGATGACGTCGCGCAGCTCGATGTTCGTGCCGATGGCCAGCTCGCCGACGCGGTCGCTGTTCTCGTCGGTGTGCGTGTACTGCCAGAACTCCTCCTCGAGCGTCCGGTTGTCGCTGTAGGCCTCGGTCAGCCGGTTCGCCTTGATGCGCACGGTGAGCGGCTGGTGGCGCAGGCCGCCGTACTTTTCGCAGAGGTAATCGCCGACGACGCCGTCGATGACGAAGGTGCCGTTCACCTCGCCCGGCGTCGTGAACACTTCACCGCCGGGGAGGTTCCCCCACTTGTCGGGGCTGATGAGGCCGCTCGTCTTGAGCCAGCGGTAGCCCGGGTTCAGGTCCGCGACGACGTCGCTGCCGGCGGCGGTGCGTGCACGCACCTGATGCGCGCCGGTCACGATGTCGAGGACCTTGGTGCTCAGGCGGTCGACCTTGCGGAAGTCCGCGCGCATGCCCTCCATCATGATCTGCCGGTTGATGTTCACCATGTGCGCGTGGCGCATGCGGCGGCGGTTGACGATGTCGGTCATCTGCATGCGCGACCCGAGCTCGTTCGGCTGCACCCGCACGGCGAAGATGCTGACCTGGCTGGTCTCCATGTCGGAGGCGACGGTCGGCGGCAGCGCGGCAAGCGGGCGCGGCGCTTCGTCCTCGAGGACGAAGGCGTGGAACGGAGATCCGACGGCGGCGATCTCGGCCGCCAGGCTCGCCGCGATTTCGAGGCACTCGCGATCGGTGATGAGCGTGACCTTCTCGGACGGCCGGATGTCCAGGCAGACCCGCACGGCATTCCGCGCCCCGGGTGCCAGCTCGAGATCGAAGGGACGATCGAGCAGCTCCATCAGCGGCTGCCCGCTGCAAGCTCGAGTCCCGCCTGCGTCTCGCCGGCCATGTAATCGACCACCTTCCTCAGATCGCCGGTCTGCTCGAAGACGTGGAGCTGCCGGTCGGCGCCGTTGCCCCTCTTCAGTATTTCGCGGACGTACTCGACCTCCGCCCGTGAATCCAGCTCGTCCAGCACGTCGTCGATGAACTCGAGGTACTCGTGAATGAGGTCGCGCTCGGGGACCTCTTTCTCCTGGCCGAAGTCGATGAGCATGCCGTCGAGTCCGTACCGCGACGCGCGCCACTTGTTCTCCATGATCAGCGCGCGGCTGTACTGGCGGAACCCCTGGTTCTTCGCGTGCAGCCTGTACAGCTTCGCGATCGTCGCCTGGATCATCGCGGCCAGGGCGATCGTCTCGTCGAGGCGCATCGGGATGTCGCAGATGCGGAACTCCAGCGTGCCGAAGAAGGGATGCGGACGGATGTCCCACCAGATCTTCTTCGCGTTGTCGATGCAGCGCGTGCGGACGAGGAGGTTGACGAAGTTGTCGTAATCGGACCAGCTCGTGAACGTGTCCGGGATGTTCGTGCGCGGGAACTTGTCGAAGACCTTCGTCCGATAGGATTTCAAGCCGGTGTTCATCCCCAGCCAGAACGGCGAGCTGGCCGACAGCGCGAGGAGGTGGGGCAGGAAGTACCGGGCCTGATTCATCAGGTGAATCGTCGTCTCGCGATCCTCGATGCCGATGTGCACGTGGAGCCCGAAGATCAGGTTCGCGCGCGCGACGAGCTGCATGTCCTCGACGACCTGGCGGTACCGCTCGTCGTCGTAGATCTCCTGGACGCGCCAGTCCGCAAACGGGTGAGTGCCGCCCGCCACGAGGACCATCCCGTTCTGGCGCGCGAGGGCGACCATCGACTGCCGCAGCGACGCGAGGTCCTTTCGGGCCTCCGCGATGTTCCGGCAGATCCCCGTGCCGACCTCCACGATCGACTGGTGCATTTCCGCCTTGATGTGCTCCTGCATCACGCGCTTGCCCTGCGCCAGGATCTCGGCCTGGACATGCGAGCGCAGGTCGTACGTCTCCGGATCGATCGTCTGGTATTCCTCCTCGATGCCGATGGTCAGTGACGGTTTCATCGCAGGAACTCCGACCAGCGGAGCTCGCGGGGGGGCCGCGTTTCGAGCGCCTTCCGGCAGGCCAGCTCGGCGACGGCGTCCACGATCCACTCGAAGCTCTCCTGTCCGACCGAGTGGACGTCGGCGTCGGGCGCCGGGTTCATGAAGTCGATGGCGTACGGGACGCCGCGCTCGACGGCGATCTCCACGGTGTTCAGGTCGTAGCCGAGCGCGCGGCAGAGCGTGAGGCAATCGCGCTCGACGCGCTCGACGAGCGCGCCCGCCAGGCGGCCGCTGTCGCGCGCGTACCGCTCGTGGAACGCGGCGCGCGGATCGTATTGCATGATGCGCACCTTCTCCTGTCCGACGACGTAGCAGCGGAAGTACTCCGTGAAGTTCACCGCGCGCTGCAGCGTCATGCACAGGTCGCCGGTCTGGTCGTAGGCGTTGAAGAGCTCCTGGGGGGAATCCACCTTGTACACGTGCCTCCAGCCGCCGCCGTCGAACGGCTTCAGGAACGCCGGGAACCCGACGTAGTCGAAGATCCCGTGCCAGTCCATCGGGTACTCGAGGTTGCGCATGGACTGCGACGTGGTGTTCGGCGGGTGGGCCTTGTGCGGCAGGATGACCGTCGGCGGAATCGCGACGCCGAGCTTCGTGGCGAGGGCGTAGTTGAAGAACTTGTCGTCGGCGCTCCACCAGAACGGGTTGTTGATCACGCAGGCGCCGCCGAGCGCGGCGTTCTTGAGGTAGGCCCGGTAGAAGGGGATCTCGTGCGAGATGCGGTCGACGATGACCGCGTAGCCGCTCGGCTCGGCCATCCAGACCCCGCCGATCCTGACGAATTCAGCCGTCACATCCGGCGCCCCGATGCGGTTGATGCGTTCCACGAGGGCGGGCGGAAACGTGCTCTCCATGCCGAAGAGCAGGCCGACTTTTTTCATAGCGATTCTCTCTCCGCGATCCGCGGAACAACGCGATCCGCGGAGCAGCTAAGGCAAATACGCCTGCGCCATTTTCTGCCACCACGGCCAGTCGTGCCACATGCCCTGCCAGACGTGCAGGCTGTGCGACACCTCTTTCGCCGTCAGCAGGTCCGACATCCGCTCGTTGTCACGCAGGCAGATGTCGTGCTCGCCGGTCGCCAGCACCCACTTGCGGCTCCGGTACCGGTCGAGGTACCACGCGTCTTCGAGGCCGGGCAGGAAGTCGGGCGGACAGAGGAAATAACAGTCCTGGTCGTAATACCCGTCGAGGAACTGGTGAATGCCGAACGCGCCGCTCATCGTGACGCAGCTCGTCACGATCTCGGGGTGCCGGAGGGCGAGCGTCAGCGCCTGATACCCTCCGAAGCTGCAGCCGGTGACGCCGATGCCGTTCGGGTTGCGGAGACGGACGAGCGGGACGACGTCGTTGAGAAGGTAGCGCTCGTAGGCCAGTGCGCGCTCCACGCGCTGACGCGGATGCGCCTCGCGGTTGTACCAGCTCTCCCGGTCGGCGCTCGCCACGCAGACGAGCTGCAGCGTGCCGTGTCGCAGCTTCTCGGAGACGGCGCCCACCATGCCGGTGTCCTCGTACTCGAAGAACGAGCCCATGGAGGTCGGAAACACGAGGTACGGCGCGCCACCGTGCCCGAACACCAGCAGCTCCATGTCATGGCCGAGATGTTGCGAATACCAGCGGTGATATTCTCGATTCACACGGATGGTCGATCCTATTGCAGAAACGCCCGGCCCGCCTACCGCACAAATCCCCGTTCCTCTCCGCCAACATTCACGATTCGCATCGTCCTTCCTCCCCGCCCCGCGCGATCTCGTCGTGTACGTGCCACCCGGGTACGACGAGGATACCGGGCGGCGGTATCCCGTGCTCTACCTCCACGACGGGCAGAACGTGTTCGAGATAGCCAGACAGTCGCCGCCTGGCGGCGGCGCACGGCCATCGCCGCCTGACGGCACCACCGACGTGCCGGGGCAGGCCTGGCGTGTCAGCGACACGGCGGAGGAGCTCGTCAGGACCGGCGTCATCGAGCCGCTCATCATCGTCGGCATCTACAACACCGGCAGCCGCCGCATCGACGAGTACACGCCGACGCGCGACCGCCGGCAGGGCGCCGGTGGTGACGCGGCGCTCTACGGCCGCATGCTCGTCGAGGAGCTGAAGCCGTTCATCGATCGCGAGTACCGGACGCTGCCGGATCCCGCGAACACGGGTCTCGGGGGCTCATCACTCGGGGGACTGGTGACGCTCTACCTCGGCGTGCGGCATCCCGGCGTCTACGGCAAGCTTGCGGTGCTCTCCCCCTCGGTGTGGTGGGACAACCGCGTCATCCTCCAGCTCGTGCGCAGGACCGAGCCGAGGCCGCGCCCGTCGATCTGGCTCGACATCGGCACGGGCGAGGGTGGCAGGACCGTCCGCGATGCGCGAGCGCTTCGCAATGCGCTCGTGAACGCAGGGTGGGTGCTGGGGTCCGATCTCGTCTACGCCGAGATTCCCGAGGTGGGGCACAACGAAGCGGCGTGGGCGGAACGCGTCGGGCCGTTTCTGCGCGTTCTCTTCCCGGCGCGCGCGTCCGGCGATCCGCTTCGCGCCAGTCGCTGAAGACGCGCCCGCCCACGGACGGCTCGAGGTCAGTGCCGCCCGTCGTTCCGTTGAACCCGGCCCGCGGTCCTTCGCGCCAGCACGACGCTCGCAACGAGGAGGAGCGGAGCAGACGTCGCGCCGGGCAGCCAGCGCTCGAAGTACACCGATCCGGCGAGATGGCCGACGCCGTTCACGAACATGATCGCGGTCAGCACCCACGAAGCGATCCGCGTGCCGGGAGCGCCGCGGCGGACGGCCGGAGCCAGCAGCGCCAGGACGACGACGAGCGTGATCAGGCCGGCCAGCCACACGTCGAACGTGAACGTGGGCATCGGGAACCACGGCACACGCGACCGGATCGACTGGACGAGCGGATTGAAGAAGTCGAGGAACCCGGTCAGCGCTTCGTCGAGCACGTGCACGGCCAGCGCGCCGACGAGCAGGAGCCACGCCCGCGCGTGCCGTGCGGCGGCGTCCTCGTCCGGCGAGAGCGCAATCGATGGTGAAGTCATGGCAGGCGTCCACCGCGGGTTGCCGGGGCTTGCTTTCCGCCGCCGACGATGGCATCGTCGTCGTCGAAGGAGCACGGCCATGTCGGAAGATCGGGTACGGTACGGCGTCCGGGAATACCTCGAGACTGACGAGACGATGCGCCCGCAGGAGCTCGTCTACGGCTACGTCCGTGATGCGGCCAGTCCAACGCCGCCGCAGCAGAGCGCGGTGCTCCGGTTTACGATCGCGCTTATATCGCACGTGGAGGAGCGTTCGCTCGGACATGTCGTGATCGCCCCCATGGACTGCGTGCTCGATACCGCGGGTGCGCTCGTCGTCCAGCCGGACGTGGTGTTCGTGAGCCCGGAGCGGGCGCACATCATCAGAGATCGCATCTGGGGCGCGCCCGACCTTGTCCTCGAGGTGCTCTCGCCCAATCCGAGGATCGGCGCAGTCGATGAGCGCCTGGGCTGGTTCGCCACGTACGGCGTGCGTGAGTGCTGGCTCTACCATCAGTTCGCCCGGCAGCTCGAAGTCATCCAGTTCGAGAACCGGGCGCAAGCGGACCGCCGTCGCTTCGATTTCCAGGATCGCATCGTCTCCGGCGTCCTGCCCGACTTCGACCACACCTGCGCGTCGATCCTGACGATCTACAAACGATCGCGGCGCTGACACCGCATCAGGGCTGCGTTGGCCGCCGCCCACCGCTGTCGCCGGCCGGTTCCTCGATGACGACGGGCCGGCCGTCGACGAACACGTGTTTGATCTGCGTCTTCTCGCCGAAGAGGTCGCCGTCGGTGACGACCGCGTTCGCGATCTTGCCCTTCTCCAGCGATCCGAGACGATGGGCGGCACCGGCGATCGTCGCGGCGTTGATCGTCAGCGCGCTGATGGCTGCGTCCGCGGAGAGCCCGGCCTTCACGGCCTTCGCGGCGTTCTTCACGAAGTCTTTCGGGTTCTCGAGGCCTCCCGATTCGAACGCGAACAGGATGCCGGCC
>JBOGIW010000385.1:0-4605 GCA_050748045.1 Vicinamibacterales bacterium | reverse complement strand
CGTTGCAGCTGGTCGAGAAGTATCTGGGGCGGGTGCCGGAGGCGGAGCGCCCCGTGCCGCGCGACATTCCGGACGAGCCGCCGCAGACGCGCGAGCGGCAGGTGACGGTGCACGAAGTCTGGCCGCTGCCGGTCGTGGTGGTCGCCCACCATATCACCTACGACGGCCATCCCGACTCGTACCCGCTGCACATCGCGTCGAAGATCCTGTCGGACGGCCAGAGCGCCCGCATCGTCCGCGAGCTGGTCTACAACACGCGCCTCGCGCTCACCGCGTTCGGACAGGGGAACATCACCGAGGATCCGAACCTGTTCTTCGCCGTGGCGATCGTCCAGCCGGGGCGCACGGTGGCTGAGGCCGAGCGGGCGCTCATCGCCGAGCTCGACAAGCTGAAGAGCGAGCCGGTCACCTCGCACGAGCTGCAGCGTGCCAAGAACCAGTTCGCTCGTGACTACATCATCGGCCGGGAGTCGAACCAGGAGAAGGCGCTGCACCTGGCGCACGCGGCGGTGATTCACAACGACATCACCACGGCCGACGGCGAGTTCGACGTCTTCATGAACGTCAGCGCGACCGACGTGCAGCGCGTGGCCAGGACCTACTTCACGCCCGAGAACCGGCTGATCCTCACGATCATGCCGAGAGGAGCGGGGACGGGGAAATGAAGGCCTGTGGGATCTCGGTTCTGGGATTCGCGCTCGTGTGCGCGACGGCCGCGGGTGCGCAGAGCGCCCGGGACTGGCCGAGCGAAGCGCCACCGCGACCGTTGCCCGCGCGGCAGGTGAACTTTCCGCCGTACGAGGTGCGGACGCTCGACAACGGCATGCAGGTCGTGACGGTGCTCCACCACGAGCAGCCGGCCGTCAGCGTCCGCCTCCTCGTGCGAGCCGGCGCGGCCCAGGACCCGAAGGGCAAAGGCGGCGCCGCCATGCTGACGGCGGCGTTGCTCGATCAGGGCACGACGACGAAGTCGGCCTTCGAGGTAGCCGACACCATCGACTCGATTGGCGGCCGCCTCGGTGCCGGCGCCGGCAGCGATCTCAGCTCGGTGGACGCCGTCGTCATGAAGGACTCCTTCGTGCTCGCGATGGACCTGCTCGCCGACGTCGTGCGCAACCCGGCGTTCGCCGACGGCGAGATCGAGCGGCAGAAGCAGCAGGCGCTCTCGGGCCTCCAGGTCAGCGCCGGCGACCCGGACTACCTGGCGAGCGTGGTGTTCGATCGCCTCGTCTACGGCTTCCACCCCTACGGGCTGCCGAACACCGGCACGGCCGATTCGCTCGCGTCGCTGACGCGCGCCGACCTGCAGGAGTTCCACGCGCGATTCTTCGTGCCGAACAACATGATCCTCGCCATCGTCGGCGACGTGACGCGCGAGGAGGCGTTCGGCGCGGCGGAGCGCGTGTTCGGCACATGGGAGCGCTCCGAGGTCCCGGTGGTGAAGACCGTGGAGCCGCCGCCGTCGACGCGCCGCGTGGTGGTGGTCGACAAGCCCGACGCGGTGCAGACCGAGATTCGCGTCGGCCATCTCGGCATTCCGCGCAAGCACGCCGACTACATGGCCGTCGACCTGGCGTTCAAGATCCTCGGGGGCGAGGGAGCGAACCGGCTGCACCGTGTGCTCCGCTCCGAGCGCGGCCTCACCTACGGGGCGTCGGCCGACATCCAGACGCTGAAGCAGGCCGGCGACTTCATGGCGGAAACCGATACGCGCACGGAAACGACCGGCGAGGCGCTGCGGCTCATCTTCGACGAGTACTCGAGGTTGCGGCGCGAGCGCGTGCACGAGCGCGAGCTGGCCGATGCGCAGGCCTATCTCGCCGGCAGCTTTCCGCTCACCATCGAGACGCCCGGCGCAATTGCCAGGCAGGTCCTCAACGCCGTGTTCTACGAGCTGCCGCTCGAGGAGATCCCGACCTACCGTGAGCGCGTCCAGGCCGTGACGCCCGATGACGTGCAGCGCGTCGCACGGGCCTACCTCTCGCCGGACCGTCTGTCGGTGGTGCTCGTGGGGAACGCAGCGGGCTTCGTCGGCCAGTTGAAGGGCCTCGGCTTCTCCGACTTCGAGGTCATCCCGATCGCGGAGGTCGACCTCATGGCGGCGTCGCTCCGGCGTGACGGCAGGCCGGCGGACCCGGCGGTGGCGCCGAAGCGCCCGGGCATTCTCCAGTACTCGCCGCACGCGGGGCAGGCGGCGCGCGCGGCACGCGGCGGTGATCCCGCGCGGGCACGCGAGCTGATTGCCCGACTGGTCGAGGCGAAGGGCGGGCTGGCGAGGCTGAAGGCCGTGCGGACCGTGACGGCCGTGGCGACCACGACGCTGCACCTCCAGCAGGGCCCGATGGAGTCGACCACGAAGACGTATATCGTGTATCCCGACCAGTTCCGCGTGGACGCGGCGGTGGCCGGCGCCAACATCGTGCAGGTCTACAACGCGGGCGAGGCGTGGATGACCAACCCCGCCGGCACGCAGGACGCCCCGCCGCCGGTGAAGGACAGCTTTGCCGCCAGCGTCCGCCGCGACATGATTCCGCTCCTCATCGGCGCCGCCGAAGGCGCACTCACGGCGACGCTGCTGCCCGAGGAAGGGCAGGACGGCCGCACGCTGCGCGTAGTCGAGATCAGCGGCGAGGGTCTGGCGCCGGTGCGGCTCTACGCCGACGCCGCGGGTCTGGTCGTGCGCCAGTCATTCACCGCGCCCGGCCCCGACGGGCGCGATATGCTGGCCGAAGAGTCCTTCTCCGACTATCGCGAGATCGACGGCGTCAAGGTTCCGTTCGTTGCCGCGCTGTCGCACGACGGGCGCCCCGTCCTGACGCGCACGCTCACCGACGTGAGGTTCAACGCGCCGATCGATGCCAGGTTGTTCTCACGGCCGGATTAGGAATGCCCGTTCCGCGCGCTGAAATCCAGACTCCCTGGCCGGGACTGTGGCATCGGAATGCGAATCATGGTTTCCTGTGGTGAGCCGTCCGGCGATCTGTACGCGGGCGCGCTCGCCGGCGAACTGCGGCGCCGCGCGCCGTCGGCCGAGATCTTCGGCTTCGGCGGCCAGCACCTGCGCCGCGCCGGCGCACGTCTCGTCGGAGACTTCGCCGGTCTCTCCGTGACGGGGCTGACCGAGGCGCTGCGCGTCGTGCCGCGCTCCTACGCGATGCTCCGGCGTCTCGTGGCCGCCGCGCGCGAGACGCGTCCCGACGTGCTCGTCGCGATCGACTTTCCCGATTTCAACTTTCGCCTCGCCGCGGCGCTCCGGCGCCTGGGCGTCCCCATCGTGTACTACATCAGCCCCCAGCTCTGGGCGTGGCGTCCCGGCCGGATGCGGACGATGCAGCGGCTCGTCGATCGGGTCCTGGTCATCTTTCCGTTCGAAGAGGATCTGTACCGCCGCGAGGGCGTGGACGTCCGGT
This sequence comes from Vicinamibacterales bacterium, assembly GCA_050748045.1. GTDB lineage: Bacteria > Acidobacteriota > Vicinamibacteria > Vicinamibacterales > UBA2999 > CAVYVZ01. Next base: position 1,195 of record JBOGIW010000385.1, on the reverse strand, counting down.
TCGTCGGCCACCCGCTGGTCGATCTTGCGCACGCCACCGAGCCGCGCGACGGATTCCTGCGCGGGCTCGGGCTCGATCCCGCGAGGCCGACCGTGGCGCTCCTGCCCGGCAGCCGGCAGAACGAGGTCCACCGCATTCTCCCCGGCATCGCCGCCGCGGTGCCGCTGATTGCGGCGCGCGTCCCGCACGTGCAGTTTGTCGTCGCGGCCGCGCCGAACCTCCCGAGCGAGCTGTTCGAACCGCTCGACGCCGGCCGGCTCGATCCAGACGCCAGGGCCGGCCGGCCTCCTGTTGCCATCGTGTCCCATCGCGCCGACGACGTGCTGGCGGCGGCAGAGGTCGTCGTCACCGCATCCGGAACCACGACCGTCCAGGCCGCGCTCCACGAACGTCCCATGGTGGTCGTGTACCGTCTCTCGCAGTTGACGTACCGGATCGGTAAGCCGTTCGTGAAGGTGGACACCTACGCGATGGCGAATCTCGTCGCGGGGCGACGCGTCGTGCCCGAGCTCATCCAGCAGGACTTCACGCCGGAGCGCGTGGCGGAGGAGACCGCGAGCTTTCTCGAGGATCCCGGCCGTTATCACACGACGCGCGAGGCGCTGCGCGAGGTGCGCGCGAAGCTCGGCGCGCCAGGCGCGAGCGGACGCGCGGCCGACGCCGTTCTCGAGGTCGCGTCGCGTGCTGGCGCGACGTCTGCATGAGGTAACGCACACATGCGAGCGCTGGTCCTGCTGCTTCTGCCGTTCTGTACCGCCATCGCCGCGGCTCCCGCATACGCGACCGTGTACCTGCCGGCCGACTTCGTGGAGATGGTGACCACGTCGACCTTCATCGTGCACGGGCGCGTGGTCGACGTGCGATCGGAGCCGACCTCCGATCGGCGCGCGATCGCCACGTTCGTCACCCTCGATGTCGAGCGGTCGCTCAAGGGGCGGCCCGGCGACTCGATCACGTTCCGCGTGCCCGGCGGCGAGGTCGGGCGATACCGCCGCGTGATCGCCGGCGCGCCGCAGTTCGCACGGGGCGACGAGCTGGTGCTGTTCCTGAGCGCGCGCGGGCCGTCGATTCCGTACGTGTTCGGCTTGAGCCAGGGCGTCTATCGGGTCTCCCGCGCCGGCGGCCGGGCGCTCGTGACGCCGCCACCGGTGGGGGCCGGCCCGAGGGCCGCCGGGCGCATCGTCCGCGGCGATCC
>JBOGIW010000384.1:0-3675 GCA_050748045.1 Vicinamibacterales bacterium | reverse complement strand
GGCAAGCGCCCGATCGACGGCCGCCGCCGCGCCGGCGGCGTCGCGCGCGCCGAGCGAGGCCTCGGCGAGCAGCGCCACGTAGTCGGAGTGGATGTTCGCCTGCGCCAGCAGCTCCGGCACGTCGATGCGGACGAGCGGCCGGTCGAGCAGCAGGTACTCGAAGCCGCAGGAGCTGTGGTCCGTAATCATCACGTCGGCGGCCGCCAGGCACGGCGTGATGTTCGCGCGCGGGGCGAGCACGCCCTGCGGCGGTGTCAAGAGCGGCTGCAGCCGGGCCGCCCAGTCCACGCCGCCGGAAAACTGCGGGCGGAGGTCGCGCGACCGATCGTGCAGCTTCACGATCACGTTGACGCGACGGGCGAGCAGCCGCCGCACGAGGTCGACGCCCACGCGGTTCAGCGACGAGGCGGGCGACCAGGTGGGCGCGTAGAGGACCGTGGGCCGGGCGGGATCGAGGCCGAGATCGAGCAGCACGGCGTTCCGCTCGAGGCTGCCGTCGACGAGGGCGTCGACCTTCGGCATGCCGACGAGCCGCACCGCGGGGCTGTCCGCGTCGATCGCGCCGGCGGCGACGACGTTCCGCAGGCGCCGCTCGTTGACGAAGAAGAGGCGATCCCACTCGCGCAACGATCGCTCCGGCGCATCGAAGCCATACTTCCCCGCGACGCCGTGGAACATCTGCACCCGCGGCGCGCCGCGCGGCAGGACCGCCCACATGAAGTCCGAGGTGAGATACGCGTCCCACTTCATGAGGGCCGCGCGCGCCGGCGAGACGAGCCGGCAGCCGGCGTCGGCGTCGCGGTAGATCCGGCGCAGCAGCCCTGGCTCCTGGCTTGCCGTGCACGCGAAGCGGACCCGTGGGTCGGCCGCCATGGTGCGCACGACGGGCCGCACCATCTCGTAGTTGACCGGCGTCCGGCTGTCCACGAGCACCTGGCGCGTGCCGCGCCAGCCGATGCGCCGCAAGGTCCGGAGCAGGCTCACGCTGCCACCACTCCCTCGCCGGAGAGCGCCTTCGCCTTGGCGTACGCCTTCGCGCGGGCCTTCACGATGTCGCGCGCGCACACGGAGAGGCCGAGCATGTAATAGAACGTCCAGTTGAACGCCACCGACGCGAACTGCGCGCAGACGAACCAGCCGACCATGCCGGCGAACACCGCCGAGGCGTGCGTTTCGAGGAAGACGCGCTCGTGCGGATCCAGGCCATCCTCGGGCTCGACAGGGCCGGTCCGGCCGGCGCGCTTCGCCCGGCCGCCTTCGCGCGTCGGCGGACCACGCCGGCGATGGGTCCACGAGAGCGCCCGCCGCGTCCACCAGGCCGCGCTGAAGCCGCGCCAGACGAGGAACATGAACGCCACGAGGCCGAAGACGCCGATCTCGGCGGCGATCTGGAGCACCACGTTGTGCGTGACGCGCCACGGCTCGGCGCGCCCCGGGGGGGCGTAGTTCTGGAACTGTCCCGCGCCAACGCCCGTGATCGGATGTTCGAGGAAGAGCAGGAACGCCTGCTCGAGCAGCACGCGCCGCGCCTCGCGCGATCCGGTCTCGTCCTTGCTCTCGTCGGTGATGCTGGCCATCCGCTCCCAGAAGCTCTGAGGCACCACCGGGATCACCAGCATGCCCGCGACAGTGCCGGCCAGGACGGTCGCGGGCGTGATGCTGCGGCTGACAACGAGGAATACGGCGAGCATCGCCACACTGCCGATCATGCCGCTGCGGGACTTGGTGAAGACCAGCGCGCCGAGCATGAGGACGACGATGGCCGCGCAGAGCACGCGCTTGAACACCGGTCCCGGCCGCTTCACGTACATCATGGCGAGGGGGAGAAAGGCGGCGATGTTGAGCGCCAGGTCGTTCGGGTTCTCGAAGAAGCCGCCGGCGGCGCCGCCGACGCGGTGGCCGTCGTAGAGGTTCTGCCCCAGCGCGTAGTCGCGCCAGGCCAGCACCGAGACGTATCCGAAGGCGAGCACGATGACCCAGGAGATGCGCTCGATGCGCCGCGGCGACGTGATGGCATTCACCATCAGCATGAAGATCAGCGCGACCTTCACGAAGAGGTTGGTGAACACCGCGACTGAGCCCCCCGGCCAGAAGGAGGTCGGGACGGTGAGGAGGATCACGGCGCCGACGGCCCACACGGCCGCCAGTTCCGGCGTCATGCGCGTGATCGACGCGCCGCGCGAGAGGTTCAGGAAGATCATCGCGGCGAGCCCGACGGCGGCGGCGAGGTCCGAGAGGTGCATCGCGCCGAGCGCGGCGATCTGGTCCTGCGGCCTGAAGAAGAGCAGCACCGAGAAGATGAGCAGGCCGCCCCAGGCCCAGTCCCACGTCTCGATGCGCGTCAGGCGGACCGGGCCGGGCTCGTGCGCGAGCTCGGCCACGATCGTCGTGTTCGACGGCACGCGGCCGAGGCTGCCATGGCCGAAGGTGAGGCGTTCCGGACGCGCGCTCATCGCCAGACCCTTCGTCGCAGGAGGGCCGCCAGGAGCCCGGCGACGGCCGCATAATTCATCGCCACGAAGGTCAGCGCGACCAGCGCGGCACGGTCAAGCAGCTTCACGCACCACCTCCGTCAGCGGCGATCCCGACCGCCTGCGGTCCAGGATCGCCCCGTACACGGCCAGCCCGTAGAACGCGAGCTGGGCGGCCAACGCCGACGCGTAGCCCCAGGAGTCGGCGGCCAGCCACGCGCTCGAGACGAAGACGCCGATGAGCGCATAGGGCACCGCCAAACGGCCGACCTTGTGCGACACGAACTGGAGCCACACCGGGTTCAGTCCTGGGACGAGGAGCCGCGGCTCGAGCGCCAGGAGCTGGAAGTTCCCGGCGAGCGTGCGGACCTTGCGCTCGGTCTCGGCGGTCATGTTCTTCGCGGTCTCGTCGAAGGCAAGCGCGGTGCCGTCGAAGACGACGCGGTAGCGCTGCAGCACGACGCGCATCGGCGCGAGCACATCGTCCAGGAGCGTCTCGGGCGGCAGCGGCTGCCACAACGCTCTGCGCATCGCGTAGACGGCGCCGGTGACGCCGAGCGTCGACCCGACGGCCGACTCGCGCCGGCGGAGCCACTTCTCGTACTTCCAGTAGGCGCCGATGCCGTCGCCGACCGTCGACGCGCTGGGCCCGCGCTCGCAGTCGAGGACGAGCTCACCCGAGACGGCGCCCACCGACAGCCGCGAGAAGTGCCGGACCAGCCGGCGGATCGTGTCGGGCGCGAAACGCTGCCGCGTGTCGGCGAAGACGAGGATGGGGTTCCGCGCGCGCTCGACCGCGGCGTTGAGCGCGCGTGCCTTGCCGCCCGGCGGGAGCAGGACGAGCTCGACCGACGCCCCGTACGGCGCCAGCGCGTCGGTCGTCGTGTCGGTCGAACCGTCCGACACGACGACGATCTGCATCCGGTCCTTCGGGTAGTCCGACGCCAGGAGGTTATCGATCCGCGCGGGCAGGCGGCTCCCCTGGTTGCGTGCGGCGACGACAACCGTCACGCCGGGGAGCGGCCATCCGGACGGTCCGTCGCCATGCTCCTCGCCGGTCCCGCGCCGTCCGGCAACCCAGGCCCACACGCCGACGAGCGCGGGGTACCCCGCGTAGACGTAGGCGATAAGTCCCGCCGAGATCCAGAACAGTGCGTCCATAGATGCAGGCGCCTCCGGCTCAGACCTCAGGGCTGGGCCAGGG
>JBOGIW010000383.1:0-13269 GCA_050748045.1 Vicinamibacterales bacterium | reverse complement strand
GTTCAACGGCGTCATCACGTCGGCCCTCTTCGGACGACCGGTCTCGGCGCAGAACCCGCGCCGCGTGGACGTCGGCGTGAGCTTCAGCTTCTGATCCTTGGAGGGAACGGAGGGGACGGAGGGAACGGGATCACACGGAGACTCGGAGAAACGGAGGACCGGGGTGTTCGACGTCCGAGCAAGCTCCATTTCTCCGTTGCTCTGTGTGATCCCGTTCCCTCCGTCCCCCTCGGTTACCTCATGACATAGAATCCTCGAAAATGCTCGCACGCCACGCGCTCGTCGTGGCCGCAGCGGTCGCGCTCCTCGGGTCTTTCCAGATGGGCGCCGGCGATCGCGTCATCGTGGAGAAGAACGTCGAGGCGCGCATGCGCGACGGCGTGATCCTCAGGGCCGACGTATACCGCCCGTCTGCGCCTGGAAAGCATCCGATCCTCCTGCAACGCACACCCTACTCGAAGAACGACGAGGCTTTCACCGGCCGCTTTCGCGCGCTCGCCGGGCGCGGCTTCGTCGTCGTCGTGCAGGACACGCGCGGGCGCTACATGTCGGACGGCGTCGCGCGGCCGCATGACGAGGCGGAAGACGGCTTCGACACCATCGCGTGGGCGCGAACGCTCGCCTACGCGAACGGGACGGTCGGGATGTGGGGCGGCAGCTACCTCGCCACCACGCAGCTCCTTGCCGCGACGCTGCAACCCGAGGGGCTCGTCGCGCTGTTTCCTTCGTCCTCGTACAGCAGCCGTTACGACATGGTGTTCCAGGGCGGAGCGTTCTACCTGAGTGATGGCCTCGGCTGGAACCTCGGGCAGGCCATGGACGTGCGCCGGCGGATACTCGCGCCTCACGTCGATCGCGACGGGCCGATCGGCTTGGACGCCGAGCTGCGGAGGGCGTTGCGGGAGCGGTGGGTGTGGCAGCTCCCGCTCAAGTCGATGGATGCCCTGGAGCTCAAGCGATTCGCGCCGGGCTACTTCGAGATGCTCGACCATCCGGCGTACGACAGCTTCTGGGAGACCTCCGACATCGCGGCACGACACCACCGCGTCGAGGCCCCGGCGTACCACCTGACTGGCTGGTACGACACACTGCTCACCGGCACACTCCGCAACTTCACGGGGCTCCGGGCGCGCGCCGCCACCGAGACAGCGCGACGCCACCAGCGGCTCATCGTCGGACCATGGACGCACGCGCGGCCGACGATGGAGAGCACGAGGATCGGCGAGGTCAGCTACGGTCCGGCCGCGGGGCTCGATGCCGAGGCACTCCAGGAACGGTGGTTCGACGCCTGGCTGCGCAACGGCGACCGCGGCGTTCTGGAAGGCGCGCCCGTGCGAATCTTCGTGATGGGCGAGAACAAGTGGCGTGACGAGCAGGAGTGGCCGCTGGCCCGGGCGAAGGAGACGGCGTTCTACCTGCACGGCGGCGGCCGCGCCAACACGCTCGACGGCGACGGCACGCTCGGTCTCGCGCCGCCCGCGAACGAACCGCACGATCGATTGACCTACGATCCCTGGAACCCCGTCCCCACCGGCGCACTCGGGGGCTATTCGCGCATCCCGTCGGACCAGCGGCCGGTCGAGAGACGCCAGGACGTTCTCGTGTACACCAGCGCGCCGCTCGAGCGAGATCGGGAAGTCACCGGACCGCTGGCCGTGTCGCTGTGGATTGCCTCCTCCGCGCCGCAGACCGACTTCACGGCCACGCTCGTGGACGTGCACCCCGACGGCACGGCGCGAGCGCTCAACGACGGCATCCTGCGTGCGCGGCTGGTGCCCGGCGAGCCGACCGAGATCACGATCGACCTGGGCGCCACGAGCACCGTCTTTTTCGCCGGGCACCGGATCCGGCTGGACGTCTCGAGCAGCAACTTTCCCCGCTTCGATCGAAACCCGAACACCAATGCCCCGTTCGGAGAGGCCACCGAGCTCCGCCGCGCGGAGCAGACGGTGTTCCACGACGCCGCGCGGCCCTCGCGGCTCGTCCTGCCGGTCGTCCCCCGGCACTCGCCGGAGCCGTCGATTCTCGGGTTCTCTCAGGCCGCCTCCGCGGCGCAGCGGGACGTCGAGTCGCGCTTCATGGCCGGTGTGTCGGCGGAGGCGATGTCCGACCTCCATCGCCGTGTCACACGCCGGCCGCACGTGGCCGGCAGCGCCGCGTCGATGGAGGTCGCCGCGACGCTGCAGCAGGCGCTCGCCGGCGCGGGCCTCGAGACCGAGGTGCACGAGTACGAGGTGCTGCTCTCGACGCCGGAGTCGGTGAGCGCGGCGATCGTCGGCCCCGTGCCGGAGCCGCTCCTGGTCACGGAGCCATCGCACGCCGCCGATCCCGATTCGTCGCATGCCGACCTCGGGCCCGGGTATGTTGCCTACTCCGCTTCGGGCACGGTTGCGGCACCGATCGTGTACGTGAATTACGGCCTGCCCCCCGACTACGCCGAGCTTGCGGCGGCAGGCGTGGACGTGAAGGGCGCGATCGTGCTCGCGCGCTACGCGCGCAGTCACCGCGCGGTGAAGATCCACGCGGCGCAGGAGCGCGGGGCAGCGGGCATCATCATCTACAGCGATCCCGCCGACGACGGGTTCGCCCGCGGACGTCCGTGGCCCGAAGGCCCGTGGCGCGCCGACTTCCAGCTTCAGCGCGGCAACGGCAAGTACAGCTGGTTCTGGCACGGCGATCCCCTCACGCCGGGGGTGGCCGCAACGAAGGACGCGAAGGTCCTGGACGAAAAGTCGGTGCCCACGCTGCCTCGAATTCCGGCAATCGTCATCGCCGCGAAGGAAGCCGAAAAGATCCTCCGGCGGCTCGAGGGGCCAGCCGCGCCCGAGACGTTCCGCGGCCGCCTGCCACTCACCTATCGTCTGGGCCCCGGTCCTGTCGCGGTGAGGCTCGACGTCCGCATGGACCAGTCTCGCCGGCCAATCCGCAACGTGATCGGACGATTGACCGGCCGCGACCCCGATCGCTGGGTGATTCTCGGGACGCATCACGATGCGTGGACCTTCGGTGGGATGGACCCCGGCAGTGGGCTGTCGGCGGTCTTCGAAGTCGCGCGGGGCCTCGCCGCGCTCAAGGCGCGCGGCTGGACGCCGGAACGATCGATGGTGTTCGCGTTCTGGGACGCCGAGGAGTTCGGGCTCGTCGGCTCGACGGAGTATGCCGAGGGGTTTGCGCAGGAGCTCCGGGAGAAAGCGGTCGCCTACCTCAACACGGACCTCTACATGACAGGGCGCTTCGACGGCGGCGGCACGCCGTCGCTGCGCGACTTCCTCGTCGAGGTGGCCAAGGACGTCCCCTCGTTTACGGGCCGCGGCAGTGTGTACGACGGGTGGCGCGCGGCGTCCGCCTCGGAGGTGGAGCTCGCGGCGCTCGGGAGCGGCGCCGACTTCGTCGCGTTCCAGGACTTCCTCGGCCTGCCGACGCTGCAGATGGAATTCGACTTCGAGGGCAGCTACGGCGCGTATCACTCCAACTACGACACGCGGCGCTACGTCGACGAGCTCAGCGACCCGGGCTTCGTGGTCGGCCGCACGCTCGTCCAGGTGCTCGGGTTGTCGGTGATGCGGCTCGCCTCGGCACAGGCGCTGCCCTTCCGCTATTCGCACTACGCGCGGAAGATCGGCGAGTTCCTCGACTCGGCCGAGACATGGCCGGGCGCAGCCCGTGTCACGCCGGATCTCTCCGCGTCGAAGCGGCTGATCGTGCGGATCGGCGAGCGGGCCCGGGCATTGGAACGCGCTCTCGACGCATCCGTCGCACGCAGCACGCTCTCCTCCGCTCGCGCGCGAACAATCAACGACGGACTCGTCCGGCTCGAACAAGCGCTCCTCGACGGAAGTGATCCCCCGGACACCCGCTGGTACCGGCACGTCATTTACGGCTGGAACATCTATTCCTTGTACGCCGGGCAGCCTCTGCCCGGTCTCGCGGAGGCGATTCGCCTCGGCGACGAACGAACGATCGGCCTGGAGGTGAAGCGTATCGAGGCGGCGCTGGCGCGGATGCTGGAGGCTCTGGAGCGGATGACGGTCGAGCAACGCTGATCGCGCCGCGTGGGCGTCGGCGTGAGCTCGAGCGTGTTCCCTCCGTTAACTCGGTTCTCAGGCCAGCGATCGCGTGCGGGCCGGCCGGAGGACCTCGGCCAGGTCCGCGGCGAATCGCGCGGCGTCCCGCGGCTGCAGCGCCGCGGTCGTGACGCGGATGCCCGCGGGCGAGCGCAGCCGGAACCGTTCGCCAGCCGCCACGACCCATCCTCGCTCGAGCAGGGCCTGCGCCGCGTGGGCTTCTGCTCCGAGCGGCACCCACACGTTCAGCCCCGACGCGCCGTGTGCGCCGATGCCGTGCGAGGCGAGCGCGGACAGCATGGCCTCGCGCCGCTGGCGGTACACGTCGGCCGCTCGCGCAAGGCGCCGCCCGCTCGCCGGATCCGACCAGAGCGCCAGCACGAGCTGCTGCAGGATATGGCTGACCCAGCGCGTGCCGACCGACTGCCGGCCTTCGACCCGCGCCATCGTCATCGGGTCGCCGGCAACGAACGCCGCGCGCAGATCGGGACCGAGAAACTTCGAGACCGAGCGCACGAACGCCCAGCGCGGCCGTGACAGGTCGCACACGGTCGACAGCGGCGCGCCTGCGATGGGACCCAGGTGATCGTCTTCGACGAGCAGCACGTCGGGATACGCCCGCAGCACGCGCCGCAGGTCGCTCCCGCGCGCCGTCGTCAGGGCGGCGCCCCACGGGTTCTGGGCGCGCGGCGTGACGACGACCGCTCGCGCCCGCGATCGCAGCGCCGCGTCCATCGCGTCGGGCAGCGGCCCCTCGTCGTCCATCGCGATCGAAGCGGGAAGGAAGCCATTGGCGGCGAGGAGATCGAGCACGCCGGGGAACGACGGGTCCTCCACGGCGACGCGATCGCCGGCACGCAGGTGCTCGCGCAGCACGCGCTCGATGGCGTCGAGGCCCCCGCCGACGAGCGTCAGCGCCGACGCCGGAAGCCCGTCGGCCTCGAGCTCGCCCGCCACGAAGGTCGAGAGAGCGGGAAGGAGCGTGGGCCCATCGTAGAGCCGTGGCGCCGGATCGACAGCGCGAAGCGCATCCTCGAGCGATGGGAGCAGCTCCGGATCGGGATTCCCCGTCGAGAGGTCGATCGCGCCGTCGGGCACTCGCAGCCGCACGCTCACCGCCGGCGATGGGGGACGCGATGTGATGCGCGTGCCGTGGCGCCCGCGTCCCGACACGAACCCCCGACCCTGGAGCAGCTTATAGGCAGCCGCGACCGTCGTCGGGCTCACGCGCAGCGTCGTGGCAAGCGCGCGAACCGTCGGAAGCCCCTCGCCCGGCTTCAGCCGGCCGTCATACACCGCACGCTCGATGCTGCCAGCAATATCGACGGCGGTTGTCCCGACAATGTCATTTCGAGTCATAACAAGTAAAATATTGTAACACTACAATTTCACCAAGTATGATAAATGTTACAGAACGAACATATTCCAATGATTCCGAGAGGCGGCGCAGCTCAGAACCTGGCTCCAAGGCGAGGAGTCCTGACACCGACCTGACTCTGTGTGGGCCGTAAACCAGGTGGCCCCGACCCGGCCCGGTCAAGGCGTGGAGTTGTGATAGCTTCGACCGGCGTCTTCCTCGCCGCAGCGGCCGCGGCCTTCTTTGATCCTCGACGAAACGTGAAGCCCGCCCAGGAGTACCGGCAGCGTCTCGACGCGCGGCGCGCGGCGCACGCGCGACTGGCGGCGCTCGACGAGCGACTGAGCTACGCGCGACTGGCCGTCTTCGCCGCGGGAGCGGTGGCCGCCTGGCTGGCGTTCCGAGCCGACGCGCTGTCGCCCTGGTGGCTCGCCGGTCCGGTGGCGGTGTTCGCGTGGCTGATGAGACGCCACGACGGCGTCGTCCGTGCACGCGACGCCGCCGCGCGGGCTGCGGCGTTCTACGAGCGCGGCCTGGCCCGGATCGAGGATCGCTGGATCGGCGGCGGCGAGCCTGGGGATCGGTTTCGAGACGACGAGCACCTGTATGCGAACGACCTCGACCTCTTCGGCCACGGCTCGCTCTTCGAGCTGCTCTCGATCGCACGGACCCGCGCGGGCGAGGACACGGTCGCGGCCTGGCTGACTTCTCCCGCCTCTCCCGACGTCGTGGGCATGCGGCAGCAGGCGATCGACGAGATGACGCCGCGTCTCGACCTGCGTGAATCGCTCGCGCTGGCCGGAACCGACGTGCGCGCGGGCGTCAACCCCACGCTGCTCGTCGAGTGGGCAGCCTCGCCCTTCGTGCTGGGCGCCCGGTGGCCATGGCTCGCGGCCGCCGGGCTCACGTCTGCCGCGGTGGCGGCGGCGATCTACTCGATCGCCACCGGCACGCTGGGAGCGATCGTCGTCGTGGCCCTGCTGGAGGCGGTCGCGATCCTCCCGTTCCGCGGCCGGGTGCAGCACGTGCTGCACGCCGCCGATCAGGCCGCGCGCGACCTGGACGTCCTGGCGCACGTCCTCGAGCAGCTCGAGCGCGAGCGGTTCGAGTCGGCGCGACTGTCGGAGCTTCGCGCCGCGCTGGGCCGCGGGGGCGTCACGGCCTCGCGGACGATCCGGCACCTGCACGACCTCGCCGGGATGCACGACTGGCAGCACAACCAGTTCTTCGCGCCGTTCGCGGCGTTCCTGCTCTGGGGCACGCACCTCGCGCACGCGATCGAGCACTGGCGGACGCGACACGGATCGCAGGTGGGCGGCTGGCTCGCGCTCGTCGGCGAGCTCGAGGCGCTCAGCTCGCTCTCCGCGTATCGCTACGAGCACCCCGGCGACGTGTTTCCGGAGATCGTGGAGCGAGGCCCCGCCTCGTTCGACGGCGACGCGCTGGGCCACCCGCTCCTGCCGGCCGCGCGCATGGTGCGCAACGACGTGCATCTCGCCGGGCAGACGCGGCTCCTCGTGGTGAGCGGGTCGAACATGTCGGGCAAGAGCACGCTCCTGCGCACCGTCGGCATCAACGCGGTGCTCGCGCTGGCGGGCGCCCCGGTCCGCGCGTGACGCCTGCGCCTGACGCCGCTCGCCGTCGGCGCCGCGCTGCGCATCCAGGACTCTCTCCAGGAGGGGCGGTCGCGCTTCTTCGCCGAGATCACGCGCATCCGCCGCCTCGCCGACGTGGCCGGAGGGGCGATGCCGCTCGTCTTCCTGCTCGACGAGCTGTTTCACGGCACGAGCTCGCACGACCGGCTGGTGGGCGCCACCGGCGTCCTCGCGAGCTTCGTCGAGCGCGGCGCGATCGGCCTCATCACGACGCACGATCTCGCGCTGACGAACGTCGCCGGCGACCTCGCGCCGCACGCGGTGAACGTTCACTTCGAAGATACGTTCGAAGACGGCGAGATCCGCTTCGACTACCGCCTGAAGCCGGGACCCGTCACCCGCAGCAATGCGATCGCGCTGATGCGTGCGGTGGGGCTGGACGTGGGTCCGCCGTAGCGCCGAACGCTCGCCGATCGCCATGACCCTTCGGTTGGTATGGAGCCCTCGGTGCGGACGTGCCCAGTGGCGCTCTCCGCGCACCCGGCCGGCTCGACGCTCCTGCGTGGGTACACGCCCGGGGCGCTGTCGGCCGTCGCACGCGTTGTGCCATATTGTCGTCTGCACCTTTTTGACGAGAGGGCGGTCTACGATGAGTGCACGGCAGATTCGCGCAGGAGCCGGTGCGGTCACGGCTCTTTGCGTATCCCTTGGCCTTGGCCCGTCTGCGGTTGCGGCGAACCGGTCGCAGGCTTCAGACGGAGCCCGGAAGGAGACAGCGATGCCGACCCGTGCACGGGGAACGTTCGACGTCACGCTCGGTCCGCCGGCGGACGACAAGGGCGAGGGGACGAGCCTCGGCAGGATGTCGATCGACAAGCGGTTGCGCGGCGACCTCGAAGGCACGAGCAAGGGCGACATGCTGACCGCCGTCACCGATGTGAAGGGCTCGGCCGGTTACGTGGCGATCGAGAGGGTCAGCGGAACGCTGCACGGCCGCCGCGGCACCTTCGTGCTCCAGCACACGGGCACGATGACGCGCGGCGCGCAGCAGTTGACGATCGCCGTGGTCCCCGACTCCGGCACCGGGCAGCTCGTGGGCCTCACAGGCACCATGGACATCATCATCGCCGACGGGAAGCACTCGTACGACTTCCAGTACCGCATTGACACGCCGAAATAACGGACACTCCCCCATCGAGTTGGGAGTTGGAAGTTGGGAGTTGGGAGTTTTGAGTGAGTTTGGGAGTTGGGAGTTGGACGTTGGGAGTTGAGTCGGGCGAGGAGGGCGCAATGATTCGTCGGGTCGCGGTGTTCGGAGTGTGTGTCGCGTGCTTCGCGGCGGGGGCGCTCGTGGCGCAGCAGGCGCAGAGCGGGACGCGGCGCGAGCCGCAGTTCGAGAACGAGCACGTGAGGGTCTGGAAGTCGATCATCATGCCGAAGCAGCCGCTGTCGCTTCACCGGCACGAGAGGGGCCGGGCGCTCATCGCGCTCAAGGGCGGACAGCTCAAGGTGGTCGACAAGGACGGGAAGGCGGTCAACACCTACGACTGGGAGACCGGCAAGGCGTACTGGCTCGACGCCGATCCGCCCGGCCAGATGCACGGCGACCTGAACGAGACCTCCGAATCGATTGAAGTGATCGTGGTGGAAATGAAGAAGTAGGCGGGCACGCGCGCGAGCGCCTTCATGACGTCGCCGGGCTGGCCTCGCGGGACTCGCGCCCGCGGAGCCGATCGTTCAGGAGAAACAACGCGCCGCCCGCCGCGAGCGCGGCGGCGCCGGCCAGGAGCTGCTGGCGGGTCGCGAGCACGAGGATCACCATCGACGATCCGATGGCGAGGGCCGGCACGAGCGATCCGCCGGGGACGATGAAGGTGGCGGGATTCACCTGGTGCTCGAACCGCGGGCGCCGGAGCGCGAGCGTCGCGCCGCAGGCGCCCACATAGGTAATCAGCCGCGCCACGGCGCTCACCGCCGCCAGGAACACGAACGAGCCGGTCAGCATCAGCACGAGCGCGACGACCGAGGTGAAGATCACGCAGTGGTGGGGCGTGCGGTAGTTCGGATGAATCCGCGCGAACCATGGCGGGAGCTCCCGGTGTTCCGCCAGCGCGTAGAGCATGCGGGAGCCGGTCAGCACCTGGCCGGCGTTGTTGCCGGTCATCGACACGACCGACCCCACGCTGATCATCAGCGCTCCCGTCGCCCCGAACATCACCGATGCCGCATCCGCCATGGGGGTCGTGGACGCCGCCACGTCGGGCAGCGCGCTCATGGCCACCACCTGAGCCAGGACGAAGACGGCCGTGACCAGCACGATCGTCGTGATGAACGCGAACGGGATGTGCCGGCGCGGGTCTTCCGCTTCGCCTGCGGGCACGCCGATCACGTCGTAGCCGCCGAAGGTGAAGATCAGGAGCAGGGCCGCCGACGACGCCTGCGCCAGCGTCACGGGCGGCAGCGGCGCGAGACGATCCGGCTGCAGGAAGAACAACCCGCCGAGGATGAAGACGAAGAGCGGCGCCAGCTTGCCGATGGTCAGCGTGTTGACGACCCACGCGCTCTGCCGGATGCCGCGCACGTTGATCCAGAGGAGCGCCAGCGTGACGGCGCTGATGACGGCCGCACGGCCCACGCCGCCCGTGACGAGCGGAAAATGGAAGCCGAGCGCGAGCGCCAGCCCGTTGGCGATCGAGGCATGGCTGGTGGCGCGCGTGAACCACTGCATCCAGCCGATCTCGAACGCCACGAAGCGGCCGAACGCCGCTCGCGTGTAGAGGTAGGGACCACCGGTGCCCTCGAAGCGGCTGCCGACTTCGGCGAAGCAGAGAGCCACGCATAACGAGGCAAGGCCGATGACCACGAGGGCGATGGGCGCCCAGTTGCCCACCTCGCGCGCCACGACCGCGGGGATCAGGAAGATGGCGCCGCCGATCACCTGGTTGATGCCGATGGCGGTCAGATCCCAACGGCCGAGCTCGCGGAGCAGCGTCGGCTGGGAGGTCGCGTTGCTGTTTTGCACGATGTCTGCGTCCGGTGGCGTGACGAGGTTGTATCACGAGTCAGCGGCATCTTGACAGTTCCCGTGACCCACCGTAAGGTGCAGCAGCCAGAGCACTTGCATGCGGTTCGCCTCTCCTCTCTTCCAGCGCCCGCACCCGATGGTCCTTGCCATCGCGGCCACGTTCTGCGCGGCGGCGCTCGTGTTCTACCTTCAGCACGGCGCCCTTACGGCGCTGCAGTCACAGACGCGCGTCATCCTGCGCCAGATCAGTGAACTGACCGCCGGAGACGTCGCGCTCGAGGTGCGCCGGACGCTCGACGGGCCGGTCTTCGACACGCTGACGGCGGTGAACCATCCGGAGCTGCGCGCGGGGCGGCTCGACCTGGTGGCCGAGCAGTACGCGGAGGCGCTCGACCTCTACCCGCACGTCGATCGGTTCCTCGTGTGGAGCGCCCAGACCGAAGCGGTGGCGCCCGGAGAGGCGCTCTTCTATCCGCGCGGCGTCACCTCGAGCGGCCTGACGCCCCGCGGCCTGGACCTGAGACCGTTCGTCCGCGACCCGGCGCTCGGCCGCGCCATCATGCAGCTCGCCGAGCGGCACAAGCCGTCGCAGCAGATCTACGGAGCGGCGGAGGGCATCGGGCCGGACAGGCGCTACAACGTGTTCCTGCGTCTCTTCTGGACCGACGCGCGCCGCGAGCAGTACTTCGAGGTGCTCGGCTTCATCATCGATCCGCAGATGATGCGCCGGCGGTTGTTCCCGGCGCTCTACGAGCGCAGCCTTCGCGCGCTGCTCGAGCGGCGAGGCGGCGACGTGCCGCTCACGCTCCGGGTCACCGACGAACACGGCGCGCTGGTCTTCGGCGAGCCGGCGGCGCGCTCCACCGCGGCGAGCGTGCCGCTGCCGACGCAGTTCTATCCGATCGATCGCATCGAATCGCGCCTGGCCACGGCGGTGCCGTCGCGGCCGTGGCGCATCGAAGTGGGCGCGCCCGAGCGCGGCGTGCTCGCGCGCGGCCAGGGCTACTGGCCGACCGTCTTCTCGGTCCTCCTCATGCTCGTGGCGCTCGGCCTCACCGTGCAGGCGAACCGGCGGGCCGCCGATCTCACGCGGATGCAGGCCGATTTCATCTCGCACGTGTCGCACCAGCTCAAGACGCCGCTCTCGCTGCTGAGCGCGGCGACGGAAACCGTGGGGATGGATCGCATCCGGTCGCCCGAAAAGCTCGGACAGTATCTCGCCATCATCCGGAGCGAGGTCGCCCGGCTCTCGGCCCTCGTCCAGCGGATCCTCGAGTTCTCCCGTCTGCAGCAGCCGCGCGGCTACGAGCTCGAGACCGTGGACCTCGGCGCGCTCGTTCGCGAGACGGTCGCCGCATTCGAGAGCAGCCTGTCGGGTCGCAACTTCACGTTCCGCGTCGAGGAGAGCGGCACGGCGCCGAGCGTGCGCGCCGACCCGGCCGCCATCGAGCAGGCGCTCGTGAACCTGCTCGACAATGCCGTGAAGTACTCGGGCGAGGTCCGGCACGTCACGGTGAGGGCCGGCGTGACGGGGGGCGATGCGGTCATCGAGGTCGTCGACCGCGGAATGGGGATCGACAAAGCGGACCTGCGGCGCATCTTCGAGAAGTTCTATCGCGGCCGCGGCGGGGCGCTGCACCGCGACGGCTTCGGCCTGGGCCTGCCGATCGTGCAGGAGCTCGTGCACGCGCACCGGGGTCGTGTCGAGGTCGAGAGCACCGTCGGCCAGGGCAGCACGTTCCGCCTCGTGCTGCCGCTCGTGGAGCCCGTGCGGGCCGACGCCGTGGCCGTGGCCGACGTGGAGCAGCCGAGGGCCGTGTCATGAAACGCGCGCTTCCGTCCGAACACCCGGTTCGCGACATCCTCGTCGTCGAGGACGAGCCGCAGATGCGGGCCATGCTGACCGACAACCTGGAGTACGAAGGGTACCGCGTGTCGGCCGTCGACTCGGCCGAGCAGGCCATCGTGGAGTTCCCGCGCCGGGCCTTCGCGCTGCTGATCGTCGACGTGATGCTGCCGGGGGAAAGCGGCTTCGAGCTGTGCCAGCAGCTCCGCAGCCTCGGGACGCGCGTGCCGATCATCATGCTCACGGCGCGGACGCACGAGAGCGATCGCATCCGCGGCCTCGACCTCGGGGCCGACGACTACGTCAGCAAGCCGTTCAGCGTCCGCGAGCTGCTCGCCCGCGTCCGCGCCCAGGTGCGCCGCGACGACTGGCATTCCGCCACCGGCCCGGAGTTCACCTTCGGCGAAGTGACGGTGAAGCTCCGGCAGCGTCTCGTGTTCCGGAAGGGCAAGCGCGTGCCGCTCTCGGCGCGCGAGTTCGAGCTGCTGCGGTACCTGATGGCGCACCGCAACGAGGTGGTCAGCCGCGAGCAGCTTTTGCGCGACGTGTGGGGCTACCACCAGCTCTCGGTGACGCGCACCGTCGACAATTACATCGCGAAGCTGCGCACGCAGCTCGAGCCCCGGCCCCACGAGCCGCGCTATATCGTCACGGTCCACGGGAGCGGCTACCAGCTCATCTCGTGAAGGGAGCCGGGGGCCGGGAGCCTGGAGCTCCGCTCCGGAACTATTCGCGAATCAGCACAGTGGTTGATGCAGGTCGCGGTCGAAGCGACTTATCGGAGAGTCACGCGAGAGCGCGTCACGTGCCGGGCCGGGGACTGCGGCCTGCTCCTCCCGGTCACCCGGCGCGTGCGCGGTCGCGGCACAGGAACCATGTGGGAGCGAGCCGCTGGCTCGGGTATCGGAAGGCCATCTTCCTGCAGGCCAGCGAGGTGGAGCTGGATGGCTTCCTTCACCAGTCGCTTTACGTCCGAGACAGACCGTCCGACGACTCCAAGTCCCGGCAGATCCGGAACGTACGCCCCGAACGACGACGGCCCTTTCTCGATGACGACGAGATATTCCACCCCGCTATTTAGCCCGGCCTGCTTCAAGATGCAGTGGACTTGTCTACCACTCGTTGCGGCATTTCGGAATTATGTACTCGTTGCGAGCGTGCGTCATGCGGTGGTCCTAAATCCCACGGCGTTGAAGCGTGCGTCGATGGCGAAGTATGGCCCAACTACGGGGCGGACAGTTCCACTCGCGCGCTCCTAGTGTCCCGTCTCAGTGGTTCGTGAAATAAATCATGCGGTGCCACCGCCAGCGGTGCGCTGTGCAAATCGCGCGATGCTCATCAGAATCTCATCGGCCGTTTTCGTCCAGACGAACGGTTTCGGA
>JBOGIW010000382.1:0-9012 GCA_050748045.1 Vicinamibacterales bacterium | reverse complement strand
CGGCAGAGGCGTCTTCTTCGATCTCTTCGTCGAGGATGCACGACGCTTCGCCACGTCTATCTCTCCTGCGTCAGCCGCCCCCCCTCGAGCCGCAGCACGACGGCGTCTGCCGGGGCGCTTGTCGCGTCGGTCGCGAGGTCGGCCACGGTCCCGGGCGGCAGCAGGAGCGCCGACGCATCCGGCCACAGGCTGCCGAACGCCGCATCCAGGTTGAATCGCTCCGCGGGGTTGTCGACGATCACGATGCGGCGGCCGGGCTCCCGCTCGGCCGCCGCACGCACCTGGTTCAGCACCGTGGACGACAGATCCGCCAGCCGCGTCCAGCGCTCGTTGCGCAGCCAGTAGATCGGCAGGAGCAGCAGCGGCAGCAGCGCCAGGGCCGTCATCGCCATGCCGGCGCGCGCAGGGGCGGCTCGACTCGCGGCCGAGGCCACGGCGCCCGCGGCAAGCGCCGACCCCGCCGACGGCAGCACGGCGTAGAGACTCGAGCGGACGGGCACGAAGACCGTCAGTGCGAACATGCAGGCGATCCAGAGAGCCCCGAACACGACCACCCGTCGCGCGTGCCCGTCGAAGCGCGCCTTGCCCGCGGAGGCGGCGTACATCACGAGCGCCACGACGAGGGGCCACGTAAGCGCGCGATCGGCGTACTGCACGAGGTTGCCGGC
Organism: Vicinamibacterales bacterium; assembly: GCA_050748045.1. Taxonomy (GTDB): domain Bacteria; phylum Acidobacteriota; class Vicinamibacteria; order Vicinamibacterales; family UBA2999; genus CAVYVZ01. Next base: position 8,344 of record JBOGIW010000382.1, on the reverse strand, counting down.
GAGGAGCGACGGCGCGGCCGAGAGCCGATAGTAGGCCGGCGCGTCGGCCGGCCAGAAGGCGTCGGTTCGCAGGCGAAGCGCCAGGTAGATCGCCATCGCCGCGAAACACGGCCAGGCACGGCGTGCGGCCGTGGCGAGGCGTCGCGTGGCCGGACCCTCGGCGTCGTACGCGCACCATGCGGCCACGAGGATCGGCAGCAGCACGGCTTCTTCCTTCGAGAGCATGGCGAGCAGACAGCAGGCGCCTGCGAGCCACGTGCGGCCGGACACCGAGGCGATCGCCGTAAGGAGCGCGCCGATCGTGACGATGAGCGCGGTGCGCCCGCTGATCCAGAGCACCGCCATGTTGATGCCGTGGAAGTTGAACGCCCACGCGCCCGCCGCCACGAGCGCGGGGCCTTCCGCGAGGCCGAGCGTCCGCGCGAGCCGCCACACGAGCGCGGCGGCCGCCACCAGCAGCGCCAGGTTCGTGAGGCCGTACTGCCGCGGCGTCAGGCCGCCGGCCGCGCTGCTCACGGAGAAGCTCAACGACACGAGCGGCCGATAGAACCCGTCGGTTCGGCCGAGGAGGCGCGGGACGTCGGACACCGCGTCGATCCGTGTCTCGCGAATCCACCGGAAGTCGTCCTTGATGAAGCCGTGGCCCGCGTCGCCGGCATAGGCGAGGCACAGAGCGAGGATCAGGATCGCCGCGGCGCTCTGAGGCGTCCGCAACTGCCGCCGCAGGGGTGTCATCGGGCGAGCCGGAATTGTACGTTAACATCGGCTGGCGAGTCTCATGGCCGACCGTCGTGCGACGTCTTCCTCCAGGTCCGAGCGCGCCGCTCTCGTCGGGCTGATCACCAGCAGCGCACGCCGTATCGACGCCGATCGATCGCTGGATGAGCTCGCCGGCCTGGCCGATGCCGCCGGCGCCGAGGTCGTGCTGCGCATGCTGCAGGAACGACCGAAGCCGGATCCCGCGACCTTCATCGGCAGCGGCAAGGTCGCCTCGCTCGCCGCCGCCTGCGCCGAAGCCGATGTCGATGCGGTCCTCGTCGACAACGAGCTCACGCCCGCGCAGCTCCGGCAGCTCGAGGAGAAGATCGAGCGCAAGGTCATCGACCGCACGCAGTTGATTCTCGACATCTTCGCGCGCCGCGCCCGCACGCGGGAAGGGAAGTGGCAGGTGGAGCTCGCGCAGCTCAAGTACCTGCTCCCGCGCCTGGCCGGCGCGGGTGCGATGCTCTCGCGCCTGGGCGGCGGCATCGGCACGCGCGGGCCCGGCGAGACGAAGCTCGAGACCGATCGCCGGCGCATTCGCGCCCGCATCCAGGCCATCCAGCGCGAGATCGACCACGTCCGCCGGCGGCGCGCCCAGCTCCGCGACCGCCGCCAGAAGCAGTCGGTGCCGACGGTCGCCCTCGTCGGCTACACCAACGCCGGCAAGACGACGCTCTTCAACCAGCTGACCTCGGCCGACGCCGTCACGTCGGATGCGCTGTTCGTGACGCTCGATCCGCTCGTGCGACAGGTCCGGCTGCCGGACAACCGGGAGCTGCTCGTGTCGGACACGGTCGGCTTCATCGACCGCCTGCCGCACGCGCTCGTGGCCGCGTTCCGCGCGACGCTCGAGGAGGTCGCGGAGGCCGACCTCGCACTGCACGTCATCGACTCAGCCAGCGACGATCGCCCGCGCCGGATGGCCGCCGTGCGGCGCGTGCTGGAGGAGGTGGGAGCGCAGCACGTGCCGGTCGTCGAGGTCTACAACAAGATGGACCTGATCGATCCCGAGGAGCGCCGCCGCATCCAGACGGCCGATCCGTCGGCGGTGCTGATCTCGGCGCGGAACGGCGCCGGTGTCGGCGACCTCCTGCAGGTGATCGCCGCACGGCTGGCGCTCGACACGCGGCGGATCACGATCGCCTTCGACACGGGCAAGGCGTTCGATCGCCGGCAGATCGCGCGCCTCTACCGCGTGGCCCGCGTGATCAGTCACGTCGCCACCGACGGTCGCGTCGTCATCGAGGCCGATGTGCCCCGCCGGTTCATCGAGCGCCTTACGGCTCCACCGGACGTGGCGAATGCGGAGTAGGGACGGAATGCAGAATTCAGAATTCAACATGCGAAAAGGACGGTGCAATCGGTGGCGCGCGCGCTGTTTGCTTTTCGCCTTTTGCATCTTGAATTTCGTGATGGCCGCCTGCGCCGCGCGGACGCCGCCGCCCATGCCTGACATGCCGCGGCACCCCGAGTTCGTCTATCCGGCCGTGCCCGACACGCTGGCGGGCTTCGCCGGCACCGAGCGAATCGATCGGGGGTGGCGGTTCCTGCAGAACGACGATCTCCGGAACGCGGAGCGCGAGTTCGCGCGCGCGATGCGGAGCGCTCCGTCGCTCTACCCGGCGCAGGCCGGCGCGGGCTACGTGGATCTGGCGCGGCGCGCGTACGACGCGGCGCTTGCGGATTTCACGGCGGCGCTCGTCCACGCGCCGCGGTACGTGCCGGCGCTCGTCGGCCGTGGCCAGGCGCTCCTCGGCCTGAAGCGCGACGAGGAAGCGCTGGCCGCCTTCGAGGGGGCCCTGGCGGCCGATGCGTCGCTCGTCGACGTGCGGCGCCGTGTCGACGTGCTGCGCTTCAGGAGCGCGCAGGAGATCGTCGAGGGCGCGCGGGCGGCTGCCAGGGACGGGCGCCTGGACGACGCGCGCGCCGCCTACCAGCGGGCGATCGAGGGATCGCCCGGCAGCCCGTTCCTCCACCGGGAGCTCGGCATCGTCGAGCGGCGTCGCGGCGACTCGCAGGCGGCGCTCGCCGAGCTGCGGACCGCCGTCGAGCTCGACCCGTCGGACGCCGCGTCGCTCGTCCAGATCGGCGAGATCCTCGAGCAGCGCATGGATTTCGTCGGCGCCGAGTCGCTGTACCGCGAGGCGGCGGAGATTGAGCCGAGCGACGCGCTCGCCACGCGGATCGCCGAGGTCGCGGAACGGGCGCGGCTCGCGAAGCTCCCGGCCGACTTCCACGCGATCCCGGAGTCGCCCCAGATCACCCGGGGCGATCTCGCGGCGCTCATCGGCATCCGGCTCGAGCCGCTGCTCCAGCGCGCGCCCGAGCGACAGGTCGTCGTCACCGATGCGCGCAACCATTGGGCGGCCCCGTGGATCGGGCAGGTGGCGCGGGCGGGCGTCCTCGAGCCGTTTCCGAACCACACGTTTCAACCCCGCGGCCGCATCAGGCGCGGCGATCTGGCCGCGGCGGTCAGCCGGCTCGTGCTGCTCGCCGCCGGCGACAGGACCGACCGCCGCGACGCCTGGATCTCCGCCCGGCCGGCGATTGCCGACATGGCGCCGGGGCACCTCAGTTACCCGGACGTGTCGGTGGCGGTCGCGTCGGGCGCGATGCCGCTCGACGAGGGGGCCCGGTTCGCGGTGACGCGGCCCGTCTCGGGTGCCGAGGCGATCGACGTCCTGGAGCGGGTGGCCGCGCTGGCTCGCGCCACACGCTGACGCCGTGCGCATCCTGACCGTCGCCAACCAGCTCACGTTCCTCCGGATCCTCATCATTCCCGCCTTCGTGCTGCTGGTCACGTACGGCCACCTCGGCTGGGCGCTCGTCGCCTTCATCACGGCCGGTCTGACCGATGCGCTCGACGGCCTGATCGCGCGCCGCGCCAACCAGCGCACGAGCCTCGGCGCGTGGCTCGATCCCATGGCCGATAAGCTCCTGGTGGTGACCACGTTCGTCGTGCTGACCATCCCCGACGTGCCCGTGACGAACCACATCCCCCTCTGGCTGGCGATCCTCCTCATCAGCCGCGACGTGGTGATCGTCGCCGTCGTCGCGATCGTGAACCTCGCCGTAGGCCCCCGCACGTTCCGCCCCTCGTTCTTCGGCAAGTTCGCGACGGCCACCTACATCGTCGTCAGCATCGTGTTCCTGTACTTCAACTGGCGGCAGGAACGGTCATGGCTGATCGACGTCGCCGTGTACGCGGCGCTGACCCTCACGCTGATCTCGTCGGCCGACTACTTCGTGCGGATGCGGCGGCTGATCAACGAGGGACACTGATCCCGTTCCGGGTTCCAGGTTCCGGGTTCCAGGTTCAGGTTCCAGGTTCAGGTTCCAGGTTCCAGGTTGCGTCCAACGGTCAACCGCCAGCCCGGCGTCAGCGCGACTCCGCAAGCGGGAACACCGAACCACAACACGAAACCAGAACCACGAACCAGAACCTGGACCAGAACCTGGAACCAGAACCTGGAACCAGAACCACGAACCAGAACCCGGAACAGGGAACTCGGAACGTGGAACTGACGTTACGTCAGCCCCAGCTTCTCCCGGAAGAAGCCAATCGTCTTCAGCAGGCCCTCCTCGAGCTGCACCGTGGGCTCCCAGCCGAGCAGCGTGCGCGCGCGGGTGATGTCGGGCTGGCGCACCTTCGGGTCGTCCACCGGCAGCGGCCTGTAGACGATCCGGCTCTTCGATCCCGTCAGCCTGATGATCGTGCGCGCGATCGCCTCGATGGTCACCTCGTGCGGGTTGCCGAGGTTGACCGGCTCGTTCGTCGGCGCATCGATCAGCCGCAGGATGCCGTCGACCAGGTCGCTGACGTACGTGAAACTGCGGGTCTGGGTTCCGTCGCCGAAGATCGTCACGTCCTCGTTCTGGAGCGCCTGCGACATGAAGGCGGGCACGGCGCGGCCGTCGCGCAGCCGCATGCGCGGGCCGTAGGTATTGAAGATGCGGGCGATCCGCGTGTCGAGCCCGTGGAACCGGTGATAGGCGAGCGTCATCGCCTCGGCGAAGCGCTTGGCTTCGTCATACACGCCGCGCGGGCCGATCGGGTTGACATTGCCCCAGTAGGCTTCCTTCTTCGGGTGCTCGAGCGGATCGCCGTAGACCTCGGAGGTCGACGCCAGCACGAAGCGCGCGCGCTTCGCCTTGGCCAGGCCGAGCGCGTTGTGCGTGCCGAGCGAGCCGACCTTCAGCGTCTGGATCGGCAGCTCCAGGTAGTCGATCGGGCTGGCCGGGCTCGCCCAGTGCAGCACGTAGTCGACCGGCCCATCGACGTCGATGTAGCGCGTGACGTCGTGGCGAATGAACTCGAAGTCGCGGTCGCGCAGGTGCGCCACGTTCGCCATGTCGCCGGTGAGCAGGTTGTCGATCGCCACGACCGTGTGCCCCCGGTCGACGAGCGCCTCGCACAGGTGGGAGCCGATGAACCCGGCGGCCCCCGTGACGACGGTGCGTGGCATCCTCAGTACGCTCGCTGGAACAGTCCGCGGACGACGGTGAGCCACATGATCTTGAGGTCGAGCGTCACCGACCAGTTCTCGAGGTAGTAGAGGTCGTACTCGATGCGCTTCTCGAGGGAGGTGTTGCCGCGCCAGCCGTTCACCTGGGCCCAGCCGGTGATGCCGGCCTTCACCTTGTGGCGGAGCATGTACTGCGGGATGCGGTGCTTGAACTGCTGCACGAAGAACGGCCGTTCCGGCCGCGGCCCGACGATCGACATTTCGCCGCGCAGCACGTTCCAGAACTGCGGCAGCTCGTCGAGATCGAACCGGCGCAGCCACCGTCCGATCGACGTGGCGCGCGGGTCGTTCTCGCGGGCCCAGATGGGGCCGCTGCCCTCCTCGGCGTCCTGGTACATCGAGCGGAACTTATAGACCGTGAAGCCCTTCCCGTCCAGGCCCATCCGCTCCTGCCGGTAGAACACCGGCCCCGGCGAGGTCCACCGCACGATGAGCGCGATGGTGGCCATCGGGATGGCGAGCAGCGCGAGCGCGGCCAGCGAGAGCAGGATGTCGAGCACGCGCTTCACCCAGGAGTTGATCCCCTGCAGCGGCACGTCGTTCAGGTTGATGACGGGCAGGCCGTCGAGGTCCTCGAGCCTCGCCCGCAGCGCGATGAACTGCAGCAGGTCGGGCACGACTTTCACGTCGATGCACTCGCGGCTCGTGAGGTCGACGAGGTCGAGCAGCTTCGAGTGCTCCTCGAGCGGCAGCGCGACGTACAGGTGATCGACCCGCTCGCGCTGGGCGATGTCGGCCACGTCCCGGAGCGTGCCGAGCAGCGGGAGGCCGCGGTACCCGATGTGATCGCCGGCCGCGCGGTCGTCGATGAAGCCGACCACCTGGTAGCCGAGCTCGCGGTGCTGGAGGAAGCGATCCGCCACCGAGCGCGCGAGGTCGCCGGCGCCGGCGATGAGCACGCGCTTCAACCCGATGCCCGCGCGCCAGCGCCGCTCGAGGAGCCACCGGACGCCTTCGCGCGAGCAGTACGTCAGCAGCACGTTCAGGCCGAAGAACAGCGCCCACACGAGCTGCGACACCTCGTACGCCCCGCGCGCCTTCGCCTCGTCCGACACGTAATACGCCTGCACGTACAACGTCGAGACGACGCCGAAGACCACCGCCAGGATGCTGCCGACGAGGACCCCGAAGAAGTCGTCGACGCGCGATCGGCCGCGGCGCAGGCGGTAGAGGCCCTGGAGCTGGAAGGCCAGCGGCGTCAGGATGGCCACGAAGGGGAGCACGTTGATGTACTGCTCGATCGGGGGGTAGCCCTTCGTGACGGGGATGAGGCCGCTCTCGAAGCGGATCCCGTACGCCAGCACGAACGCCCACATGGCCAGGAGGGCGTCGGTGACCACGTAGAACGCGACGAGCAGCCGGTTGTAGCGCTTTACCATCGGTGTCCGAGGGGGGCCGCGAGGGTTTCGTCGATCACGTCTTTCATGTGCGCGAGGTGACGGTCGCGCGAGAAGCGCTGCGCCTGTGCGCACAGGCGCCCCGTGTCCAGGCGCAGGCGCGCGAGACGCTCGAGTCCGGCCGCGAAGGCGCCGGCCGTCGGTTCGCCGACCAGGACCCCCGTCTCATCGTCGACGACCGTCTCGAGGGCGCCGCCGCGCGCCAGCGCCACGACGGGCCGGCCGCACGCCTGGGCTTCGACCGGCACGATGCCGAAGTCCTCCTCGCCCGGCAGCAGCACCGCCGCGGCGCGACGGTACTCGTCCCGGATCTGATCGGGGGATTGCACTCCGAGGAAGTCGACCCTCGCGCCTCGCGCCGCCGCGTACCGTTCGAGCCCGGCCCGTCCCGGCCCATCGCCGGCGATGCGCAGCCGCGCGCCCGCGCGCGCGCACGCCTCGATGGCGATCTCGATCCGCTTGTAGGGAACCAGCGCCGACACGACGAGGAAATGAGAACCGGGGGCTGTGGTGTCGGGCTGGTAGAAGGACGTATCGACCGGCGGATACACGGTGGTGGCCTGACGATTATAGTACCGGCGGATCCGGCCCGCAACGTGGTTCGAATTCGACACGAAGCGGTGCACCCGGTGCGCCGTCGCGGCATCCCAGCGCGCGAGACGCGCCAGCATCGGCCGGTAAATCCACCGGCTCGCCATGGCGCCCACCCGCGCCGGCCCGAAGTAGGCGTCGAACTGGTCCCACGCGTATCGCATCGGCGAGTGCGAGTAGCTGACGTGACGCGCCGCGCCCCGAGGCACGACGGCCTTCACCGCGCAGTGCGACGAGCTGATCACCAGGTCGTAGCCGTCGAGGTCGAACTGCTCGACGGCGGCGGGGAAGAGCGGCAGGTACCACCGGTAGTGCTCCGCCGATCCCGGGAGCCGCTGCACGAACGAGGTCCGGATGCGGTGACGCTCGATCGACGCCGCGACGCCGCCGCGCACGTGCAGCAGCGTGAAGATGTCGGCGTCGGGGTAGAGCTCGCACAGCGCCTCGAGCACCTTCTCGCCGCCCCGCATGCCCGTCAGCCAGTCGTGCGCCAGCGCGACCCGCATCAGCCCGCGCCGATCCCCGGCGACGCGGCTCGAGCCGCCTCGAAGTAGATCTCCCGCGTGCGGGCGACCGAGCGCTCCCACGAGAACGCCCGCGCGCGCTGGATGCCCTTGCACCGGAGCTCCGCGCGCAGCACCGGGTCGGTCAGCACGCGCCTGATCCCCTCCTTGATGTCGATGGCGTCATACGGATCGACGAGCACCGCCGCGTCCCCGGCGACCTCCGGCAGCGACGACACGTTCGACGTGACGACCGGCGTCCCGCTGGCCATCGCCTCGAGCGGCGGCAGGCCGAACCCCTCGTAGAGCGACGGGAACACGAAGACGGCCGCCAGCCGGTAGAGGCTCGCGAGCGTTTCGTCGGACTGGAAGCCCAGGAACCGCACGTGCTTGTGCAGCTTGTAGCGGTGCACCGCGCGCCGCAGCGCGGGCCACTTCGAGATCTCGTCGCCGATGATGAGCAGCTTCAGATCGTCGAACCCGTCGCGCCGCAGGCCGTCGAACGCCTCGATCAGCCGCACGAGATTCTTGTGCGGCTTGATGTTGCCGACGTAGAGCACGAACC
>JBOGIW010000381.1:0-7300 GCA_050748045.1 Vicinamibacterales bacterium | reverse complement strand
GCTGAGAGGCGAGAAGCCGGAAGACCTGATGATCGTGGAGTACTGCGACACGTCGCGCGCCGGCGGCGTCTTCCGGAAGTACTCGGCGTTCAAGGTCGGGGCGGCGATCATCCCGTGCCATGCGTTCGTCTCGAGCCAGTGGTGCCTCAAGGCGGCGCAGAACGAGCCGACCGAATCCACGCTGCGCGACGAGATGGCGTTCGTCGAAGGAAATCCTCACGAAGGGTGGCTGCGCAAGGTCTTCGCGATCGCGGGCATCGACTACGGCCGGGTCGATTACGGGGTGCTGGACGGCGTTCCGCAGGTGTGGGAGATCAACCTCAATCCGATCATCGGCAGCGGCACCGGCCGCCAGAAGCATCCCCAGATGCGCCCGGAGCTCAGGTCTCTGCGCGAGAGCGGGCGCAACGCCTTTCACGGGCGGTTGATGGCCGCGTTCGTCGCGCTCGACGAGCGCGGCATCGGCCGCGACATGAGCGCCACGGTGGCGGCGCCGATCCTCGTCCGCCTCCAGGCCGAAGCAGCCAGGCGCGAGCGGCGACAGGCGGTGTTGAACGGGCTCTACCGGCTCTACCGCCATCGCTCGCTCGGCCTCCTGATCCGCACCGCCTACGCGCGGCTGTTCCCCCCGCCCCGTCCGTAACGCTCAGAGCCTTGACTCAGAGTCCTGACTCAGAGTCCTGACTCAGAGTCCTGGCTCAGAGTCCTGACTCAGAGTCCTGACTCAGAGTCCTGAACCGAATCCCCACGGGCAGGGAGCCGGCGAAGACCGGGCGTATGACCCTTTCTGTCACGGTCCAGCGAAACGCTCGATGAGCCGCAGCTCCGAAAATCAGCGGCTCGAGTCCGTCTACTTCGATTGGCGGGCCCATCCGGGTTTCAGGATCGCGGAAGGAGCGCATGCCGCGTAGCCAGGAAGCGATTCGCCAGTGGCAGATCCTGCGGTCGCTGGCCGCCGCGCGTCTGGGTCTCACCGTCGAGCGGCTGGCGGCGGACCAGGGCGTGACGACGCGCACGATCCGGCGCGATCTGACGGCGCTGCAGGAAGCGGGCTTTCCGCTGTACCAGGAGAAGCGCGACACGCACGTCGCGTGGAAGATCGATGCCCGCACGCTGCAAGGCATCGACTCTGGCTTCACGCTCGTCGAGCTGTGCGCGCTCTACTTCAGCCGCGCGACCCTCGAATGCGTCGCCGGCGCGCCGTTCCACGAGGAGCTCGCGCGCGCCTTCACGCGTTTCGAGCAGACGGTCACGCCTGCGATGCGCCGGTTCCTCGATCGGCTCCCCGGCGTCGTCGGCGCCAAGCGCGTGCCGGGCGGAACGCGCGGTGAGAAGGGTCACCGCGAGCGCGTGGCCCAGCTCCTCGACGCAGCCCTCCATCGCCGGAAGGTGCGCATGCGGTATCACTCGCTGACCAGCCGCCGCACGAAGGACTACGCGGTCGATCCGTACCGCGTCGTCTACGCGGAGGGCGCGCTGTACCTGCGCGCGTACGTGCCGGAGTACGGAGAGGTCCGCACGTTCGCCGTGGAGCGCATCGAGCGTCTCGCCCTGCGCGATGAGCACTTCACCGAGCCCGCGGAACCCGTCGAGGCGTTCCCGCACTCGCTCGGCGTCCATTCCGGCCCGCCCGAGCGCGTGGAGATCGAGTTCGATCCGCGCATCGCGTCGCACGTCGCCGGGCGCGAGTGGCATCCGAGCCAGAGGGTCAGGACGCAGGCTGATGGCGCCGTACGCGTCGAGATGGACGTCTGCATCGACTGGGCGCTGCGCCGCTGGATTCTCGGCTTCGGATCGCAGGTTCGCGTCCTCTCCCCCTCGACGCTGGCCGAGGACCTGCTCGACGAGCTCGACGCGGCGCGCGCCCAGTACGCGCCGCGGCTCGACCTGGATCTCCCGCGCGTCGCCTGGGACATCGCCTCGCAGCGGATCCTTCCCTTCGGGGACCTCCGGCGGGCGTGGTAGCGGCCGCGAACATCGAGCGAAGGACCCAATCAGTCACTGCGCCGCCGGATCATCGCCCACAGTGAGTGGCCCGGCTTTTCGGGTCGCCGGGGCGAGGAGGCAGCAGTGACGATTCAGATGCTTCGATGGGCGGCCGGCACGTGCGCGATCGCGCTCCTGCTGGCCGCTTCTCTTGGTGCACGGGAGGAGACCCAGGACGAAGGCGTGCGGACGATGCGCGGCGGCCTGACTCAGGACCAGGCGCTCGCGCTCCTGGATGGTGCGCCCTATGTGCCCGGCCGCGTGATCGTCAAGTTCAGGCCGGGGGCGGGGAGCCAGGCGAGGACCGCGGCCCTCGCCGCCGTGCCGGGCGCGAAGGATGACGCGCGGCCGCGGCATGCTGACTTCTCCGTCATCGACATTCCTCAGGCAAGTGACGTGCGTGCGGCGGCGAGGACGCTTGGCAGCAGGCCCGACGTTGAGTACGCGGAGCCCGTCTACGTCCGGACCCTCCAGGCGCGACCCAATGACCCGTCATACGGACGCCAATGGAACTTCCAGAGCATCGGCATGGACACCGCGTGGGACATCAACCCGGGCGGCGGGTCGGACGTGACCGTGGCGGTCGTCGACAGCGGCGTTGCATTCCGCAGCGAAATCCTCACGTTTCTCCGCAGCGACGGGCGGTTCCTCTTTCGCGTCACCGTACCGTTTCTCGCGGCACCCGACTTGGAGCGTCCAGGAAGATTCGTCGACCCGTGGGACTTCTGGTGGAGCGACGCACTGCCCGTCGACATGGGTGGCCACGGCACGCACGTCGCCGGAACAATCGCGCAGACGACCAACAACCGCCTGGGCCTGGCCGGTGTCGCGTATAACGCGCGCATCATGCCGCTCAAGGTGTGCGCGACGGCCTGGGATTTTCTCTTCGCGTTCGCCAGGACGGGGATCGCCGTGTTGCCGGCCGGTTTCAGTGAATGCGACACGGCGGCAACTGCTGAGGCGATCCGCTATGCGACGGACCGCGGTGCCAGGGTTATCAATCTGAGCCTCGGCGGTCCGAATGCATCGGTCGCTGAGCGCGAGGCGATTCGGTATGCCGTCTCCCGTGGAGTCTTCGTGGCCATTGCCGCCGGCAACGACTACGAGACCGGCAACCGGACCAATTATCCGGCGGCGTTCGCAGAAGACATAGACGGCGTCGTTGCGGTGGGAGCGATATCAAGGAACCTCGATCGCGCGTTCTATTCGAACACCGGCTCGTACGTGGAAATTGCGGCGCCAGGCGGGAACCGGCGACGTGATGGCGATGCAGGCGGCATCTATCAGCAGACACTGAATCGCGGTTTCTTCGACCCTCGCGTGTTGAGCCCGCGGTTCGACATCTTCCTCGAGGATTCGTACCACGGCACCTCGATGGCCACCTCCCATGTCGCCGGCCTCGCCGCCCTGCTGTACAGTCAGGGCATTACCAACCCCGCGGCGATCGAGGCTGCAATCAAGCGCTTCGCCCGCGACCTCGGTCCCGCCGGCCGCGACGATGAGTATGGATACGGATTGATCGATCCGCGGGCGACGCTCCGCGGCCTGGGGGTGGCGCAATGACAGGAAGAGCAGTCGTCCTCATCGTCTTGTCCTCGGTCTTCGTGTCCACCTCTGCGGCGGCGCAGGCGCCGGGTCCACAGCCTCGCGTCGCCTCGCCACCCTCACCGGCTTCGAACCGCCCGGGCATCCGCGGAGTCTTCGAAGCCGGCGCGTCATGGCTCGCGGCAACCGCAAGCTTCGAGACGATCACCGGCGAGGTTCGCACGACGCAGATCGGCGGCGGCGTACAAGTGACCAACGTCTGGCGGCGCGTGTTCGTGCAGGTGGACGTGTCGCGCGCCACCGCCACCGGCGAGCGCGTGTTCCTCCATGAGGGCACCGCGTATCCGCTCGGAATCCCCGTGGAGATCACCACGATGCCGATCGAGGCGAGCGCCGGCTATCGGTTTCCGATCGCGCGCGGCCGGCTGATTGCGTACGGAGGCGGGGGCGGGGGCATGCTTGCGTATCGGGAAGAGTCGCCCTTCGGAGTCGAGGGCGAACGTGTGGACGAGCGATTCCGGAGCTGGCACCTGCTCGGCGGCCTGGAGGTGCCGATCGTCCGCTGGATTGCCGCGGGGGCCGAGGTGCACGTTCGCTTCGTGCCGAATGCGATCGGCGCGGCCGGCGTGTCGGCGATCTTCCAGGAGCACGATCTCGGGGGCACGACGCTCAGGTTGCGAGTGACGGTGGGGACATAGCGCACTCCTTCTGCGCAAGTGGCCGATTCTTATTGGCCGAAGTGCAGTTCGCGCCAGATCGCGAGTCTCTGCCGGCCCGTTATCAGCCGCGCCGTTTCAGTCTCGCAGGTTCGGGCGACCGTCACACACGGTGTTTTCGCGTGTGACCGCGCCGAGCTGAATTGACTGCGGGTGCGATCTCTCGCGCTACAAACGGCCGGCATGTCACCCAGGACCAAGGTCCATTCCCTGGCTGCACATTGACAGAAGGGCTTTCGTGTCAGACGATCCCCGCGGCTGGGCTCGCCGTCAGGTCGGTGCTGGGTGCGATCTGCGGCAGGCTCGTCACGTCAGTTCCGATCGTGTGTGAGCGCGAGCCTTCTGCCGGCGAGACCGGCACGTCGCCCATCGCCACTGGCACCACGGCTCGCCATGTCGGGGTTGGATGCCCCGAAGCCGCTTCCACGAGAAAGAGCGTCGAGGCCGCGCAATGGAGTCACCCGATGCCGAAGGTTGATACGACCGTCAGAGAGCTCGTCGACATGGTGAAATGCGTCGGCCTGGCAAAGGCTCATGAAGAAATACGGTGACTGACAACTCTGAATCGAACAGATCACTGACCGAGCGGCTCGCGGATGTCGAGCTGATCGAGAACGCCCTCGTTCGGGCCGTACGCGAAGCGTTGCTGCGTCACAAGGCTGCCGGAAACGCGGTACCCGTCTCACGGCACGGACAAGTGGTCTGGATGGCGCCCGAAAATATTCCTGTGGAACGCGATGGCTGAATGCTTGATGAACACCTGACGGCTGCGCGCCACATAACACGCCACACCGATGGGAAGCTTCGCCAAGCTGCTCGAAGGGCAGTGGATCGACGGCAAATACCAGCTGCGCCACTTCATTGGCCGTGGTTCCTTGGCTACGTGTTCGAGGCGGACAACGTTGTCGCCGGACAATTCCTTCGGAAGGTTGCCGTCAAGCTAATAGAGCCTGAGGAACGATGGGCGCGCGAGCAGATGGGCGAGCTGGCCGCGGCGGTAAGCCAAACCAATTCTGCATGGCTGCCGCGTCATCCTCAACAAGCAAAACAGGGATTCAGGCGGCCCGGGGCGCCCACGTTGTGGTCGCGGACTGTGACCTCACAAGGAACGCTGGAGGTGCCATCAGCTCTGGAGGCGCCGCGATCGTCAAATCCAACGTCAAGGAATAAACTACAACGCGTTATCCATCAGAGTCAGTCAGACCCGATGGCATCCGATTCCTGGTCACGCGACGAAGTGGAGGCGACTGTCGCCGACTACTTCGACCTGCTCCGTCAGGAATTGGCGGGCCTTTCCGTGAACAAGGCCGGGCACAACCAGCAACTGCGGCGGTTGCTCCGCGACCGCTCGAAGGGCTCCGTCGAGTTCAAGCACGCGAACATCAGCGCCGTCCTGACGCTCTATGGCTACCCCTACATCGACGGCTACAAGCCTCGGTTCAACTTCCAGACGCTGCTCGAGCAGGTCGTGCTCGAATACCTGGACGTTCACCGCGATTTCTTCGACCCGTTGCTGAACGGCCCCGTGCTGAATCCGCAGACCCCACCCGAACCGCGGCAGATCGATCTGGACCAGGCCGTCGAGGAACCGCCCGAGCGCATGCAGGTGCCGAAAGGCGCGTGGTCGCCGGCCGCACGGCTCCCGCGGGTCGACTTCGTCGGGCGTGACGCGGCAAATCGCGACCTCGGACGGCGCGGTGAGGAGTTTGTCCTCGAGCTCGAGCGCAAGCGGCTGCACGACGCGGCCCGCCGGCCGGACCTGGCCGCCCGCGTCGAATGGACCGCGCAGGTGCGCGGCGACGGCGCCGGGTACGACGTGTCCTCGTTCAACGGCGACGGCTCGCCTCGCGTGATCGAAGTCAAGACGACGGGCCTCGGCAAGTACTTCCCGTTCAACCTGACGGTCAACGAGCTCCGATGCTCGGAGGCGCTGCCCACGCAATTCCACCTCTATCGCGTCTTCAACTTCGGACCCGGCGCGAGGCTCTACATGCTGCCCGGCCCGGTGTCAGGCACGTGCCGCCTCGACCCGACGCAGTACCGTGCCTTCGTGCAGCGACCAAGCCGTTAGGGCCGAACCGGGTGGCGCTTCCGCACACGTCTCGTGACCCGTCAGTACGGCGATTTCGCCACCATCCACACGCGTCTGGCTGTTTTCCTGGGAACCAAGCCGGCACGGCGCTCGCACATGACGATGCTAAGATGCGCCGTATGGAGCGTGTGACGCCCCGCGTCAGCTTCGCGGACCTGCAGCGCATGCCGGACAACGGTGACCGGTACGAGCTGTACGACGGAGCGCTGCGCGTGGTTCCTTCGCCCCTTCCGTGGCACCAGATCGTCGGCGGTCGGCTGTACGAGGCCCTGGTCGAGCACCGGCGCCGCCACGGGGGCCTCGTGTTGTTCTCGCCGCTCGACATCGTGCTGTCCGAGCACGACATCGTGCAGCCAGACCTCGTGTACTTCGGACCCCGGTCTGCCCGAGCCGTGCGCCCGCACGAGGCCATTCGCTTCACACCAGACCTGGCGATCGAGGTGCTCTCGTCATCGACGGCCAGCGTGGACCGTGGTCGCAAGCGAGATCTGTTCGCCCGGTTCGGTCTTCCCGAGTACTGGGCCGTCGATCCCCCCTCCAAGCGAATCGAACTGTCCGTCCTCAACGCCGGCCACTACGGCGTTCCGCTGATCGTCGGCCAGGGCCGATTGCGGTCGCCGACGGTCGAAGGCCTCGTCATGGACGTCGAACCGCTGTTCGCTGACTTCGACTAGCGGGCCATCCGCGCCTCGATCGAGGTGAACCGTGATGAACGCAGCCTCGGGACGACTCGCCCCCTGTCATCGCACGCGATCGGCGTAAAATCCACGTCCAAGACGGACACGAAGTCGTTCTGGACGACGTTGCCGGGCATTCTCACGGCCCTCGGAGGCGTCATCGCGGCGACGACCACACTCATCGGCGCGCTGTACTCGGCGGGCCTCGTCGGCACACATCGAGACGCCCTCGAGGACCCGGCTGTTCGCGAAGCGAAGGCCGACCCGGCCGACGCGCGGCCGGC